>RFTU01000046.1 GCA_009923315.1 Betaproteobacteria bacterium
CGCCAGATCGCCGCCCAGCAGCTGACCCGCGTCGCGCGCCGACCGTCTGCAAGCCGGTCTGGCGCGCGACGCGGGTCAGCTGCTGGGCGGCGATCTGGCGGTCTCGGGAGATCAGCCGCTGCCGGCCTCCTGGGAGGGGTGGGCGACTGAGCGCGGGCTTCGTACCACCCGCACGGTGAGCTTTCCGAGCATGGCCCGCGCGCCAGAAGACAAGGGCGGCGAGTTCCGCCTCGTGGCGGTGAAGGCCGTGGCCGACGCGTACCCATTGCGCGGCCAGCTCACGGTGCGCGATGCACACGGCCGAGAGCTCACCCTTGGCCACGGACCCAAGCCCGGGTCGGTTTGGGCCGATGCCGCCTTGCTCCATGGCCTGCACCTGCAGATCGGGGACGCCTTGCTGTTGGGTGAAACCAGCCTGCGAATCGAGCAGGCGATCCTGCAAGAACCCGACCGGGGTGCCGGCTTCATGAGCTTTTCGCCGCGGGTGATGCTGCATGAACAGGACCTCGCGGCCACCGGGCTGATTCAACCGGCCAGCCGCGTCACCTACCGTCTGATGGTGATGGCGCCTGATGCCATGGGGCGCACCGCTGCCGCGCAAGCGCTGGCGGGTCTGCGTCAGGCGATCGAAGACCAGATCGAACGCGACTCACTGCGCGGCGTGCGTCTGGACAGCCTGGAGGCGGGTCGCCCTGAGATGCGTCAAGCGTTGGACCGAGCCGAAAAGTTCCTGACCCTGGTGGCCTTGCTGTCGGCCCTGCTGGCGGCCGTGGCGGTGGGCATTGCGGCACGCGATTTCACCGATCGGCATTTGGATGACTGCGCGCTGTTGAGGGTGTTGGGCCTGCACCAACGGGAGATCGCCTGGCTGTACGCGATGGAATTCGCCCTGGTGGGCCTTGCCGCTTGCGTGGTGGGTGTGACCTTGGGCTGGGCGGTGCACCACGGGTTTGTGGTGTTGTTGGCTGGCCTGGTCAAGACCACCCTGCCGGGTGCGAGCGCGCAGCCGGGCTTGTTGGCGGCGGCGCTGGGGTGGGTGTTGGTGATGGGCTTTGGTCTGCCACCCGTGCTCCAACTTGCCCAGGTCCCGCCCCTGCGGGTCATCCGCCGCGATGTCGGCCGCCCGCGCGCCTTTTCCGTGGGGGTCCTGGGCGCCGGTGCCCTGAGCTTTGGCGCCTTGTTGTTGGCGGTGTCGTCTGACCTCCGACTGGGCCTGATCACCGTCGGAGGCTTCGCCGCGGCCTTGGCCTTCTTCGCGGGTTTGGCGGCCTTGGCCATGTGGGCGCTGCGTCGCCTGGTGCCACGGCTGCGGTCGGCGGGCCGTTGGCAGGCGTTGGTGATGGCCACTCGGCAGTTGGCGGCGCGGCCCGGCTTCTCGGTGCTTCAGGTCAGTGCGCTATCGGTGGGGTTGCTCTCACTGGTGTTGCTGGTGCTGTTGCGCACCGACCTGGTGGCCAGCTGGCGCGCTTCCACGCCACCGGATGCGCCCAACCGTTTCGTCATCAACCTTCAGCCCGAACAGTCCACCGCCTTTCAGCAAAGCCTGCGCGAAGCGGGTGTGTTGGGCTACGACTGGTACCCGATGATCCGGGGCCGCCTGGTGGGCATCAACGGACAGGTGATCAAGCCCGGTCACTTTGCCAGCGACCGCGCGCAACGCTTGGTGGAGCGTGAATTCAACCTCAGCCACACCGCACAACTGCCCGGACACAACAGCGTGTCCAAGGGCCGCTGGACGCCCGATGAAGCCGATGGCCTGAGCGTGGAAGAAGGCCTCGCCCAAACGCTCAATCTGCGGCTGGGCGACCGACTCCAGTTCGACATCGCCGGTACGCTGCGCGAGGGGCGCATCACCTCACTGCGCAAGGTGGAGTGGGGCTCGATGCGGGTGAATTTCTTCGTGTTGTTTCCGCAGGGTGAGCTCAGCGGCGTGCCCACCACCTTCATCAGCGCCTTCAAGGGGCCTGTTGATCCAGCGGCAGCCCAGACCCTGGACCGCACCCTGCTGCAAGCGTTTCCGAACATCACCAATGTGGACATCTCGGCTTCGGTCGCGCAGGTGCAGCAGGTGCTCAACCAGGTCATCAGCGCCGTGGAATTCTTGTTCGGCTTCACCCTGGCATCGGGCCTGCTGGTGTTGGTGGCCACCATCACGGCCACGCGTGAAGCGCGGGTGCGGGAGTACGCGGTGATGCGCGCCTTGGGCGCGCGCAGCGGGCTGCTGCAGCGCATGCAGCGAGCCGAGTTGCTGGGTGTGGGTGCCCTGTCGGGTTTGCTGGCCTCCAGTGTGGCCATGGCGGTGGGGGCGGTGTTGGCCCGTTCCGTCTTTGAATTCAGCTGGGCACCCAGCCCTTGGGTCCCCGCGGCCGGGCTGGTGACAGGGGCGCTGCTGGCCTGGTGGGCCGGCGCCTTGGGCTTGCGTGCGGTATGGCAGCGTCCCGTGGTGGACACGCTGCGCCGCGCCGCCCTGTAGCCTTCGCGATCAACCGCGGCTGCGCCGCCACACGCAATCCAGGTACGCCTGCCCGTCGGGTGGCAGCCCGCTGCGCTGCGAGGTCCAGATCATCTCACCCAGGCAGTCCATCATCTGATGGTGCGCGTCATGGGCCGAGCCCAGACGGTCTCGCAGTGCCTCGAAGGCCTGCCGGATGCCATGCGGTTGGTCGATGTCCACTTGCTCGACCAGGCTCAGGTGCATGCTCAGGTGCAGAAACGGGTTCGTGCGGCCCTGCTCGACCGTGTAGACCGACTGCAAGGCCGCGGCCTCGTCGGCCAGATCCCCGTCATACTCAGGATGTTGCGCCAGCCATGGTGCGACCTTGGCCTGCATCGCATCCAAGGGCAGGCCAGCGCGTTGGCGGCGCCAGGTTTCGCAGAAGAAGCGGCGGACATCCTGTTGTGACGGCTCGAACATAAGGACATTGTGGATGATCGAGGACCCGCATTTCTACTTCTGGGCCATTCCGGCGGTGTTGCTGCTGGGCCTGGCCAAGAGTGGATTTCTCAGCGGTTTTGGCGCCGTGGCCACGCCCTTGATGGCCATGGCCGTGCCCGTGCCGCAAGCTGCCGCCATCATGCTGCCTCTGTTGTGCCTGATGGACCTGGCCAGCGTGCAGCAAATGTGGCACGACCGCGACGGGCCGCTGCTGCGCTTGTTGTTGCCGGCCGGGCTGTTGGGCGTCGTGCTGGGGACGGTTCTGTTCGGCGCTGTGTCGGCCGCGGTGGTCTCGCTCATCGTGGGTGTGCTCACGCTGCTGTTCCTGCTGCAGCGCCTGGCCATCAAGCCGCGCCACGATGGTCCGGCGCCTTCGCGGGGCTGGGGCTTCCTGATGGGGGTGGTCAGTGGCTTCACCAGCTTTGTGGCGCACGCGGGTGGGCCACCCATCAGTGCGTATGTGTTGCCCATGCGCCTAGACCCCATGCGCGTGACCGCCACCCTGGCGGTGTACTTCTCGGTGATCAACCTCGCCAAGTGGGGGCCCTATGCCGCGCTGGGTCTATTCGACGCCCGCAACCTGTGGACATCCCTGTTCCTGGCACCTCTGGCGCCCGTCGGTGTCTGGGTGGGCGTCTGGTTGACGCGTCGCATGGCCTCGCATTGGTTCTACCGCGTGGCCTACGCCGGCATGGCGGTGGCCGGCGGCAAGCTGCTTTGGGACGGGTGGCGCGCCTTGTGAGCGGTGGACGCCCTCTTGCGGCCCCATGGTCCGGGCGGGTGTCACTCCAAATGGGCCGTGGGGTGCCCCCGGTGTTGGTGCCCCCCTGAGTCGAGGGGTATCGACGCTCGCGCCGTCCCCCTAGGATCTCCCAGACCGGCCTTGTATACGGCCGGATGAAGGAGATGAACATGAAGATGCTGCTGTTGGACGACCACCCCCTGGTGCGTTCGGCTTTGGAGTCGGTGATCCAGTCGATGGGGCGGCAGGTGACCTTGGTGACGGCGGCCACCGCCGCGCAGGCGCAGAGCCGCCTGGCCGACGGTGGCTCCATCGACCTGGCCCTGCTGGACCTGCAGTTGCCCGATGGTGACGGTTTCTCGCTCCTGGCCGATTGGCGTGGCCGGTACCCGGAGATGCGGGTGGTCATCATCTCCGCATCGGAACAGCCGGGGGAGATCATGCGCGCCTTGGAAGAGGGCGCCGCAGGTTTCATTCCGAAGCGTACGGCCATTGAGGTGCTGGTGCATGCGCTGCGCATGGTGATGTCCGGCGGCATCTATGTGCCGCCATTGGCCTTGAAGACCGGTGTGGCGGCGGCCGGGCCGGCGCCGTCCCGAGACATGTCCTCGCCGATCAAGGTGCATGAGCCGGCGGCGGTCCAAGGCGCTGATCACGGCCTCCACGCGGCCTGGTGGCCCGGCGGCATGGCAATCGAACCGACGGCCGCCGCCTCAGGCCGCGGGCGTTTGGGCATCGGCACGCTGCCACACCTGAAGTTGACGCCGCGGCAATCAGACGTACTGGGCTTGCTGCTGCAGGGGCAGCCCAACAAGCTCATTGCCCGCCAGCTCAACCTATCGGTGGAAACCGTCAAGGATCATGTGGCGTCGCTGCTGCGGGTCCTGGGGGTGAGTTCGCGCACACAGGCCGTGCTGGCTGTCAGCCAGATGATGACCTTACCGGCCAGTCCAGCCCACTCGATGATGCGTGCACCGTCGGCACCCGCGCTGCACCGTCCGGTCTGACGTCAGGGGCAGCCGGTCATGACCGCAGCAGTGCATCAGGGCGGTGGGTGGACGTCGGGCGGCCCAGCAGACCTGCGGGGCGTGGAGCCCGCGATCAGCCTGGAAGACCGGCTCAGCCGGATTCGACAACACGCGCAGCGCGCGCCGGCGGAGTGCGTGGCCCACCTCGTGGGCCTATCGCTGGCCGCAGCGGCGTTCAGATCCATCGACCCGCAAGGTCCTTGGTTGTGGTGGTGGTGCGCTGCACTGTGCCTGGGGGCGGTCCGATTGGGGTGGCGCCACGCCTTGCTCCGAGGGCTGGAACCGATGGGACCGATGGAACCGATGGCCCACGAATCGGTGCGCGCGCTGAGACGCTGGGATGTGCACAACGGCCTTTTCGTTCTGCTGCAGGGGGCGCTCACAGGCGGGGTTTGCGCGTGGCACGAGCCGCTGGCCTCAGGGCTGCATCAATCCATCCTGCTGATCATCGTCTTCACCTGGGTCTTGGGTGCGATGCCGTCCATGTTGGACCGGTTGGGCCTGTTCGCTTGGCACGGCGTGCTCACCGCCGGTCCCCTGGTGACGGCGGTGGTGGTCGACACCGCCGATGCGCACCATCCGCACCTGGTGGGCTCCCTGGTCTTGTTCGTGGGCTTGGTTGTTTGGATGTTCAAGGGGCACCTGGCCCTGGTGGTCCAACTGCAGCGGGAAAAGCACCGACTCGAGCAGTTGCGATTGAGCTTGGCGCAGGAGGCGGCACAAGCGCGAAACGCGCAGGTGGCGGCGCAGTCCATCATTCGGGCCAAGACGCAGTTGATGGCAGCGACCAGCCATGACCTGCGCCAACCGCTGTTGGCCCTGCATCTCTATGCACGACAACTTCAGGGTCACCTCTGCGAGCCTGGCCACAGGGCCCTTGTCGACGGCATGGTCCGCAGCCTGCAAGCCTTGGAGACCCTGTCGACCGACTTCCTGGAGGATGCGCGGCTGGAAGGCGGGGCGGCGGCCCCTTGCCCTCAATGGGTCGTGCTGGAGCCCATCTTCCAGAGCCTGGCGCCGCAGGTGGGGCCCTGTGCGTTTGACCGTGGGCTGCATTTGGCCTGGTATGGCGCTCGTCAGCGGGTCTGGGGTGATCCGCTGATGGTGGAGCGCGTCCTGCGAAACCTCATCCTCAATGCCATCGAACACACCGAACACGGTGGCGTGTTGGTGGGTGCGCGGCGGTGTGGCGACCAGGTGCGGCTGCAGGTCTGGGACAGTGGGAGCGGGCTGAGTCCTCCTCAACAGGCCCGCGTGTTCGATGACCACTATCGGGTGGGCCCGGCCATGGACATTCCAGGAGAACATCCAGGGGGCCCACCGACGGCAACGCCCAAGCGACGGGGCACGGGCCTGGGCCTGGGTATCGTCCGTCGGCTGAGCCACCTGATGGGCGCAACGGTCCACCTTCGCAGTCAGCCGGGGCGCGGGTCGGTGTTCGAGGTCGTGTTCCGGGACCCGGCACCTTTGGGGCCTTGATCGCCCGGGCGGCCTCAGCTGGGCTGATAAGCCAGCCGAACGTAGATCGGCGCGAAGGCCTCGGCTTGCGTGATTTCCAACAGGTGCTCGCGCGCGAGTTCGAGCAGGGCCACGAAGGTCACCACCACGACCGGGGCGCCGCCGCGGGTGTCGAACAGATCCGCGAACTCCATGAAGCGTCGACCTTGCAGGCGCCGCAGCACGATCCCCATGTGTTCACGAACGGACAGTTGCTCGCGGCTGATCTTGTGGTGCTGGTTGAGCTTGGCGCGCATCAGGATGTCGCGCCAAGCCTCCTGAAGGTCGAGCGGGCTGACGTCGGGCAGGCGCACGGCCAGGGTCTGGTCGATCGTGACTTGCACCTTGAGGAAGTCGCGACCGATCACCGGCAGTTCGTCGATCCGCGCGGCGGCCAGCTTCATCTGCTCGTATTCCAACAAGCGGCGCACCAATTCGGCCCGTGGATCCTCGGGCTCGCTGCCGTCTTCACTCTTCCTGGGCGGCAACAGCATGCGGCTCTTGATCTCGATCAGCATCGCCGCCATCAACAGGTATTCGCTGGCCAGTTCCAGATTGCGCTGACGAATCTGGTCGACGTAGGCCAGGTATTGGCGGGTGACATCGGCCAGCGGAATGTCCAGGATGTTGAAGTTCTGCTTGCGGATCAGGTACAGCAAGAGGTCCAGCGGCCCTTCGAAGGCTTCAAGGAAGACCTCCAACGCATCGGGCGGGATGTACAGGTCGGTGGGCAGCGAGAACAGCGGCTCACCATACAAGCGGGCAACGGCCACATGGTCCACGGTCACGTGCTGGCCCGCCGGGGCTTGGGCTTGGGCCGGCGCGGCCGGGTTGAGCGGCGCTACGGTCTCGGCTGGCGGTGTGGCGGGTGCTGGGCTGTCGCCTGCGAGTGGTTCCACGGGCTCAGCGCGCCTTGGTCTGGTAGACGTAGGCCTGTTGCGGCACGCGCGCCTGCCGGGCCTGCGCCTGTTGTTCGCGGTCGATGGCCTTGTCCCACAACAGAGCCCGACCTTCGCGCTGCTCAAGCTCCAGCGTGGGCTTGGCCTGCTTGAGCGACTCGATGAAACGCGTCACGTCGGATTGGTAGGGCTTCCAGAACAGGGGCATGGGCGACATCCTCGTGCCCCGGCAGGGGGGCGCAACACGGTATTTTAGTTCGCTCTTGCCGTGCAGCCTTCAGCGGATGCGCATGCCCGGCTGGGCCCCAGGCCAGGGTTCGAGGACGAAGATGCCGGGTTGCGCCTTCTCGTCGGCGTGGCTGGCCGCCAGCACCATGCCTTCGCTGACGCCAAACTTCATCTTGCGTGGCGCCAGGTTGGCCACGACCACGGTGAGCTTGCCCTGCAGCTGCTCGGGCTTGTAGGCCGAGGCAATGCCACTGAACACCAGACGCGTGCGGCCTTCACCCACATCCAGGGTCAGGCGCAGCAGCTTGGAACTGCCATCAACGGTTTCGGCCTTTTCGATTCGGGCCACGCGCAGGTCGACCTTCACGAAATCGTCGATGGTGATCGTGGGGGCCAGATCTTCACCGCCAGGTGGGGCCTCCAGTGCCGTTACTGCCGGTGCCGCTTCGGCTGGGGGCTCGAACAGCGCCTCCACCTGCTTGGGGTCTACCCGCTGCATCAGGTGCTCGTACAGCCCAATCTCATGAACGCCCAAGGGCGCGGCGGCATCGGCCCATTGCAGCGGGGCCACCTTCAGGAAAGTCTCCACGCGCGCGGCCAGCGCCGGCAGCATCGGCTTGAGGTAGACCGTCAGCACGCGAAAGGCTTCGATGCACACCGAACACACTTCATGCAGCACGGCCTCCTGGCCTTCCTGCTTGGCGAGTTCCCAGGGCTTGTGCTGGTCCACATACTCGTTCACGCGGTCGGCCAGGCCCATGATCTCGCGTACGGCCTTGCCGAATTCCCGCTCGCTGTAGAGCGTGCCCAGGGCGTCGCGGTGCGCGCGCAGCGTGGCCAACAGCTCAGCGCCGGCCCCGCCCATGCGGTCGGTCAGCTTGCCGCCGAATCGCTTGGTCAGGAAGCCAGCCGCACGCGAAGCGATGTTGATGTACTTGCCCACGAGGTCGGCATTGACCCGCTGCACGAAGTCTTCGGGGTTGAAGTCGATATCTTCGACGCGGGCATTGAGCTTGGCGCACAGGTAGTAGCGCAGCCACTCCGGGTTGAGCCCCAGCTCCAAGTAGCGCAGCGGGCTCAGACCGGTGCCGCGGCTCTTGCTCATCTTCTCCCCGTTATGGACGGTGAGGAAGCCGTGCACATGCACGGCGGTGGGCACCTTGCGCCCGCTGAACTTGAGCATCGCAGGCCAGAACAGGGTGTGAAAGGTGACGATGTCCTTGCCGATGAAATGGACCTGTTCACGCTCGGGGTCGGCCATATAGGCCTCGAAGTCCACCCCGCGTCGGTCCAGCAGGTTCTTCAGGGACGCCAGGTAGCCGATGGGCGCATCCAGCCACACATAGAAGTACTTGCCGGGCGCGTCGGGAATCTCGATGCCGAAATACGGCGCATCGCGTGAGATGTCCCAGTCGCCCAAATTGACCTTGCCGCACTCATCCCGCGTGAACCATTCGCGAACCTTGTTGGCCACTTCGGGCTGCAGCCGGCCGCCCTGCGTCCACGCCTCCAGGAATTCGACACAGCGTGGGTCGGAGAGCTTGAAGAAGTAGTGCTCGCTCGTGCGCAGCACCGGCGCGGCGCCCGAGAGAGCCGAATAGGCGTTCCGGAGTTCGGTGGGCTGGTAGACCGCACCGCACACCTCGCAGTTGTCTCCGTACTGGTCCTTCGCGCCGCACTTGGGGCATTCGCCCTTGATGAAGCGGTCGGGCAGGAACATGCCCTTTTCCGGGTCGAAGAACTGCTCGATCGTCCGCACTTCGATCAGGTCATTGGCCTTCAGCGCGCGGTAGATGGACTGGGCCAGTTCGTGGTTTTCCGCAGCGTCGGTGCTGTGCCAGTTGTCAAAGTGGATGTGAAAGCCCTGCAGGTAGCGCGGCCGGCCCGCGGCGATGTCGCTCACATACTGCTGCGGGGTTTTCCCGGCTTTGTCCGCCGCGATCATGATCGGCGCGCCATGGGCGTCGTCCGCGCAAACAAAGTCCACCTGCGCACCCATCATGCGCTGCGCCCGCACCCAGGTGTCGGCCTGGATGTACTCCATCATGTGGCCGATGTGAAAGGGCCCGTTGGCATAGGGGAGGGCGGTGGTGACGAATAGCTTGCGGCTCATAGGCCCAAATTCTAGTGACCGGCCCCAAACCGCTACCATTGACGGTTTAGTTCTGCTTTGCTGTTCGTATGTCTGCCTCTGATTCCGCACTCGTTCAGGCCATCCAGGAGGCCCTCAAGACGGTGGTCGATCCCAACACCGGAAAGGACTTCGTGTCGGCCAAGCAGCTCAAGAACCTGCGCGCCGAGGGTGGCGATGTGTCGTTCGATGTGGAGCTGGGCTACCCGGCCAAGAGTCAGATGCCGGCCCTGCGCAAGGCCCTGATCGCCGCTGCGCGCGGCGTTCCAGGGGTGCAGAACGTCAGCGCCAATCTCAGCAGCAAGATCGTGGCGCATGCCGTTCAGCGAGGGGTGCAGCTCATCAGCGGCGTGCGCAATGTGATTGCGGTGGCTTCGGGCAAGGGCGGCGTGGGCAAGAGCACCACCACCGTCAACCTGGCACTGGCCCTGGCTGCCGAAGGCGCGCGCGTGGGCATTCTGGATGCCGACATCTACGGCCCGAGCCAGCCGATGATGATGGGCATCGAAGGGCGACCTGAGAGCGCCGATGGCAAGAGCATGCAGCCGCTGGAGAACTACGGCGTACAGGTGATGTCCATCGGCTTTCTGGTCGATGCGGACAATCCCATGATCTGGCGCGGCCCCATGGCCACCCAGGCACTGGAGCAGCTGCTGCGCCAAACCAATTGGGACGACCTGGACTACCTGCTGGTGGACATGCCTCCAGGCACCGGCGACATTCAGCTCACCCTCAGCCAGCGCGTGCCGCTGACGGGTGCGGTCATCGTCACCACGCCGCAAGACATCGCCCTGCTGGATGCCCGCAAGGGTCTGAAGATGTTTGAAAAGGTGGGCGTGCCCATCCTGGGCGTGGTGGAGAACATGGCTGTGCATGTCTGCGAACAGTGCGGTCATGCCGAGCACATCTTCGGCGCCGACGGCGGCAAGAAGATGGCTGCCGAATACGGCGTGGACTACTTGGGCGCTTTGCCGCTGAACCTGTCGATCCGCGTGCAGGCCGATGCTGGGCGGCCCACGGTGGTCAGCGACCCCGACGGTGAGGTGGCCAGCATCTACAAGGCCGTGGCGCGTACCGTGGCCATCAAGGTGGCGGCCAAGGCCAAGGACTTCAGCTCGAAGTTCCCGACCATTTCAATTTCCAAGAACACCTGAGGCACAGTGCCGGGGTGAATGCGCGGCGCGGGCTGGCCTGGCGGTTTGGCCCGGGTCGCGCGTTGGGCCTGAGGGCGTGAAGGCAACAAGGCCTGGATGTGGACATCACGACATGAAGACCCTGATCTGCGACTGCAACCGCACCATGAACTTGGACGGCCCGGCGTTGGCCGCTGCGCTGGAGCGGGTCCCAGGTTCGGATGGCGATGGTTTGGCCACCGTGCACACCTTGCTGTGCCGCCGTGAGGCCCCCGCCTTTCAGAAGGCTGCCAAGGGCGGTGACGACCTGCTGGTGGCCTGCACCCAGGAGCAGCGCCTGTTCCTGGAACTCAACGAACAGACCGAAGGTGCGCCTTCCCTCCAGGAGCGCCCCATCCGCTTCGTCAATCTTCGCGAGACCGCTGGCTGGAGCCGTTCTTCCGCATCGGGCGAGCCCGCGACCGCCGCGGCGGTCCTGCCGAAGATGGCCGCCTTGATCGCCGCCGCGCAGCGCCCTGACCCCGAGCCCGTGCCAGTGGTGACCTACAAGTCCCAGGGGCGTGTCCTGGTGATCGGCCCGGCCGAGCGTGCCGAGGCCGCCGCCCAGCGCCTGCAGGACCGCCTGGAGGTGGAGTTGTTGTGCACGCCCCAACCCGGTGGGCGCGGCGCGGCCGGGGTGATGCAGAAGCGCGATCGCTTGGTGCACTCGGGTGTGGTCTCACGCGTGAGCGGTTGGCTTGGCCATTTTGAGGTGCAGTGGGAGAGTGCCAACCCCATCGACCTGGACCTGTGCACCCGCTGCAACGCCTGCTTGGAAGCATGCCCGGAAGGGGCCATCGGCCTGGACTACCAGATCGACTTGTCGCGCTGCAGCGGCCACCGTTCCTGCGTGAAGGTGTGCGAGGCCGCTGGGGCCATTGATTTTCGGCGTGAAGCGCAAACCGGTGAGGGCCGTTACGACCTGGTGCTGGACCTGCGTGACGAGCCCGCTTTCGCCCAGCACCAATGGCCGCAGGGCTACCTGCAGGTGGGCGCGCAGATGGGCGACGCGGCCTTATGGGACGCCGCGGTGAAGTTGCGCGAACTCGTGGGTGAGTTCGACAAACCGCGCTTCTTCCAATACAAGCAAAAGCTGTGTGCGCACAGCCGCAACGAACAGACGGGCTGCACCGCCTGCATCGATGTGTGCTCCGCCAAGGCGGTGCGCAGTGACGCCTCGCTCAAGGGCAAGGCCAGCGCCGTGCCCAAGGTGCGCCGGCCCGACCAGTCGCATGTGGTGGGCGGGCAGGGCGGCGGCATCATCGTCGAGCCCTATTTGTGCGTGGGCTGCGGCGCCTGCACCACGGTCTGCCCCACGGGGGCCTTGAGCTATCAGACCCCGTCAGCCCCGGAACTGGGTGGCCGTATCCGCACCATGCTGCAGGCCTGGCATGCCGCCGGTGGCCACGAGCGCCCGGGTGCACCGGTCCTGCTGATCCACAGCCAGGAGCGAGGCGGTGCGCTGATCGATGAGCTGGGCCGTCAGACCCGCCTGGGGCAGCGCGGGCCTGATGGGCAGGTGCTGCGTGGTGTGCCACCGCGCGTGCTGCCCGTGGGCGTGTGGCACACGGCCAGTACCGGACTGGACATCTGGCTGTCGGCACTGTGCTGGGGCGCGGCTGAGGTGGTGGTCCTGCTCACGGGAGAGGAGGCGCCCGACTACCGAACCGCTTTGGGGGAACAGGTTGAGTTGGCGCGGGCGATCTGGCAGGGCATGGGCTACGCCGGTGAGGGGGTGCGGCTGCTGGAAGCAGGGCCTGTGTCGGCCCACGCGATGGCCGCTGCAGGCCGAGCGGCGCCTGACCTGCAGGCGCTGATACCGATTGACCGTGCGCTCACGCAAATCGTCAGCGCCATCGGCTCCAGAGCAGGCCGACCTGGCTCCGAAGGTGCGGCGTCTGCCGCGGTCGGCAAGGCCTTCAAGCCCGCCACGTTCACCGTGCTGCCCGAAAAGCGCGCCACGCTGGAGTTGTGCGTTGACCATCTCATGAGTCAGGCACCGACGCAGTCTGGCAGCAGGGACGGGCACCCGGAGCAGATCACCCTGCCCGGCGGCCAATCCTTCGGCTCGTCTCCCTTCGGTACGCTGGTGGTGGACACCCAGGCCTGTACGCTGTGCCTGTCTTGCGTCGGCGCATGCCCCCAGGCAGCCCTGGCGGACAACCCCGAGAAACCGCAGCTGCGCTTCGTCGAGAAGAACTGCGTCCAATGCGGGTTGTGTGAAAAGACATGCCCCGAAGGGGCCATCAGCCTGCAGCCGCGGCTGTGGTTGGCCGATGACGGCAAGGCGCGCAAACAACTGCGCGTGCTGCATGAGGTGGAGCCGTTTCGCTGCATTCGGTGCTCCAAGCCCTTTGGTACGCTGCGCGCGATCGAATCGATGCTGACCAAGTTGGCTGGCCATCCGGCTTTCGCCGGCGCGGGCGCAGACCGGCTGAAGATGTGCGGCGACTGCCGCGTCATCGATTTGCACACCAACCCCAACGAAGTGCGGATCACCGACCTGTGAGGCCATGAATTCAGACGACATCCGCGCCCTGAGCTTTGCCACCATGGACGATGGCGAGGAACTCGCCCGTGCCGAAATCTATGGTCTGCTGGCCCGCCTGTGGTTCGCGCCTCCCGATGACGAACTCATGCAGCAGTTCAAGGTGGCGGTGACGCAGGCGCCGCAGTCGGGGGCCTTTCTGGAGGCCCCCTGGGAGGCCCTGGTGGCCACCTTCCGCGAACAGGATCGCAGCGCCATCGCCAGCGAGTACGACGCCTTGTTCCACGGGGTAGGGCGCCCCGAGGTGTTCCTTTACGGCTCCTATCACTTGAGTGGCTACCTGAACGACAAGCCCCTGGCCACCCTGCGCGAAGACCTCGCCGACCTGGGTCTGGCCCGCGACGAATCGCGCGGCGAAACCGAGGACCACGTGGCCTTCGTGTTCGAGGTGATGCGCTACCTGATCGCCGGCGATGACGTGGCCGTGTGCAACCTGGAACGCCAGCGACGGTTTTTTCGCAGCCATGTGCAAACCTGGGTCGAGGCGATGTGCGACGCCGTCAACGCCCAGCCGCGTGCGCAGGCTTACGCGCGTGTGGCCGACTTCACCCGCGCCTTCATCCAGGTGGAGACCCAGGGCTTCGACCTCCTGGAGTCGTGAACCCTGCGGGGGCTCACCGCCTCACGGCTGGTCGGACGGCCTGGGCGGGTCGGCCCTGAGCCATACCGTGAACACAGCGCCGCCTCCGTCCTGGGCGGGACGGTTGACCGCGCGGATGTCCCCGCCATAGCGTTCAACGATGCTGCGGCTGATCCACAGCCCCAGCCCGGTACCGTCCTTCTTGTGCGTCACAAACGGCTGAAACAGGCCGTTCTTGACGGAGTCGGGCAATCCGCCGCCTTGGTCGGCCACGGCCAAGGTCACCGCCACATGCCCATCGTCCAGGCTCTGGTGGCGGCAGCTCAGGGTCATGGTGCCGCCCGAGGGCATCGCGTGCGCGGCGTTCATGACCAGGTTCACCAGTACCTGCTGCAGTTCCTGTCGGTTGATGGCCGCGCGCAGTCCAGGCTCGAAGTGGCGCTCCACGCGAATACCTCGTTCACGCAGGGCATGCTCGGTCAGGACGAGGCTGTCTTCAAACGCCCTCACAGGGTCCACCGCCTCCACATAGCCCGCAAAGTCGCCGGGCCGCGCGAACTGCAGCATCTGCGTGACGATCAGCCGCATGCGCTCCACCTGCTGCTGGGCCAGATCGAGTTCCACCTTGACCGGTTCTGCCCGTGGGCCCAGCGTGTGACGCAGCAAGTCCAGGTTGCCTTGGATCACGGCAATGGGGTTGTTGATCTCGTGGGCCATGCCGGCGGTCAACTGTCCGATCACCGCCAGCTTCTCCGATCGCATCAGCTGGTCCTGCGCCGCTTGCAAGGCCGCAGTTCGTTCGGCCACTCGGGCATCCAGTACGGCGTTCCACTCCTGCAGGGCGCGGGTCTTTTCGGTGATCGCATCCAAGAGCGCATCCAGCCCGTGCGCCAGATGCCCCAATTCGTCCTGGCTGCTGAGTGAGCCGACGCGCGCCTTCGCGTCGCCGGCCTGAAAGGTGCGCATCGCGAGCTCCATGCGCTCCACCGGCTCGAAGATGCCGCGCGCGGCACGCAGGCTCCACCAGGCCGCCCCGATCATCACGGTGAAGAACAGCACGCCGATGGCCGCCAACACCGCATACTTCAGTTGGGTGAAGGGCCGCTCCAGGAATCCGACATACAGCATGCCCACGCGCTGCCCGTGATGGTCGCTGATGGGCTCATAGGCCGACACATACCAGTCCTTGACCACGAAGGCGCGGTCCAGCCAAGTGCGGCCCTCAGACAGTACCGCGGCCCGCACCGTGTCCGACACGCGGGTACCGATGGCGCGTGTGGCCGCGCCTTCTGCGGCCCCTGGATCTGGGGCGAACAGGCGCACATTCGTGCTGATGCGAACGTCCTCCAGAAACAGGGTGGCGGTGCCATGGCTGCCGAAGGGCAGCGCGCCTTCGGGGTAGACGATGTCGTTGATGCGGTCGATGAAGTCCAGGTTTCGATTGAGCAGGATGCCGGCCTGCACATGCCCCAGCAGCGCCCCGTTGTCGTCGCGCACGGGCGCTGCCGCGGTGATGACCAGGGCCCGGTCTTCCACCGTGCGCTCGCCGGGCCGGGCACCCTGTGTCGGCAGGATCGGCACCGCCACCCGGTCGCGAGCCTGTGGGGCCAGCCGGGCGAACTCGCCGCCATCGACCACGGCCACATGGGGTCGCCCATCCCGGTCGCCGAGCAATTCGACCGGCGGCCCATCGGCCAGTCCCCAATGCGCGACCAGAAGTCGCCCCTGCGGTGAGCGCCAATTGAGGTAGGTCAAGCCGCTGCGGGTCTGGAAGGTCTGCAGCAGCGACTGCACGGCCGCGGGGTCGCGGCTTTGCAGCGCGCGGCGCAAGCCGTACGACTCGGCCACGGTGGTGGCACCGGTTCCCACATCCACCATGACCTTCTCGAAGTAGCCGTGGGCCACGGCCAGGTCGCTGCGAACCTTGGTGCGCAGCAGCTCATCGATGGCGCCATCCCCCCACCACAACAGGATCACGCCCAGCAGGGGAAGCACCCCCACCAGGGGCAGCAGCACCAGCGCCAACAGTTTGCGGCGGATGGAGGTTCCCGACAGCAGCAAGGCGCGGGTCATCTATCGCAGCGCCTGCGCCGCCCAATCGGCTACGCGCCGCTCCAGCGTGCGGCGCGAGATGCCCAGCAGCTGCGAGGCGCGCGTCTTGTCTCCGCCCACCGAGGCCAGTGTGGCTTCGATGTGCCGACGCTCCAGCGTCGACAGGTCGGTGACGGTGGGCGCATGCGCAACAGCCGCGCCCCGGTCCGCGGACAAGGGCCAAGCGGTACCCGGAGGCTGGGCGTGGGCGGTCGATCCTGCGCGATCGTGTTCGGGGTCCTTGAACTCCAGGCCCTCTGCCCTGGGCATGGGCGGATACAGCGTCCGGGATGTCCTCCTTGTGAGAGCGCAGCGGTGCCAGTCGAATTTCCACCACTTGCAGGCGGTAGAACAGGTCCGAGCGAAAGCGCCCTGCGGCCACCTCGGTGGCCAACGGCTTGTTGGTCGCCGCCACGATGCGCACATCCACTGGAATCTCCTGACGGCTGCCGATGGGCCGGATACGGCGCTCTTCCAGGGCACGCAGCAAACTGGCCTGCTGCGCCAGTGGCAACTCGGCGACTTCATCCAGAAACAGGGTGCCGCCTTGGGCGTAGACGAACAAACCGTCGCGGCCAGGACTGCCAAAGAGCTCCTCTTCGGCCTGTTCGCCCGACAGTGTGGCGCAGTTGACCGGCACGAAGGGACCCGTGGACCGTCGGCTACCGTGGTGCAGGGCCAAGGCGGTGAGTTCCTTGCCGGTGCCGCTTTCGCCGGTCAGCAAAACCGTGCTGTCGACGCCCGCTGTGCGGCGGATGGCTTCCTGCAAGCCCCGGATCACCAGGGACGAGCCGATCAAGGCGCCCGGCGTGGGCGCGCGTTGCTCCAGGTTGCGCCGCAGCAGGAAGTTCTCGCGCTTGAGTTGCGCACGCTCCAGGCACTGCCGCACCGAATTGAGAACCTGAGGGATGCGAAAGGGCTTGAGGATGAAATCGCTGGCGCCGGCGCGCAGGGCCGCAATGGCCGAGTCCACATCGGCAAAGGCCGTGATCAGCACGACTTCAAAGGCATGCCCCGTCAGGCGAAGGCCTTGCAGCCAGTCCAGGCCGCTTTGCCCGGGTAGGGAGATGTCCAATATGACCAGATCGAAGCGGCGATGTTCCACCAGGGCGGCGGCTTCTTCTGCGCTGCCGGCGGTGTGCAACTGGCCCACCAGGGGCTGCAGGGTCTTGGCGATGAAGTGCACCATGCCCGGCTCGTCATCCACCACGAGCACCGAAGCCCAGGCCCAAGTCCCCGTGTCGAAGTGGTCAAGCGTGTCGGTGGGGCGGTTCATCTGGGCCGGGATTGTAGGAACCGTGGCAAGCCCCCCTGCTGGGTCGGCATTGGGCCGCCCCGCGGCAAGGCCCTGGCGCCCCGCGTCCGGCTGCGGACCCAGCGGATCAGGGTTTTCCCGTTGGGGCACTCCCCGTCCGGCCACTCGCGACAATTTGTCGCAAAGCGGTGCCAAACCGCTCATGTCCCATCAGGGCAGTCCCGCATTGCCGCTCGGCGGCAAATTCGCGCCAATACGCCTTATGCATGGCCGTGCACACGTGTGTCGTGCCCGGCCGGTTCTGGATTGAATGGAGGTTTCATGAAACCAGCTTCTGAATCCGTGCTTTCTCGCCGCAAGGCGCTCGCCGGCGCCGGTGCCGTGGGAGCGGTGGCCGCTGTTGCGGCCGTGGCCTCTACCGGCTTGGCGTCTGCCCCGCAGCAGACGGCCGCTGCGCCCTCCGAGGCCCAGCAAGACGGCCCGGCCGGCTACCGCCTGACCGAGCACATCCAGCGCTACTACAGCACCGCCCGCGTCTGAACGCCGTGGGCAGTCCAACGCTTTTCATCAACCGGTTGTCCAACAGGAGGTTTTCATGTTGTTGACACGCAGGTCGAACGAGACCGGGTCGGCGCCGCCGTCCCGGGGCCTCGTCGACAGTCTGGCGCGGGGCATCACCCGCGCCATGCCGACCATGGACCGGCGCGCCTTCCTGCGCCGCTCCGGGCTCGGCGTGGGCGCAGGCCTTGCGGCCTCGCAGCTCACACTGGTGAAGAAGGCCGACGCCAACACGGCGCCGGCCGCTTCGGGGGGCAAGAAGATCGAGGTCAAGCGCACGGTGTGCACCCACTGCTCGGTGGGCTGCGCGATCGATGCGGTGGTCGAGAACGGCGTCTGGGTCCGCCAGGAGCCGGTGTTCGATTCCCCGATCAACTTGGGCTCGCATTGCGCCAAGGGCGCAGCGGTGCGCGACAACGCGCACGGCGAGTACCGCCTGAAGTACCCCATGAAGCTCGTGGACGGCAAGTATCAGCGCATCAGCTGGGACCAGGCCCTCGACGAGATCAGCGGCAAGCTGCTCAAGCTTCGTGAGGAAAGTGGTCCGGATTCCCTGTTCGTCGTGGGCTCGTGCAAGAGCAACAACGAGCAGGGCTATCTGATGCGCAAGTGGATGTCGTTCTGGGGGTCCAACAA
>RFTU01000047.1 GCA_009923315.1 Betaproteobacteria bacterium
CCAGCTCCACCGCCGCAAAGCGGTACAACGCGCCGTTGGCGTTGTAGTAGCCCGCAGCCAAGGTGGCCAGGTTCAGCAGCCAGAAGTCGCGTGTCATGGCGGCCCAGGCGCAGGCTGCTGCGCTGGCAATCGCCACCACCAGGCCGATCATGAAGGTCTTCTGCCGCCCATATTGGCGCTGATGCCGGGCCACCAGGCCCGTGGCCAGCGCGCCTCCGGCCACATAGCCCGTCACCGGCAGCGTGGCCATCCAGCCCACGGGCGCCAGGGCAAAGCCCACCAGCCCGTTGATCGCGATGAAGGTCACGTTGTTCGTCATGAACAAGCCCTGGCAGAAGACCAGGAGCATCAGGCGGGGGTTCACGGTGCGGCCCTGGAAGCGGGGTGTAGAGCCCCCAGGGCCGCCAGGGCCGCCAGGGGTGCGGTGTCGGCGCGTAGGGTGCGTGGGCCCAGGCTCACCGGGCGGTAGCCGGCGTGAGCGGCCTGTTCCTGCTCGGCCGGTGAAAGCCCACCCTCCGGGCCACTGAGAAGCAATATGTGAGTACTTGCTCCCGTTTCTACACCTCGTGAGCATTGAGTCCATGCATCCTGCAGTGCCAGTGCCGAGGACGCCAGGCTCAAAGCCCAGCGCGTGCTCACGCCGGCCAAGCCCGTGTCACCGCCGGTCTCGCCATGGCCGGCCATCAGGGCCTCCAGGGTCTGAACCGCATGCACCCGCGGCACCCGGTTGCGCCCGCTTTGTTCGCAGGCCGCCACCGCCACCGCCTGCCAATGCGCCACGCGCTTGGCTGCTCGGTCGCCACCCAAGCGCAGCACCGACCGCTCGCTCATCAGGGGTGCGATGCCGAACACGCCCAACTCGGTGGCCTTTTCCACCAGGTCGTCCATGCGGTCGTTGGCGGGCATGCACACAGCCAGCGTCACCCGCAGCCCCAACTCGCGCTCTACCCCTTCGTGGGTTTGCAGCACCACACGCACGCCGCTGCGTGTCATGGCGCTCACCTGGGCCTGCCACTGCCCGCCGTGCCCATCGAACACGGTCAGCTCAGAACCGGGCTGCAGGCGCAGCACCTGCACATGGCGGGCGGCCACCGGCGGCAGGTCCAATTCGGTACCGCTGGCCCAGGCGGGTGCATCCAGCGGGCGCTCAATGAAAAGACGTGGGCTCATGGGGCGTTACAACCCCGATCATGCACCAGGCCAAGCCCTCATCCCTTTTGCAGCCCCTGCAAAGCCACCGACACGATTTCGCGGCTCATGGGTGAGGCCACCTCGGCCAGAAAACGCGGAAAGTCCACGTGCGCCTGATCGTCCGCGCGGTCGGACACCGTGCGCAGCACGGCACACGGCACGCCATAGGCCGTACACACCTGTGCCATGGCTGCGCCTTCCATCTCCACCGCCAGTGCCTGCGGCAGGCGCTCGCGCAGGGTCGCGCTTTCGGAGGACGTCGATACGAAGCGGTCGCCGCTGATCACCAGGCCCTCATGCACGCGGGGCGCGCCCAAGCCAAACGACGCCACCGCGGCAGGCGGCCGCTGCACCACCGTCCTCGCCGCCTGGCAAAGCGCTTGGCTCAGCCGGGCATCGGCGGGCAATTCGTCCAGCCGCAGATCGGGAATCTGGTGCCGTGGAAACAGCGGGGACGCGTCCATGTCGTGTTGCAGCAGCGTGCGCGCCACCACCACATCGCCCACCCGCACGTCCGCCCCCAGCCCACCGGCCACCCCTGTGAACAGGAGGCTTCGCACACCCATCCGCTCGATCAGCAGCGTGGTGGTGAGGGCCGCGGCCACCTTGCCAATGCCGCACAGGACCAGTACCACCTCATGCCCGTGCAGGCGGCCTTGGTGCAGTTGACGGCCCGCCACGTTCGATGTGTGCGCAGCCTCTACCAGCGACAGCAACGCAGAAAGTTCTTCAGGCAGCGCACTGACGATGCCCAAGGGCCCTACGGCCCGACGATTCACCCTCGCAACTCCCGCCGCAGGATCTTGCCCACGGGCGTCTTGGGCAACTCGGCGCGGAACTCCACCACCCGTGGGCGCTTGTAGCCGGTCAGGTGCGTCTCGCACCACTGCCGCACGCTGTCTTCGGTCAGCGCCGGGTCGCGCTTGACCACCACCACCTTCACCGCCTCGCCCGAATGCTCATCGGGCACGCCGATGGCTGCAGCCTCCAACACGCCCGGGTGCTGGCTCAGCAGGTCTTCGACTTCATTGGGATAGACATTGAACCCACTGACCAGGATCATGTCCTTTTTGCGGTCCACGATCTTGAAATAGCCCCGCGAGTCCATCACCCCTATATCGCCGCTGCGGAAATAGCCGTCCGCGGTCATCACCTTGGCGGTTTCATCGGGCCGCTGCCAATAGCCGGCCATGACCTGCGGCCCTCGAATGCAGATCTCGCCGGGCTCGCCCACAGGCACGGGGCGGCCTTCATCGTCCAACAAGGTGATGTCGGTGCTGGGCATGGGCAAACCGATGGAGCCCGCCCAGGCCGTGGCGTCCACAGGGTTGCAGGTGGCACCGGGCGATGTCTCGGACAAGCCATACGCCTCGATGATCGGGCAGCCCGTCTTCTCCAGCCAAAGCTTGGCGGTCCCGCTTTGCACCGCCATGCCCCCGCCCACACTGATCTTCAGTGAACTCCAGCTCACCGTGCCGAAGTCTGCATGGTTGGCGATGGCATTGAACAGGGTGTTGACTGCCGGGAAACTGTGGAAGCGCTCGGTCGACAGCGCCTTGAGCAAGGCCGGGATGTCGCGCGCATTGGGGATGAGGATGTTGCAGCCGCCCATGTGCATGGCCAACAGCATGTTCGCGTTGAAGGCGAAGATGTGATACAGCGGCAACGCGCACACCGTCACGATCTGTTCGCCTTCGGGAATCTTCTTCAGCGCCGGTTGGTACCAGGCTTCAGCCTGAAGCAGGTTGGCCACCAGGTTGCGGTGCAGCAGCACCGCGCCTTTGCTCACGCCCGTGGTGCCGCCCGTGTATTGCAGCACCGCCACATCGTCCGGGCCCACCACGGCGGGCTTCACTGCGCGGGTACTGCCCTGCTGCAGAGCCTGCTTGAAGCCCACAGCCTGCGGCAGCGAGAACGGCGGCACCAGCTTGCGCTTGTTGCGCACCACATAGTTCACCAATGCACCCTTGACCAGACCGAGTAGGTCACCCATGGCCGCCAGCACCACGTGCTTGGTGGGCACTTTGTCCAGGACCTGCTGCAGCGTGGCCGCGAAGTTCTCCAGGATGATGATGGCCTTGGCGCCTGAGTCCTTGAGTTGGTGTTCGAGTTCGCGCGGCGTGTACAGCGGGTTCACATTCACCACCACGAAGCCTGCACGCAGGATGCCCGCCACCGCCACCGGGTACTGCGGCACATTGGGCAACATCACCGCCACCCGGTCGCCGGTCGTCAGGCCCAGCGATTGCAGATAAGCCGCCATGGCGCGCGACCATCCATCAATCTGCGCAAAAGTGAAGCGCTTGCCCATGAACACATACGCGTGTTTGTCGGCATGCGTGCTCAGCGCATGGTCCACCAACTGGACCAGGGAAGGGTAGAGGTCGGTTTTGATGTCGGCCGGTACACCAGCCGGGTAATGGCTCAGCCAGGGTTTGTCCATGATCGCCGTACTCCCGCTAATGGCGCTTAATTGCGGCGGATTCTGTCGGGGCGGGCGACTCCCTGGCATCAGGGGAATCTCCCGGTTGGGGCCCACGGGCGGTCGGCCGAAGGGCAAACCCCTAGCCAGGGCACCAAAAGGAAAGGCCGGCGTGCGGCCGGCCTACGATGCTTTGGCGGCCAACCCCAGACGGTCGGCGCCCGCTCAAGCGATCACTCCACCGCCTTGACCATGTCTTCCACCACCTTCTTGGCGTCGCCAAACACCATCATGGTCTTGTCCATGTAGAAGAGTTCGTTGTCCAGGCCGGCGTAGCCGGCGGCCATGGAGCGCTTGTTCACGATCACGGTCTTGGCCTTGTAGGCCTCCAGGATCGGCATGCCGTAGATGGGCGAGCCCTTCTGCAGCGCCGCCGGGTTCACCACATCGTTGGCTCCCAGGATGATGGCCACATCAGCCTGTCCGAATTCGGAGTTGATGTCCTCCATTTCGAACACCTGGTCGTAGGGCACCTCGGCCTCGGCCAGCAGCACGTTCATATGGCCTGGCATACGGCCGGCCACCGGGTGGATGGCGTACTTCACCGTCACGCCCTTGTGGATCAGCTTCTCCGCCAACTCCTTGACCGCATGCTGCGCGCGGGCGACTGCCAGTCCGTAGCCCGGCACGATGATCACGGTCTCGGCATTGCCCAGGATGAAGGCGGCGTCGTCTGCACTGCCGCTCTTCACATTGCGCTGCTGCTGCGCGCCGCCCGTGGCCGCTGCGGCATCGCCACCAAAGCCACCCAGGATCACATTGAAGAACGAGCGGTTCATCGCCTTGCACATGATGTAGCTCAGGATGGCGCCGGAAGAGCCCACGAGTGAGCCCGCGATGATCAGCATCGAGTTGTTCAGCGAGAAGCCGATGCCCGCAGCGGCCCAGCCCGAATAGCTGTTGAGCATGGACACCACCACCGGCATGTCCGCGCCGCCGATGGGAATGATGATCAGCACGCCCAACACGAAGGACAGCGCCAGCATGAGGAAGAAGGCGGGCCAGTTCTCGGTCAGCGCAAAGATCACGCCCAACACCACCGTGGCGATGCCCAGCACGAGGTTGAGCATGTGCTGGCCGTTGAACACCACCGGCGCGCCCTGGAACAGACGGAACTTGTATTTCCCGCTCAACTTGCCGAAGGCAATCACCGAACCGCTGAAGGTGATCGCACCAATGGCCGCGCCCAGGAACAGTTCCAATTTATTGCCAAACGGGATCGGCGGCACGGAGCCATCGGCGTTCTTGGCCACGATCTGAAAGGCCCAGGGCTCGGCCACGGCGGCCACCGCAATGAACACGGCGGCCAGGCCGATCATGCTGTGCATGAAGGCCACGAGCTCCGGCATCTTGGTCATCTCGACCTTGTTGGCCATGTAGGCCCCGGCCGACCCGCCCACCAGCAGACCCACCAGCACCCAGATCATGCCCTGCGCACTGCCGCCGCCCAGGCCCAGTTCGCCCGAGAGCTTGACGATGAGCGCACCGGTCGTGAGCACGGCAATCGTCATGCCCACCATGCCGAAAAGATTGCCTCGTATCGAGGTGGTGGGGTGCGACAGGCCCTTGAGGGCCTGGATGAAGCAGACGCTGGCCACCAAGTAGAGCAGCGTGACGAGGTTCATGGACATTTCTTGTTCCCTTTTTGGCTTCGGCCGCTTCGCTTAACTTGGCTTTGCCAAGTTAGCCTTCGCCGAGAAGACGCCGTTCACATCAACGCGTTCACTCCGCCTTTTTGGCGGGCGTCTTCTTCTTGAACATCTCCAGCATTCGGCGCGTCACCAGAAAGCCGCCGAACACATTGACCGCCGCCAGCGCCACCGCCAGCACACCCATGGTCTTGCCCAGCCCGGTTTCGGTCAGGGCTGCGGCCAGCATGGCGCCCACGATGACGATGGCTGAGACGGCGTTGGTCACCGCCATCAGCGGCGTGTGCAGCGCGGGCGTGACCGTCCACACCACGTGGTAGCCCACATAGATGGCCAGCACGAAGATGATGAGGTTGGTGATGGTGGGTGAAATCAATTCCATGGTGTGTCTCCTTCAGGCCCGCAGCACGGCGCCGTCGCGCGCCACCAGGCAGGCCTTGACGATGTCGTCTTCCAGGTCGATCTTCAGCGCCGCCGCCTCCTTCTCCAGCACCAGCTTCAGGAAGTCCAGCACATTGCGCGCATACAACGCCGAGCTGTCAGCGGCCACGGTGGCGGGGATGTTGGTCTCACCCACGATGGTCACGCCGTGCTTGACCACGGTCTTGCCGGCCTCGGTCAGCGGGCAGTTGCCGTCAACGCCCTGGGCCCCCTTGCCGGCGGCCATGTCCACGATCACGCTGCCGGCCTTCATCGACCGCACCATGTCCTCCGTGATCAGCACGGGTGCTGCACGGCCCGGAATCAGGGCGGTGGAAATCACCACATCGGCCAGCGCCACGCGCTTGGCCACCTCGGCCTTTTGGCGGTCCAGCCAGCTCTGCGGCATGGGGCGCGCATAGCCGCCCACGCCCTCGGCGGCCTCTTTCTCTTCGGCGGTCTCGTAGGGCACGTCGATGAATTTGCCGCCCAGCGATTCGATCTGCTCCTTCACCGAAGGCCGCACATCCGAAGCCTCGATGACCGCACCCAGGCGCTTGGCCGTGGCAATGGCCTGCAGGCCCGCCACCCCCACGCCCAGGATCACCACCCGAGCGGCCTTGATCGTGCCGGCGGCCGTCATCAGCATCGGGAACAGCCGTGGGTAGTGGTTGGCGGCCATCATCACGGCCTTGTAGCCGGCAATGTTGGCCTGCGAGCTCAACACATCCATCGACTGCGCGCGCGTGGTTCGCGGCGCGGCTTCCAAGGCGAACGCCGTCAAACCCGCGCCGGCCATGGCTTCAAGGCCGCTGCGATTGAAGGGGTCGAGCATGCCGACCAAGGCGGTTCCGGGCTTCATCAGGCCCAACTCATCGGCCAGGGGGCTGCGCACCTTGAGCACCAGATCGGCCTCAAAAGCGCCCGCGCGATCGGAGATGTCCGCGCCCGCGGCCCCATAGGCTTCATCGGTGCAACTGGCCGCCAGGCCCGCACCGGACTGCACGCGGATGCGGTGTCCCTGCGCCTTCAATTTCTTGACCGTCTCGGGCGTTGCCGCCACACGGGTTTCGCCAGCCGCGGTCTCGCGCGGCACTCCAATGAGCATGGGGCCCTCCTGGGGTCTTCTCGACGGGCACCTCGCCGTGCGGCGAGGCGTTTGGTTTTTCGGGTAAACCCTAAATCATAGACAATCTAGCGATTGCAGTCATTTCAGCACAGCCATCGTCCCCGGGCGGCGTGGGGTTCCAACAACCGACCAATTTGCATGACCGGCGCTCACACCGTGCCCAGACCCGACCGTTGGCGCCCCAGCGTCACCGTGGCGGCCATCATTTCCCGGCAAGACGCCGATGGGCAAGAGCGATTTCTGCTCATCGAAGAGCACACCGCCGAAGGCCTGCGCCTGAACAATCCAGCCGGCCACCTCGACCCGGCGGAGTCACCGGAGCAAGGGGCCATCCGTGAAGCCTTGGAGGAAACGGCACGGGTCTTCACGCCGTCGCACCTGTTGGGCGTGTACCTGTCGCGTTTCCAACGCGCGGCCACCGGCGAAGACATCACCTACTTGCGCCTGGCCTATGCCGGGACCGTGGGTGAGCCGGTGCCCGGCCGCACCTTCGACGAGGGCATCGTGCGCACCCTGTGGTTGACCCTGAACGAAGTGCGCGATAGCGCGGACCGCCACCGCAGCCCGTTGGTGCTTCAGTGCATTGAAGACCTGGTGGCCGGCCGCCGCTACCCCTTGCAGGCGGTCACCACCCATCCCTCGGTGCTGGGGCTGTCGGGGGTTTGAGCCCCGTCGACAATCTGGACATGGCTTTCCTGCGCGGCGCGTCTTCTGCACACCCCAGGCCCCAACGCGTGGTGGTGGGCCTCAGCGGGGGCGTGGATTCTGCCGTTTCGGCCTGGCTGCTCAAGCAGCAGGGCCACGAGGTGGTGGGCCTGTTCATGAAGAACTGGGAAGACGACGACGACACCGAGTTCTGCTCCTCAAGACAGGATTGGCTGGATGCCGCTGCAGTGGCCGATGTCATCGGCATCGACATCGAGCATGTCAATTTCGCGGCCGATTACAAGGACCGTGTCTTCGCTGAGTTCCTTCGCGAATACCAGGCCGGCCGCACGCCCAACCCGGATGTCTTGTGCAACGCCGAGATCAAGTTCAAGGCCTTCCTCGATCATGCGATGCGGCTGGGCGCCGAGAAGATCGCCACCGGCCACTATGCCCGGGTGCGCGCCGAGCCGCGCGCCGGCGGCGCCTACGAACTGCTCAAGGGCTTGGACCCGCTGAAGGACCAGAGCTACTTTCTGCACCGTCTCAACCAGGGTCAGCTGGCGCGCACCTGGTTCCCCCTGGGCGAGCTGCCCAAGACCGAAGTGCGCCGCCTCGCGGCGGAGATCGGCCTGCCCAATGCGAAGAAGAAGGACTCCACCGGCATCTGCTTCATCGGCGAGCGACCCTTTCGCGAATTCCTCAACCGCTACTTGAAGTCGGAGCCCGGGCCCATCCTGGATGAACGCGGCCGCCGGCTCGGTCAGCACATGGGCCTGAGCTTCTACACCCTGGGTCAGCGCCAAGGGCTGCACATCGGTGGCGTGAAGGACCGAGGCGCCCCCCGCGGGGGTGGCGTCCATGCGCCGTGGTTCGTCGCCGACAAGGACCTGACGCGCAATGCCTTGATCGTGGTGCAAGGGCACGACCACCCGGCCTTGTTGTCGCTTGAACTGGTGGCGCAGGACCTCAGTTGGGTGGCCGGTCACGCACCGGCCCCCGGGGCCTACTCGGCCAAGACGCGGTACCGTCAATCGGATGCGTCTTGTGAACTTCAGTTCCTGCAGCCGCAAGAGGCCCTGTGCCATTCACCCGCGAAGGCCGACCAGACCGCCATGCGCCTTCGTTTCACGCCGGCGCAATGGGCGGTCACCCCCGGCCAATCGGCCGTGTTGTACGACGGCGAGGTGTGTCTGGGCGGAGGTGTGATTGAGTCGGCCAGCCGCCCCCACGCGCCAGGCCGTACACCCCAGCGGGCCACGGCCTGACGCCCATAATCGGTGCATCGCATGCGCGCACCGCAGACGGAGACCCCATGACCTATTGCGTCGGCATCCGGCTCAACGCCGGCCTCGTGTTCTTGTCGGATTCCCGCACCAATGCGGGCGTGGACCAGATCAGCACCTGCCGCAAGATGATGATCTACGAGAAGGCCGGTGACCGCTTCATGGTGCTGCTGTCTGCCGGCAACCTCTCCGTCAGCCAGTCGGTGCGCGAAATCCTGCAGGTCGAAAAACTGGAGCGTCACGAAGCCGAGCCCCTGACCATCTGGAACGCCACGAGCATGTTCGATGTGGCCCGCGTCCTGGGCAGTGCCGTGCGCCGCGTGTACCAGCAGGACGGCCCGGCGCTCAAGGCCGCAGGCTTGGACTTCAACGCCTCCTTCATCTTGGGCGGGCAGGTCAAGGGTGAGGCCATGCGCCTGTTCCAGGTCTACTCGCCGGGCAACTTCATCGAGGCCACGCGCGAGGCCTGCTTCTTCCAGATCGGCGAAAGCAAGTATGGCAAGCCCATACTGGATCGCGTGCTCGTGCCCACCACGCCGCTGGATGAAGCCACCAAGTGCGCGCTGATCTCGATGGACTCCACGCTCAAGTCCAATCTGTCCGTGGGCCTGCCGCTGGACCTGGTGGTGTACCGGGACGGCCACTTCGCCAGTGACCAGCACATCTGCATCGACGAGCACAACCCCTACTTCAAGATGATCCGCACCACCTGGGGCCAACGTCTGCGAGAGGTCTTCGAAGGCATCGAGGACCCCCACTGGACCGGCAGCAGCAGCGACACACCCGTGCGCACCCACTCTGAACGCTACGAGCCCCTTCGCAAGGTGACACACCCCGGCCAGTTGATCGTCTGAAACCGGCCGCACCGAGCTGGTGCATGATCCCGGGCATGCGGCTTGCGAATGGGGCAAGTCTTGCCCGGAGCCACCCCTTGTCGATCTGCGTTCGTCTCGAACACCTGACCCACTACCGTTACGACCGTCCGGTGAGGCTGTCGCCGCAGCTCATCCGGCTGTGCCCGTCGTCCCGCTGTGCCACGCCTTTGCTCCACTATGACCTGCAGGTCGAGCCCGAGCCCGCTCGCTTGACCTGGGAACAGGACACCTGGGGCAACCGTTGCGCACGCGTGGAGTTCACGCATCCCGTCACCGAGCTTCGCCTTCGCGTGGACCTGACGGCCGACATCGAACTGCACCCGGCGCGCGATGCGAACCTTGAGGACGCCGCCGTGCGTTTCCCCGTGCGCTATGCGCCGATGCTCGAAGCGGAGCTGGCGCCGTATCGGACGCCCAGCCTGCAGGCCTCACGCCCCGAGCTGCTGGCCTACCTCGAAGGCTTGCCGCTCCACGGGGCCGACACCATCACGCGGCTGGAAGGGCTCAACAGCCAGCTGCAGCGGGACATTGCCTACACCGTGCGTCCCGAGCCCGGGGTCCAGACGCCCCAGGACACGCTGCAACGCCGGTCGGGTTCCTGTCGCGACAGCGCATGGCTGATGGTCAACTTGCTGCGCGAATGGGGCCTTGCGGCACGCTTCGTCTCGGGCTACCTGATCCAGTTGCGTGAAGACCGCCACGCCGCATCGAGCGCGGCCGCACCGCGGCAGGACTGCACCGAGCTCCATGCCTGGTGCGAGGTGTACCTCCCCGGCCCGGGCTGGCTGGGCTTGGACACGACTTCGGGCATGTGGACAGGCTCGGGTCATCTGGCCCTGGCTTGCGCGCCCGAGCCGCCCCAGGCCGCCCCGGTCACGGGATCGGTCGACCCCTGCGAAGTTCAACTGAGCCACGAGGTGCGCATCCGGCGCCGTGACCCCGCGGGCCCTTTGGCGCGCCCAGCCTCGGTGGTGCCCCCTGCCGCACCCCTGGCCCAGGATTTGCATTTGTCTAGGCCCGCGCAGGAATCCACCATGGGACTGGCCTTCGACGAGATGCGCAACGGCACCAACGCGGTGCGCGCTCACTACCAAACCTATGCCGATTGGCTGGATCGGCAGAGCATGGCCTCCATGTCGGTGCGCCGCGAGGAGGCCGAGGTCATCTTCCGCCGCGTGGGCATCACCTTCGCCGTCTACGGTGAAAAGGACGAAGAGGGTGCGGGCACCGAACGTCTCATCCCCTTCGACCTTCTGCCCCGCATCATCCCCGCGGCCGAGTGGCAGCAGATGCAGCGCGGCCTGGAGCAGCGCGTCACCGCCCTGAACCGCTTCATCCACGACGTCTACCACGGCCAGGACATCATCAAGGCGGGCATCGTTCCGGCCGACGAGGTCCTGCGCAACCCGCAGTTCCGCCCCGAGATGGTGGGCCTGGATGTTCCCGGCGGCATTTACGCCCACATCGCGGGCATCGACATCGTGCGCGCGGCGCAGGCCGACGGCCGCGGCACCTACTATGTGTTGGAAGACAACCTGCGGGTGCCCTCGGGCGTGAGCTACATGCTCGAAAACCGCAAGATGATGATGCGGCTCTTCCCCGACCTGTTCTCACTGCACCGTGTGGCACCGGTGGCGCACTATCCGGACATGTTGCTGGCCACCCTGCGCAGCATGGCGCCCGGTGGTGGCAACGACCCCACCATCGTGGTGCTCACCCCGGGAATGCACAACAGCGCCTATTTCGAGCATGCCTTCTTGGCCCAGCAGATGGGCGTGGAACTCGTCGAGGGACAAGACCTCTTTGTCCGCGACGACATGGTCTATATGCGCACCACCCAGGGCCCCAAGCGGGTGGACGTGATCTACCGCCGCATCGACGATGACTTCCTCGATCCGCAGGCCTTTCGCCCCGACTCCAGCCTGGGCTGCGCGGGCCTGCTGCGCGCCTACCGCATGGGTCACGTGACACTTTGCAACGCCATCGGAACCGGCGTGGCCGATGACAAGTCCATCTACGCGTATGTGCCACAGATGATCGAGTTCTACCTGGGCGAAAAGCCCTTGCTGGAAAATGTGCCCACCTGGCGCTGCCGCGAACCCGAGTCCCTGGCCTACGTGTTGGCCCACCTGCCGGAACTGGTGGTCAAGGAAGTGCATGGCGCTGGCGGCTACGGCATGCTGGTCGGGCCGGCCGCAACACAGGCTGAAATCGACGCTTTTGCCCAGCGCATCAAGGCCCATCCGGCCAACTACATCGCGCAGCCCACCCTCAGCCTGTCCACCTGCCCCACCTTTGTGGAGCAGGGGATCGCGCCGCGCCACATCGACCTGCGGCCCTTTGTGCTCTCGGGCAAGACGGTGCAGATGGTGCCCGGCGGTCTCACACGGGTGGCCTTGAAGGAAGGGTCGCTGGTCGTCAACAGCAGCCAGGGCGGCGGGACCAAGGACACCTGGGTGCTGGACGCCTGAAGGCCACGAGGACGAACTCACCATGCTCTCCCGCACCGCCGACCACTTGTTCTGGATGGCCCGCTACATGGAGCGTGCCGAGAACACGGCGCGCATGCTCGATGTGAACTACCAGACCTCGCTGCTGCCCGAGCGCGCCGGCAGCGTTGAGGCGGCCTGGAGCGCGGTGTTGGGCATCAGCGAACTCCATGGGGCGTATCTCAGCAGGCACCGCCACATCAGCAGTGAAGGCGTCATGCAGTTCATGGTGCGCGATACGGGCAATGCCTCGTCCATCGCCTCGTGCCTATCGGCGGCGCGTGAAAACGCCCGAGCGGTGCGCAGCGTGCTCACCACCGAGCTGTGGGAAACCACGAACCAGACCTGGCTGGAGTTCTCGCGCATGATGGCCACCGATGCGATGGAGCGCGAGCCCTCGGCCTTGTTCGAATGGGTCAAGTTCCGCTCGCACCTTTCTCGCGGCGTGGCCGTGGGCACCATGCTCCAGGACGAGGCGCTGCATTTCATTCGCCTGGGCACCTTCCTGGAGCGCGGCGACAACACCGCGCGCCTGTTGGATGTGAAGTTCCACGGCCACCCCAACGTGGATGGGTCCTCGCTGGCGGTCGAGGGCTCGCGCTTGGCGCGCCGACCCGGTCAGCCTGCAAAGACCGCCTTTCCGACGGCCCCCGAAACCGACTTCTATCATTGGTCGGCGCTGCTGCGCTCGGTCTCGGCCTTCGAAATCTATCGCCGCGTCTACAGCAGCGTCATCTTGCCCGAGAAGGTGGCGGAACTGCTCATCCTGCGGCCCGACATGCCGCGCTCATTGGCTGCGTGCACCAGCGAATTGGTGAACAACCTCAGCCAAGTGGCCAACCAGCACAGCGGCGACACCCTCAGGCGCGCGGGCCGACTGCGCAGCGACTTGCAATATGGCCGCATCGACGAGATCCTCGACGATGGCCTTCACGCCTACCTCACCCGCTTCCTCAACCGTATCAACGACATCGGCGACCGGATCGCGCGTGACTTCCTGGCCGCCGCCTGAGGCGCCCCTGGCCGGTTGGCTCCCCTTCTAACTGGGGCAGGCAGGACGAACTAGTGCACTAAAGTGCATTCTTTGGCGGGATATAAGGGTTTATGCTGAGCAATATTTTGCTCGGTAGCACCACAGTGCCGATCGTGGGAGGGGGTGTGCCATCATGGTTGATCGCATCAACCCCCCTTCTTGGAGGAGACCCATGACCACCCGTCGCGTCGTTTTGGCCCGCTCAGCCGCATTGGTCGGCGCCGCCAGCACCAGCTTGTTGTTGCCGCAAATCGTGCGCGCGCAATCCAACAAGCTGCGCATCGGCCTGATGTTGCCCTACACCGGTACTTTTGCCGCCCTGGGCATCAACATTGAGGCGGGCTTTCGCCTGGCCATTGAGGAGGCGGGCGGCAAGCTCGGCGGGCGCGACATCGAGTGGTTCAAGGTCGATGATGAATCCGATCCGCCCAAGGGCGTGGAGAACGCCAACCGACTCGTTCAGCGCGACAAGGTCGACGTGATCTTGGGCACCGTGCATTCGGGGGTGCAGATGGGCATCCATCGCGTGGCCCGCGAGTCGGGCGTGCTCAACCTCATCCCGAATGCTGGCGTGCATGTGGCCACCCGGGCGCAGTGCGCGCCCAATGTGTTCCGCACCTCGTTTTCCAACAGCCAGCCGACGCTGGCCCTGGGCGAGACCATGGTCAAGCGCGGCCACAAGAAGGCCGTGTGGATCACCTGGAAGTACGCCGCAGGCGACGAGGCCTTCGAGGGTTTTCGCGACAGCTACACCAAGGCCGGTGGCACCATCGTCAAGGAACTCGGCCTGCCCTTCCCGAATGTGGAATTCCAGGCCTTGCTCACCGAGATTGCCTCGATCAAGCCCGACGCGGTGGCGTGCTTCTTCGCCGGTGCCGGTGCAGCCAAGTTCATCCGGGATTACGCCGCGGCGGGCCTCAAGGGCAAGATCCCGCTGTACGGCTCGGGTTTCCTCACCGAGGGCGTGCTCGACGCCGCCGGCCCTGCAGCCGATGGCATCCTCACCACGCTGCACTACAGCGATTCGCTGGAGACCAAGCGCAACCAAGACTTCCGCAAGGCCTTTGCCATCAAGAACAAGCTGCAACCCGACGTGTATGCGGTGCAGGGTTACGACTCGGGTCTGCTGCTGGCGCAGGCCATGACGGCGGTCAAGGGCGACTTTGCCAACAAGAAGGCCCTGTATGCCGCGATGGAAGGCGCCACCATCGACAGCCCCCGTGGCAAGTGGACGATGAGCAAGTCACACAACCCGATCCAGGACATGTACCTGCGTGAGGTCAAGGACAGGGAGAACAAGGTCATCGGCATCGCGGCCAAGCAGTTGGCCGATCCCGGCACCGGGTGTCGCATGGGCTGACGCCAGCGAATGTCGGTTTCCATCCATACCTCGGTGGCCTGAAGCGCAAAGCGGCTTGAAGGCCGCTGCAAGCCACCCTTGGCGGCCGTGGCCGCCATTTTTTCGCCCCCCATTGCGCCGATGCCCCCACCATGACCCTGGCCAACTTCCTCATCCAGCTGCTCAACAGCGTGCAGTACGGGCTGTTGTTGTTCATGCTGGCCGCGGGCCTGACGCTGATCTTCGGCATCATGGGTGTGGTCAACCTTGCGCACGGCAGCTTCTACATGCTGGGTGCTTACCTGGCCTACACCCTGGCGGCACAAATGGGGTCGCTGCCGTTGGCCATCCTCCTGGGCGCGGTGTTGGCCGGCGTGTTTGGCTTCGTGCTCGAGCGTGTCCTGTTCCGGCACTTCTACCACCGAGACCACCTGGACCAGGTGCTGCTGACCTTCGGTCTGATCTATGTGTTTGAGGAACTGCGGGCCATGATCTGGGGCAATGATGTGCTGGGCGTGAAGACGCCCGAGTTCCTCGACTGGTCCATCCCGCTGACCGACACGCTGAGCTACCCGGTCTATCGACTCTTCATTTCCGGCGTGTGCATCGCGCTGGCCATTGCGCTGTACCTGCTGATCTCCAAGACGCGTCTGGGCATGAAGATCCGCGCCGGGGCCTTCAACCGCGACATGACCGAGTCGCTGGGCATCAACATCGAACTCATCCACGCCCTGGTCTTCGGCCTGGGGGTCGGCCTGGCGGTGGTGGCCGGCATGGTGGCCTCGCCCGTGTCCAGCGTCTATCCCAGCATGGGAAGCCCGGTGCTCATCATGTGCTTCGTGGTGGTCGTGATCGGCGGCATCGGCTCGGTGCGCGGTGCCCTCATCGCCGCGCTGCTCGTGGGGCTGGTGGACACCTTCGGCAAGGTGCTGCTGCCTTCGGTGGCCGGCATGCTGGTCTATGTCCTCATGGCTGCGGTCCTGCTGTGGCGCCCTGAAGGATTGTTCAAGCAGTGAGATGAACCCATGAGCGCCCCGAAGTCTCACCTCGAAACGCTGCCGCGCAGCGTGCAGTTCCTGCTGGCCACCGCCGTGGTCGGCCTGGCGCTGTTCCCGCTGATGGGCAGCGACTATGCCCTGCAAAGTCTCTCGCGCATGATGATCCTGGCCATCTTCGCCATGAGCCTGGACTTGCTGCAGGGTGTCACGGGCCTGGTGTCATTGGGGCACGCGGCTTACTTTGGTCTGGCCGGCTATGCCCTGGCCTTCCTGTCGCCGGCCAACGACCCGGCCGCCTTGTGGTGGACCCTGCCGGCGGCCATGCTTTTCTCCGGTGCGGCGGCCCTGATCATCGGCTTCTTCGTGGTTCGCACCCACGGCATCTACTTCATCATGGTCACCATGGCGTTTGCGCAGATGCTGTTCTACCTGTTTTTCGACAACAAGGCCTTGGGCGGCAGCGACGGCATTTATGTGAACGTTCGCCCCGCCAGCGGCCCCATCGATCTGGAGAGCAAGGTCACCCTGTTCTATGTGTGCCTGGCATCGATGCTGCTCGTCTACGTTTTCCTGCGGCGCCTCTTGTGGAGCTCCTTTGGCCGCGCGTTGGTGGGCATTCGCATCAACGAGCACCGGATGAAGGCCGTGGGCTACTCCACCTTCGGCTACAAGCTCAGCGCCTTCACCCTGGCCGGCGCGCTCGCGGGCCTGGCGGGCTACCTGTGGGGTGCGCTCAATGGCTTCGTGAACCCCGAGTTGATGGGCTTTCACATGAGCGCACACGCCATCATGATGGTCATCCTGGGCGGGATGGGCAACTTCGCAGGCGCGGCCATCGGTGCGTTCGTGTTCGAGGGTGTGCTGCATTGGGTGAAGGACTTGCCGCAGGTCGGCAGCATCCGCCTGGGTGACCAATGGCAGTTGTGGATGGGCCTGTTCATCGTGGCCGTGGTGATCCTGGCGCCGCGGGGTGTGTTGGGCCTGGTGGGCGCGGTTCTGGAGCGCCTGCACGCGCGCAAGGGAGAGGGCGCATGAACACCGAGGGCGTGGTGCTGTCGGCGCGCTCGCTGACCAAGCGCTTTGGCGGGCTGGCCGCCAATCAGGACGTGTCGCTGGACCTCTGGCGTGACCGCATCCACGCGGTGATCGGTCCCAATGGCGCAGGCAAGAGCACGCTGACCAACCTGCTGTCCGGCGACATCGTGCCCACCAGCGGCACCGTCACGCTCGGTGGCCACGACATCACCGGCTACCCGCCGCACGAGATCTCCCGCCGCGGTCTGGGCCGCAGTTACCAAAAGACCAACATCTTCTTGCCGCTGACCGTTGAAGAAAACGTGCGCCTGGCCTCGCAGTCGCGCCAACGCCATCGCCCCTGGAACCCTTTGCACTGGGTCGACACGGCCACCGCCCATGCCGCCGTGGCCGATCGCTGCGATCGCGCGCTGGAACTCGCGGGCTTGGCCGCGCGCCGTCACACCGTGGCGGGCACTTGCTCGCATGGTGAGCAGCGCCAGTTGGAAATCGCCATGACGCTGGCCACCCAGCCTCAGGTGCTGTTGCTGGACGAACCCCTGGCAGGCATGGGCGTGTGCTGCGGCTCAAGGCTCAGCACGCGATCATGCTGGTCGAGCATGACATGGACGCCGTCTTCACCCTGGCCGACCACCTCACGGTGATGGTCAATGGTCAGGTGATCGCCAGCGGCACACCCGAAGCCATCCGCAACGACGCGGGCGTGCAGGCGGCCTACCTGGGCCAGGAGCACTGAGATGACGGAACTGCTCATCGAAGCCCGTGGCCTTCAAAGCTACTACGGCGCCAGCCACATCCTGCGCGGCGTCGATTTTCACGTGAAGCGCGGCGAGACCATCGGCCTGATGGGTCGCAACGGCATGGGCAAGAGCACCCTGCTCAAGAGCCTCATGGGCCTTGTCAAGCCCCGCGGCGGCGAAGTGCGCATCAAGGGCCACGCGATGACCGGCGCTGCGCCCTTTCGCGTGGCCCAACAGGGCATCGCGTACGTGCCTGAGGGCCGCGGCATCTTTGGCAACCTCTCCGTCAAGGAGAACCTCATCATGGCCGCGCGCGCCGGCACGCAGGGCCAGCGCGACTGGACCTATGACCGCGTGCTCGAAACCTTCCCGCGCCTGAAGGAGCGCCTGAGTCATGGTGGTCAACAGCTTTCGGGCGGCGAGCAGCAGATGCTCACCATCGGCCGCGCACTGATGACCAACCCCGATGTGCTGATCCTTGACGAGGCCACCGAAGGTCTGGCGCCGCTGATCGCCCGCGAGATCTGGCGCATCTGCGGGCTCATCCGCGAAACGGGCATCAGCAGCATCATCGTGGACAAGAACTGGCGCCACGTCACGCAGATCACCGACCGCAACGTGATCCTCGTCAAGGGCGAAGTGGTGTTTGAAGGCAGCAGCGAGAGCTTGTTGGCTCAGCCCCGGACGCTCGAACAATTCCTGGGTGTATAGTCCGCCTCCCTTTGCGATGCTTCACCGAAGTGTTGCGACGGTTCAGCCTGCGCTGCGGGCTCCGTGGTCACGGGGCCCCTCCACCAGACCCCCCGAGGGGTATTGACGACTGGCAAGAATTCGTGCCACAATCGCAGGCTCTGCTGAAAACGGGTAGCTGCTGACTTTTGTGGGTGGCTGCTGTGGGATGC
>RFTU01000048.1 GCA_009923315.1 Betaproteobacteria bacterium
GGGCCACACACTCATCGTTGTGCAACTGGGCTTCAAGTTGCGCCATGTTGAGCGCCAATTTCACTTGGCCGACCTTGATTTCGTTGGGTGGGTCCGCCTTCTTCTGGTCCCGCACCCTGTCGAGGATCTGCTGAGCCGAATCGGCACCCACTTGGAAGACCAGCCTTTCCTTGAAGGCGCCATAGGCCTCTCGGGCGCGAGCCGCGCGGTCTTCTGAATACTTGCTGGCACCACACAACTTGGCGATGTAGGCGCCGACGCCGCGGAAGAAATTGACAACGGCACCACGAAAGCCGGCCCCGCTGACATGGATGGCAGGCTCCATCTTCGGGTTTGCCGAAACTCTGTCCGTGCGAAGCGTGCCGCGGCCGTATTCCGAAATAGCCCTGAAATCATGCGGATTGAGTTTGGGCACGCTTGTCTCCTACCGTCAACCGTCAAGGGTGAATGAATACATCATGAATTGACGTCTTAGACCTGTCAATCTTCGAAAATCTGCCCCTTCAAGGCGGTTCAGACCACGTGGGGGGGTGCAAGGCCTGGCTATCCAGGTCAACCTCATTGCTAAACTGGGTCGATGAAACCAGCAACACAGCTGCCCACCTGGTCCGTGGTTGTTCCTCTGGCCTCATGGGCGTTGCTCTTGGTGGCCCTGACGGGCCACTTGGCTGCGCTGGGATGGCTGTTCCAAGCCATGGTGGTCGCCGGTTTGATCGGTGGAATTTTGGCCGCCGTGTTTCACGCTGAGGTGGTGGCCCACCGAATCGGGGAACCTTATGGCACCTTGGTGCTGGCCTTGTCGGTGACCTCCATTGAAGTCGCGCTGATCGTCTCGCTGATGATTGCAGGAGGTGAAGCGGCCAGTGGCTTGGCCCGGGACGCCGTCTTTGCTTCGGTGATGATCATCCTGAACGGGATGGTCGGCATTTGTCTGCTCAGCGGTGGTCGGCGTCATGGTGAGCAGTCGTTTGGCCTGTACGGGGTCTCTGCCACATTGGCCACGATTGCTGCCATCTCCGTCCTCACCCTCGTGCTGCCCAACTACACCAGCACCCGCGCGGGGCCCTATTACAGCGACAGCCAGCTGGCGTTTATCGCCCTCACCTCACTCGTGCTGTACGGGACATTCGTGATGGTGCAGACCGTCAAGCACCGCGACTACTTTCTTCCGGCAGAAGCCGCGACGGACGAGGCCGCACACGCACCTCCTCCTCCCAACAAAACCGCCATCGGGAGCGCGGTGTTGCTGCTCGTGTGTCTGGTGTCGGTGGTGTTGTGGGCGAAGATTCTCTCGCCAGCGCTTGAGGCGGGTGTGTCCTACATCGGTGCCCCGCAAACACTGGTGGGCGTCTTGATCGCCGCGGTGGTGCTGTTGCCTGAAAGTATTGCGGCCTATCAGGCTGCGCGGGCCAACCGCCTTCAAACAAGCCTCAACCTGGCACTCGGCTCGGCCCTGGCCGGCATCGGTCTGACCATTCCGGCTGTTGCGGCCGTGTCGTTGATCACCGGGACCCGCTTGACCCTCGGAATCGACGAAAAGTCCACCGTCTTACTGGTGCTGTCCTTGATCGTGGCTTCGTTGTCGCTGGGAACGGGCCGCACAACCGTGATGCAGGGCACGGTGCACTTGGTGATCTTTGCGGTGTACTTGTTTACCGTCATCGTGCCCTGAGCCGGCGTGGGTCGTCGGCAATCGAAGTCTGCCCACCCGACGCTTTTTCCAAACATTGACGCTCGCGTTTGCACACCTTGAAGGCCTTGCTGGACACCGACCCGAATTCCGAGCCGCGCCTGAACTTCGATGATGTGCTGATGCCTGCATCGATCTTGCAACAGCTGCATCGCGACTCGGCAGACCCATCAAGATAGGCGGGTCGCGAATCAGCAGGGAAGAAACCTCCACTGGCATCGAGCGTCAGCCCGACGAGGTTTGGATCCTGGGTGGGTAGCCCCCACGCACCATCCGCACCTGTCCTTGGGCATCAAGATGGGCCTGCGGGGTGCGGCATCGGCCGCAAAGGGAATTGCCGCGAGATGGCCCTCCCCCGAAGTTGCCGATGGACGGGCGACGGCGCCGCAGCAGGGGATTGGTGGGGTGGCTGATGGGACTCGAACCCACGACGACCAGAATCACAATCTATACCGGAAACCCATATTTGATGAGGGTTTGCGGGCTGTTTGATGGGAAATTTTCTCTGAGATTCCCGTCGGCTTTCCGCGCCTCCACAGGTTCGTTTCCCGCCGGAGTCACCGCCTAAACAGCTCACCGTTAAGTGCGGCGTCGTGGATGCAGCGGGTCACATCGCAGTTAGACGCACGGTTTGGCCGGATCGGACTTTGCAGAAGCGAAGCATTGCGGGACACGCAGCATAGATAGACCTTGGAATCGGTCCATGTCGGCGCCGATGATGCGCGTCGTGCACGTTCCGTCGTTAGGAGCGGTCCGTGTGACTAGGCTGCATGGCGGACCTTTACCGTCTCCGGCAGGCTCCACCAGACGGCCGCGGCAATCAGGAAGCTCACCGCGGCCAGGCTCATCACCGGCGCCAATCCATAGGCTTGGGCCAGCGGGGCGGTGATCAAGGGGGCCGTCATGCTGATCACGCGGCCCCAGTTGAAGATGGAGGCGGCGGTGGATCGAAGATGCGATGGGTACAACTCCGACATCCAAGGACCCCAGATGGCACTGCAGGCCAGGGCAATGCCATAGAGAAAACCGATCATTTCCAGGGTCTGAATCGTGATCGGAGCAAACAGATAGATCGGAATCAGGATGGCGCAGGCCACGAAGCCGGAAGCGGCCACGCGTCGGCCATAGCGGTCGCTCAGCCAACCCCAGCCCAGCGCCCCGATGGCGCTGCCGACGAACTGCCAGCCCACGATGTCGCCCACCGCGGTGTCGGGCACGCCCCGCTCGGTTCGCAAGAAGGTGGTGGCCCAACCGGTGAAGGCCTGGTAGGCGAAGAAATTCAGACCGCTCATCAAGGCCAGGAAGATGGTCTGCCGGCGCACGCCGGGCTTGAAGAGCTCCATCACCGGCAGCGTGCTGCTGGCCGTGGCCTGCCCGCCCACCAGCCCGTCCATGGGAATCAGGCGCCGGTCATCGGGAACGAGTGCCAGGGCCAGGAACGCTAAGCCAACTGGAACCGCACCGGCCCACAACATCAATTGCCAATCCATTCCGGCCCGGAACACGGCGGAGGACACGAACCCCAGGGCCGACACGGCCAGGTTGTAGGTGCAGAACACCACACCGGCGATGCGCCCTCGCACCTCGCGCGCGAACAGCCCCGAGTAGATGCCCACCGCGATGGGGAACATCGAACCCATGAAAAAACCCAGGTACAGGCGCTGCGCAACAAGTTCAGCATAGCTGCTCACCGCCAAGGCGCCCAGCAGGCCCGATCCGAAGCCGATCATCGAGATGACCAGCGCGTTGCGCCGACCGATCTTGTCGGCCACCTGCCCCATCACCACCGCCCCCACCAAGGCCCCGATGGACTGCAGCGTGTAGGCCGAACCCGATTCGGTGAGCGTCAGCCCCAGGCTGTCCTTGATGTAAGGGCGCAGGATGTCGATCGTGTTCCAGGACCAGGCGTAGAAGAAGTAGGCCACCAGCAGGAACCCCAGGGCCAGAGCCCGGCGTGTAAGGCCCAGCTCGTCGGCCCGCACCCATGCAGCCGCGGTGACCGATCCGGCGGTGTCCTTCGCGCCGACCTCAGTCATGGAGCATACCGTTGCGAGGCGATCGCAGCCCCGTCGGCCATGGCTGCAAACTTGGCATAGACGATGTCCGCATCCACGGCCCCAAAACCCGCGAAGGTCCCAAAGCCGCAATCGGTGCCGGCCATGACGCGCTCAGGGCCCACGATGTCCGCAAAACGCTGTAGGCGCTGAGCCACCAGACGCGGATGCTCGACGAAGTTGGTGGTCGAATCCAGGACGCCGGGAATGAGGATCTTGTCGTCGGGGATCTGATGTCGCATCTCGGCAATCGTCTCCCATTCATGCGCATGACGCGGATTCGAGGTTTCGAACAGGAGCGCCTGCGGCTTGGCCTTCATGACGATCGGCAGTATCGTCGACAGCGGCACGTCCTTGTGGTGTGGGCCTTCGTAGTTGCCCCAGCACACATGCATGCGGACACGATCGGCCGGAACGGCCACCAGCGCTTCGTTGAGGGCCTCCACATGGCGCTCGATGCGCCGCAGGTACTCGGCCTCTTCCAGGTCCTTGTACATCATGTGACGGCCCAGCCCCAGGTCGGGCGAGTCCAGCTGCAGGATCAAGCCGGCGTCCACGATGGCGTGGTACTCGTGGCGAAGTGCATGTGCAAGCGCTTGCAGATACTGGTCGTCGTCCTGGTAGTGTCGATTGGGCTGGAACAGCGCCACCACACCGGGCGAGGCGGCGTTCATGAAAACCGCCTTGGCACCATGCTTCTGAGCCGCTGCCTTCACATGGGCAATGTCGTGCTCCAGGGGCAGCAGCGACTTCACCTGGATCGGGCCGACGCAGCAGGGGCGCCGGTAGGTGGGCGTTCCGCCCGCGGACGCCAGCCGCTTCATGAAGCCGGGGTAGTCCAGCAGGTCTGCGGGCGTGCGGCGGTCACTGTCGCCATCGAAGCCCGTGTAGCGGTCCTTGATGTAGGTCGCGTAGCTGATCTTGCTCATCTCGCCGTCACTGACGACGTCGATGCCGGACTGCACCTGGCGCCTGACGGCCTCATCCACCGCCTGGCGCATGGTCTCGTTGAACACCGACTCGTCAACCGCCTCGCCGCGCTCACGAGCGAAGATCTGCTCGACTACCGCCTGGCTGCGGGGCAGGGAACCCACGTGAGTCGTGGGAAAGTGGAGTCGCTGGTTCATGGGTGCTTGAATCCGCACGTTGAAAACGCCATGGCCGGCATCCAGCCGGCCATGGTTCACGACAGCAAGGCGGTGGTCAGAACTTGCTGTAGGTCAGCTTCAGACCCATCATGCGCGGAGGGGCTGCGCTGACCTGGAGCGCACCACCACCTCCCCACACGAAGCGGTTGATCGTCTGCGTGTTGCCCACGTTGTCGACGAAGCCCAACAGCGACCACTGGTCGTTCATGCGCCAGTTCACCTTGACGTCGGTCTTGGTGAAGGCGCCCTGCTTCTCGATCTGCGCGTTCGTGGGCTGTCCGAAGAAGCCACTGTTGTAGCTGACCACCACCATCGGCGTGAGACGGCCGCCGCCGGCCAAACCGATATCGTGCTTCAGGAAGACCGAGCCCTGGCTGCGAGCCGCGTAGGGGATGCGGTTACCCGAGAGGTCGCAGCCGTAGGCCGCGGCCGGCTGACCCACGCCGCCCGTGCCCGGAACCACGCCGCACTTGTAGCCCGGCGCGAACAGACGACGTTGACCCGCCGGCGCAATCACCACACCGTTGGCGTCGGTCTGCGGCGCGGTGGAGGTGGGGTCGGCCACCAGAATCGAGGTGCCGAAAGGCAGGGCCACATCGGGGAAGCTGGTGTACTTCGCGTCCAGCAGCGACAAGGTACCGCCGAAGGTGGTGGCCCGGGATGCACGCCACTCAAGTTCGGCCTCCAAACCCTTGGCGCTGGCCTTGGCGGCATTGAAGATCGCCGAGATCGTGGTGTTGCCCACGGGGATCTGCCGCTGCTCCTGCAGGTTGGTGTAGTCGTTGCTGAAGGCCGACACGTTGAGCTGCAACGTGTTCTTCAGGAAGCGGTTCTTGGAGCCAACTTCCAGTGCCACCACCTCCTCGGGCTTGAAGGTACGCGCCGACTCCAGGGCCTGGGCCGAGTTGAAGCCGCCCGAGCGGAAGCCGTTGGAAACCGTCAGGTAGACCAGCTGGTCCTTGTTGAGCTCGTAGTCCAGCGCGAGGCGTCCCGTTCCCTTGCTGAACGTGGCGTCGTTGTAGGTCGCACCCGTGGCCGTGTTGGTGCCCGGCAGGCAGTTGAAGCCCGGGCGAGTGGCGCCATCCAGGCAGTTGCTGGTGCCAGCCGTGCCGTAGGCTGAAGTCGGCGGTAGTACCGTGGACAGGTTGATGAGGTTGCCGTCAGGTGCACCGGCGGCGTTCAGCGGCAGCACCGCATTGGCGTTGGCGTACTTGAAGGACTTGGTGTCCTTGGTGTAGCGCGCGCCGGCCGTCAGCGTCAGGGCCGAGCTGAGCTTGTAGTTGAGCTGGCCGTACACCGCGCGTGAGTCGGTCTCGGGCATCTGGTTGTCGTAGAAGCCGGCGCCGTTCTGCGCCAGGGAAAGCGGCGCCCCCAAGGCGGAGGACCGAATGGTGCGGGGCAGCTGCTGGTTGATGAAGGTCCCACGCAACTCATCGCGGAACAGGTACACGCCGGCCACGTAACCCAGCGGGCCTGAGGTGTTGCTCAGGATCTGGAATTCCTGGGAGAAGGTCTTGGCGGCGGTGGCCTGGTAGTCCAGGGCGATCGTGGACGCCGAGAAGTCGGAGTCGGACGTACGCGTGGCCACGAAATCGGCGTAGCCGGTGATGGACTTCAGTGTGGCGCCGGGCACCTGATAGGTGAGGTCCAGGCTCATGTTGCGGTCACTGAGATCGAGGAAGGTGCGGTAGTCGTTGTCCACCACGTAGGCATTGCCGGCCTTGTAGATGGGAATGCCAAGATCGACACCGGTACCGATGGCGTTGGCGCCCGCGCCGGTGCCGGCGCCTTGCGTGCGGGTGCAGTCGTTGACCGCATCGCGGTTGCCGCCGCGGGGATTGATGATCGTCAGCGTGGCATTGAACAGTTGCTGGCACGAAGGCGTGTGCACATAGGTGCCCGCCATCTTGTAGCCGAAGGCCGAGCCCCCGTTTCCGCCTTGCGTGGTGCTGTCCACGCGGAACACGGCCTCTAGGTCCTTGGTCGGCTTGAACAGCAGACTGCCGCGGAAATAGCGCATGTCCTGATCGAACATTCCGGCGGCCGTGTTGAAGTCGTTCTTCACCCAGGGGTCGGACTTGTCCTTGACCGCCACCAGCCGCAGGGCGGTCGTTTCACTCAGGGGCAGGTTGAAGATGCCCTCGCCCCGCACCTTGCCGTAGTTGCCCACCAGCAGGCTGGCCGTGGTTTCGTTGGACTTCAGCTCCGGCGCGTTGGTGGTGATGGCCACCGTGCCACCGAAGGTGTTGCGGCCGAACAGTGTGCCCTGCGGCCCGCGCATGACCTCCACGCGCGACACGTCCACGAAGCCCATCATCGCCTGCTGCGCGCGGGACTTGTAGATGCCGTCCACGAAGTAGCCGATCGTGGTGTCGGCGTTCACGGCCACGTTTTCGGTGCGCACACCCCGCATGGCTGGGCGTGCATCCGCGCCCGACCGCCCGAAGGTGAAGCCCGGCACCACGGTGTCGAGCTGCGACACGTCAGAGAGGTTGCGCTCGGCCAGTGCCTGGTTGTTCAAGCCGGTGACCGAGACGTTGACCTTCTGCTGGTCCTCCAGGCGGCGGTTGGCGGAAACCGAGACGGACTGGAGCTCGCCCGAATCGGCTGCTCGCGCCGCACCGCCTTGGCTTTGCGCCAGGGCCGGCAGGGCGCCGGCGGCGGCCCATGAACCGACGGCCATGGCCACCATGGCCACAAGGGGATTTCGGCGGAAGGTCTTCATCGTCAGGTCTCCAGTCGTGTTTCAGTAAGGGCACCCGGGGTGCGGAGATGAACAGTCACGTCCAAGTTTGGTGGGTGGAAATCAACAGTGCAAGCGTATGCAATTCATATGCAAACCGGCTAGTAAAAGTACCTATCGGCCCTTCGGCATGGACGCCACAGGCACCGTCGCTCAGTAGTTCAGTTCCGCGCGCCCTTGGCGCGCGGCCTGCTGGAAGGCCCGGGTGATCAAGGCGGTGGTGACGGAGGCGAAGTAGCGCCCTCCCCAGGCTGCGTACCGCTCCTCTTCCTCCGGCGTGAGCGCCAGCACGCCGGCGCACTTGCCCTGCGCGCTGACCGCGCGCAGGGCGCGTTCGATGGCCGCCTGCACGGGCGGGTCCGTCCAACGGTTTTCGTGACCCATGGCGTGGGCCAGGTCGTTGGGCCCGACGAAGACGGCGTCGATGCCGTCCACAGCGGCGATTTCGCCGGAGCATTCGACGGCCCGAGGCGTTTCGACCATCGCCACCAACACGATGGCCTCGTTGCTCAAGCGGGTGTGCGCCGGGCCGCCGAAGGCGCCATAGCCCGCAGCGCGCGTACTGAAGGCGCTTCCCCGCCGGCCGCCCTGGCCGTCGGGTAACGGGTAGCGCACCCGCTGCACGAGCTCGCGAGCATGGGCAGCCGACTCCACCATGGGAATCTGTACGCCGCTGGCGCCCATGTCGAGCACCCGCGCGAGGTCGTGCTCCAGGCACCGGACCAGAGCGGGTATTCCGCTGGCCCTGGCCGCCCGCAGCAGATGCTCGGTCATCTGCAGATCCGCACTGCCGTGTTCGTTATCGATGATCAGAAAGTCGAACCCCGCATAGGCGCACATCTCCACGATGGCAGGACTCGGAAGCCCGTTGAAGATGCCCCGCAGGCGCTGGTTCCCGCGCATCATCTGCAACAGGCGGGTGTCGATCGGGTGCGGCCGTGAAGGGCTCAGGGCGTCGTTCATGCTCAGGTTCTCCTTGACTGTCCCGCGCGGGTCTTGGATGGTGAGGTCATGCGTGCGTGCGACACCCAGGCCTCAGCGCTGCGCCCGCTCGACGAAGTGGCGCTCGGCGACACAGCCGTCCGCATCGAGTGCCCACCCTTGCTCCTGGGCCCGCTTCAGGACACTGTCGTCCCATTGAATCCGCTTGCGGTGATCGCCGGCGGTCATCAGGAGCACCCAGGCCTCCTGCGAGGCCACGTTGCGGAGCTCGCGCCACAGGCCCCCGGGCATGGCATAGGTGTCCCATCCCTGCTCCGGCGAACCCTGCAGCCGATAGCGCACCAGCCCGTCCTGCGCGTGAACAACCAGTTCCACCGCGCCACCGTAGACCGTCATCACCTGTTTTTCGGACAGAAGGTGGCGCGACACCCCGGCACCCGGCGGCAGCCGCAGCCATTCCAGGCTGACGCCATGCGACTTAGCCACGGGCGGCACCGCATGCCGATCTTCGGAGATGCCCAGTCCCACCACCGGGGCCAACTGCGCGCCACCACCGGGCAGCAAAGTGTCCAGCAGGCTGCGGGTACCGAACTGCAGGTCCCGCGCACGCACCAGACGACGGCTCATCTCGTCCTCCGTCCAATCCCGAAGCGCCGCGATTTCCTCGGGCGCCATAGGCCGAAGCAACTGTTCTCCGGCCTGAAGGGCATCCCCCCTTCGCGTATCGACGATGCGGTAGTCTTCCGTGAGGTAAACGCCGTGTGCTGCGGCGGCCTCCAGGGTCGCGGGCCCCCACAGGATTCCGCCCGTGTGGTCGCGCCCCAGGGCGGTGAACAGGAATCCGTCGTCGACGCCCGTGTTGGTGAAGCCCCGGTAGATCCAGGTGGGCACCGAGACGATGTCCCGCTCGCCGATGTCCACATGCCGAACGGCTGGATTGAAGCCCCATTGGATGCGCCACTGGCCCTTGGCGCAGATGAAGACCTCACAGCTGAAATGAAGGTGCGGTGGGTTGACGCGCCCGTGCGGGATGGACACGCCCCCCACTTGAAAACCGTGCGGTTCGCGCAGGCACACCGGCTGCTTGGCGTTCTGGGACACCCCCGGTCCCACCAGGGCGTAGTTGTACTTCGGGGAGCACTCCGGAATCGCATAGTCGATGAAGGCTTCCGTGGAGTAGCGCAGGCTGGAGAAGGGGATGTGGCGCTCGTTGAGCTCTTCTATCTTCATGACGGGAACACTCCGGAAGTCAGAGAGCGCGGCGCCGCATCCTGTGCCAGCCATCGACGAAGGGCCTGGGCCAGGCGGCCGGGTGCCTCCAGTGGAATCATGTGGCCGCACCGCGCCCACACCTGCGCCCACGCGTCACGCCGCACATGGCACAAGCGGCGCTGCAGATCAGACGGGCACAGGCGATCGTCGGCGCCAGACATCACAGCCACCGGCCCCGGAAAACTTGCAAAGGCATGCAACCCATCGGCGCGATGACCGGCCAGCTGGATCTGCTTTCGTGCGGTGGTAATCGGCGTGCGTCGAGCCATGTCGAGAACGAGACGCACCTGCCAGGATGGGGGCCGGCGGGCGAAGTAGCGGCCCTTGGCCGAGCGGACCACCGCAGCGGTGCCCTGACGGCTGAGCAGGCGCTGCTGCGCTCGCGCGCGCTTGATGTGCGCCTCCCCGGCGGCCTCTGCATTGCTGCCCAGCAGCGCCAGCCGCTCCATCGCTAAGCCAGCGGGCGCGTGGCCCGCCCCACGCAGCCGTTGCAGGGCCCATATCCCCCCCAGGGAGAAGGCGACCAGGCTGAACGGCTGATCGCCGCGCCACCAAGCGGGCTCGCGCGGGCGCAGCAGTTCGCGCCAACGGGCCACCCGCACCACCACCGACGGCCGAAGCCGCCGGGCCACGGCGGCGAAGAGACGCTGGTCGCACAGGGTTCCCGGCAGCAGAACGAGTCGCGTGATCATGCGAGCCTTGGGCGAAGAAGCTGCATCCAGTTGGCGACCTCATCGATCAGCACCCACTCGCGCACGAGTTGGCCGGAATCGATCTCCAGGTGCGTGATGCCCAGGATTTCGACCGGGCGACCCGTGGGCAGCCCGTACCGCCCTTCTCCCTCGTGATGGGCCCGATACCGCCAACGCATCGCCACCGCGTTGGCGCGGCCCGGGCGAGGCGCCGCCACCAGGTGCTCGATCTCCACGGCAGGCCGGGGCAAAGCCTGCGTCACGCTCGTCCAGAAGGCCGCACGCTGCGACACGCCCACCGCCACCTCGCCACCGGGCAGACAGGCGATCACATCTGGGGACACGCCGCGCTGCTCAAACACCGGCCGACGCAGGGCCTCCAGCCAGGCCTGCGCCGCGTTGGCCGCCACACCCGAGGCTTCGACATGAGAACGATAGGGAGCCGGAGCGGCCGGCATGACCGGCTTGTTCCAACCGCCGGCTGCATCCAGCCAGTCCTGCGCCACATCGCGCTCGTGTCGGCCGATGGCCCGTGCAATGGCCGCCTGGTCCCTCACCAGCCATTCGTGGATGATGCGGTTGTCCCGGCAGACGCAATCGGCCACCGTGCGCACATGCACCGGGCGTGCGGTGGGAGGGCCGAAGGCCCCGGGGCCGGCATGCGTCATCGGACTGAAGATCCGGTGCGAAGACAGGAACCCTTGGTCTTCATCCCCGGAGATGATCACATCCTCGGCCAGCAGGCGTCGATCGGGAAACGCCAGCAGGGTCTTGCGTGTGCCCTCGATCACCGGCTCGATGCCCACGCTCACCGATGAAGGGGTTTCGACGGCACAGTCCACGCCGTAGTACCGGCGGATGTCCTCCAGCCGCCGCCCCTCCCAGATCCGGTCCGTGATGACACGGATGTAGTGATCCAGGTCATGGAATTCAGCGTCGAAGCCCTTCATGGTCGCCTCGTCTTCAACGGGTGGAGGTGATGCGCCGGCGCCGCTCGCCGGCCTTGGTGGCGGGCACCGCGCTGCGCACCGAGCCCCGGATGATGAGTTCGCCCGGAACGGTGACGTTCTCGCCGCCGGCGGGCGCGTCCTGCCGCAGGTGCCGCTGCAGAAGCTCGACCGTGGCTTCGATCATCGGCCCCAGCGGCTGCTCCACCGTGGTAAGCCGGTAGCTGGGCCAGCCGGCTTGAGGCACGTTGTCGAACCCCACCACCGAGACGTCGTCGGGAACGCGAAGGCCGAGCTCATGCCGCAGGGTGTCCATCACCGCAAAGGCCATGTGGTCCGACGCCACGAAGACGGCGTCGGGCCGCTCGCCTTTGCCCGCGAACAATTCCAGCGTGGCCTGCCGCGCCTGTTCGAAGTCGTAGTTGCCCACGGCACGGGCCCAGATGCGAAGGCCCCGATCAGCCAGACCCTCCCGGAACCCGCGCTCCCTCTCCAGGTTGGTGGACGACTCCTCGTTGCCCGCGATGAAGGCAATGCGCTCATGCCCGTTGTCGGCCAGATAGCGTGCCACCGCACGGCCGCCGGCCATGTTGTCGGAGCGAACCGAGCTGACCGCCCCTGCGCTGCCCTTGGCCATGACGCGATTGAAGAGCACCACGGGAATGGCTGCATCGGCGCAGCGCTGGGCAATCGATGAGGACAGGGTGGTGGCCGCCAGAATGATGCCGTCGACGTGGTATTGCAGGATCTCGTTGACGAGTTCATCGGAGTTGGGGTTGTCCGACAGGAACAGCAGCACATGGTGACCATCGGCCTGCAGCCGCTTGGAGAGCTTCTCAAGCGCCACGGGGTGGAACAGGTTCCCCAGGTAGGACAGCACCAGCCCGATGATCCGGCTGCGCTTGGTGGTGAGACTTCGGGCATGCGCGTTGGGGCGGTAGCCCAGCTTGCGCGCCGCATCCATCACCTTCTCTCGGGTGGCCTCCGAAACACTGGCCCCAGGGGTGAAGGTGCGGCTGACTGCCGACTGCGAGACGTTCGCCAGCCGGGCCACATCGATGGAAGTGACGTTGCTCTTCATGACCCGCATCATGCCGCCGTCCATCCGCCGTCGACCATCAGGGCCGATCCGGTGACCAAGGAAGCCGCGGGCGAGGCAAGGAACACGACGGCCCCCATCACCTCCTCTAGCGTTCCGATGCGCCCCAGTGCGATGCGGGAGCGCACGAAATCGGAAAAGGCCGGGTCCTCGAGCATGGGCTCGGTCATGGCGGTGCGGATGAAAGTGGGGCACAGCGTGTTGACCCGAATGCCATGGGGGCCCAACTCCCAGGCCAAGGCCTTGGTCATGCCTTCCACGGCGTGCTTGGAGGCGCAGTACACCGTGCGCTTGGGTCCACCCACATGACCCATCTGCGAGGACACGGTGGTGATGGAGCCGCGCCGCCCATGCGCGATCATGCTGCGCGCCACCTCGCGCGCCAGGTAGAACGAAGCCTTCACATTCAGACTGAGCACGTCATCCAGGTCACGGTCATGGGTTTGCGTGATGAGCGCCGGCCGGTTGGTGCCGGCACTGTTGACCAGGATGTCCACAGCGCCCAGGCGGCCCACGGCATCGGAGACCGCCGCGCTGTCCGTGACGTCAAACGACAGCGGCGTGGCCGATCCACCGTCGTGGCCGATGGCATCGGCCACCGCCCTCACCTCGTCTGCGGTGCGCGCCGCCACCCACACCTCGGCGCCGGCCTGCGCCAGCGCGTGCGCACAAGCCGCGCCAATACCCCGCCCCGCACCCGTGACCAGGGCGCGCTGACCGTCAAGCCGGAAACTCGGCAGGCGGGGCGCAGGGCTCATTCAGCCTCAACCGGGCGATACCAGGCGACATCACGCTTGCCGTATCGGCGAACCCGCAGATTGGCCTGTTCGCCGTGCCCGGCAAAGTTCTCCATGTGGCACAGGCGTGAGCAGTAGGCACCGATCTCGGCGCTGGCCTCATCGGTCAGCACCCGCTGGTACGTGCAGGTCTTGAGGAACTTGCCCACCCACAAGCCGCCGGTGTAGCGGGCATTGCGGTTGGTCGGCAGGGTGTGGTTGGTGCCGATGACCTTATCGCCGAAGCTGACGTTGGTGCGGGGCCCGAGGAACAGGGCGCCATAGTTGGTCATGCGCCGCAGGAAGAGGTCAGGGTCAGCCGTCATAACCTGCACGTGCTCGAAGGCGAGCTCATCAGCCACCTGCACCATCTCGTCAAGAGTGTCGCAAACGATGACCTGCCCATGGTCATTCCAGGCTTTGCGAGCGATCTCGGCCGTTGGCAGGATAGACAGTTGTCGCTCCACCTCGGCCATGGTGTCACGCGCCAGCTTCTCGCTGTTGGTCAACAACACCGCAGGCGAAGTGGGACCATGCTCAGCTTGGCCGAGCAGATCCACCGCACACATCTCCCCATCCACCGATTCGTCGGCGATGACCAGCGTTTCCGTGGGACCCGCAAACAGGTCGATGCCCACGCGCCCATACAGCTGCCGTTTGGCCTCCGCCACATACTGGTTGCCAGGCCCAACCAGCATGTCCACCGGCTTGATCGACCCCGTGCCGATGGCCATGGCCGCCACGGCCTGCACACCGCCGAGCACCAGGATTTCATCGGCCCCAGCCATGTGCATGGCCGCCACGATGGCCGGATGCGGCTCACCCTGATAGGGGGGCGCCGTCGCGATCACGCGGGGCACACCCGCCACCTTGGCCGTCAACACGCTCATGTGCGCCGAGGCGATCAAGGGGTACTTGCCCCCGGGGATGTAGCAGCCAACGTTGTTGACCGGGATGTGCTTGTGCCCCAGCACCACGCCGGGGCGCGTTTCCACTTCCACGTCCTGCATGCTCTGGCGCTGGATTTCCGCAAAGCGCCGGATCTGCGCCTGTGCGAAGCGGATGTCTTCGAGTTCGCGCGCGGACAGGCGGCCCATCGCCGCCTTGATCTGGTCGCCCGAGAGGACGAACTCGGCCGGGTCCCACTGGTCAAAGCGCCGCGAATACTCCCGGACGGCCGCGTCTCCACGTTGCTCGATGTCCAACAGGATGGTCTCCACGGTGGTGCGGACTTGGCTGTCGGCAGCCGCCAGCGCGGCGGCGTCCTGCCCCTTCTTCAGATGACGGATCACGGTCTCGGCCTCAACAGTTTTGCATACGCTTGCATCTTAGGAAAAAGGTCCCACCTTGCCAGCTATCGTTAACACCAGTGATGGGAACCATCATTGAAGCGACTGAACTTCTTGCCTAGACTCTGATGATCCAATGTGCAGATCATTCGTTTTGCATACGAATGCATAAACCATGACCCCACCTTTCCAGTCGCTACAGGCAGCCAAACGCACGGCATGGCTGGGCCTGCCGTCACTTCTGGGCGCGCAGGCGGATTCTCAAGCGCAGCGACTGCTCAGCGCGGATTCGCTCTGGGTGATCTCGCACCCGGTGAACGAACTGCGAGGCCCCGGTGCGGTGCTTCAATCGTTCCTCCAGCCCCTTCGCCGCGCCTTTCCCGATGTGGAGCGGCGCACCGACCTCTTCTTCGCCGGCCACTGGGACGGGCGCATCGACGGTGGAGCCGGCACCTGGGTCACCGCCACCGGTCACTACCTGGGCAAGTTCCAGGAGCCGCTGTGGGGCATTCCACCCACCCATGAACCCGCCTGGCTGAGGTTTGGTGAGTTCTACCGCATCGAGGACGGACGCATCGCCGAGGCGCGGATCCTGCTTGATTTGGTCGATCTGGCGCGTCAGGCGGGCGTGCGCCTGCTGCCACCCTCATCCGGCCTGGAGCTGCTGGTGCCCGGCCCGCGCAACGCCACCGGCATCCTCCTGGCCTGTGACGATGACACCGCCCCCTCGCCCTGCCTCCCTCTGGTGGAGGCCATGATCGGTGGCCTGGGCCGGTACAACCAGCAAGACCTGCGCAGCATGGGGATGGAGCAGTACTGGCGGCCGGACATGATGTGGTACGGCCCCTGCGGCATCGGCACATCCCGCGGCATCGACGGGTTCCAGCGCCATCACCAGCAGCCCTTCCTCGCGGCCTTCCCCGACCGCAAGGGTGGGCACCATCGAGCCCGCTTCGGCGAAGGGGACTTTGCAGCCTCCACCGGCTGGCCCAGTGTTCGGGCCACCCACGCAGGGCCGTACCTGGGCACGCCGGCCACGCAGCGGCCCATCACCATGCGGGTGATGGACTGGTGGCGCCAGGAGGAGGGTCTCCTGGCCGAGAACTGGGTCCTGATCGATCTGCCCCACCTGTTCCTGCAGATGGGCGTAGACCTCCTGGCGCCCCTGTCCACGCGCGGGTCCGCCTGATGGCCGTCTCGGTATTCGACCTGTTCAAGATCGGGATCGGGCCCAGCAGCTCACATACGGTGGGCCCGATGCGCGCGGCCCGGATGTTCATGCTGCGCCTGCTGGCCGATGGGCTGCTGACGCCAACCACGCGGGTGTGTTGCGAGCTTTTCGGCTCGTTGGGCGCCACCGGTAAGGGCCATGGCTCGGACAAGGCGGTGCTGTTGGGGCTGTGCGGCCATGAGCCGGAAACGGTGGACGTGGAGCAGATCCCTTCCCTGTTACAGGCCATTCGGCAGGAAGCCCATCTGCGATTCGTGCACGAAGGCCACGCCCACGAATGGCCGTTCGACGAGAAGCACGACCTCATCTTTCATCGCACCGTGGCGCTACCGTTTCACGCCAACGGCCTGTCGTTCACCGCCTGGTCGGGTGACGGCAGGGAACTGATCAACCGCCGTTACTACTCGGTGGGAGGCGGCTTCGTGGTGAGCGAATCCTTGGCTGCCGATGGCAGCCGCCACGCCGTGGTGGCCCCGGACACGACGGTGCTGATGCATCCCTTCCACAGCGCGCAGGAACTGCTGGACCTCACCACGGTGCACGACATCTCGGTGTCCGAGGTAATGCGTCGCAACGAGCGTCACTGGCGATCCGAGGCCGAGATCGATTTGGGACTGGACCTCATCTGGACCGCCATGGCCGCCTGCGTGGAGCTGGGCTGCCGAACGGAGGGGGTGCTGCCCGGTGGGTTCAAGGTTCAGCGACGCGCCGCGTCCTGGCACCGAGGCCTGATGAACCAGACCCCTCACGCGCTGCAGGACCCGCTGGTGGTCATGGACTGGGTGAACCTGTTCGCCCTGGCCGTGAACGAGGAGAACGCCGCCGGTGGTCGCGTGGTGACCGCCCCCACCAACGGCGCGGCCGGCATCATCCCGGCGGTCCTGCACTACTACGACCGATTCGTGCCAGGCTCGAATGCGGAAGGACGCCGCCGATTTCTGCTCACGGCCGGCGCCATCGGAATTCTCTACAAGGAGAACGCCAGCATCAGCGGCGCCGAAGTGGGTTGCCAGGGCGAAGTGGGCGTCGCGTGCTCAATGGCCGCAGGCGCCCTGTGCGAGGTGCTGGGCGGCACACCGGCCCAAGTGGAGAACGCGGCCGAGATCGGCATGGAGCATCACCTGGGCCTGACCTGCGACCCGGTGGGCGGCCTGGTGCAGATCCCCTGCATCGAGCGCAACGCCATCGCGGCGGTCAAGGCCATCAACGCCGCACGCATGGCCCTCAGGGGCGACGGCACGCACAAGGTCAGCTTGGACAAGGTGATCCGCACCATGCGCGAAACCGGCGCCGACATGAAGACGAAATACAAGGAAACGGCGCGGGGCGGCTTGGCCGTCAACGTGGTCGAGTGCTGAGCAGAAACTGCTGGGTCAATACAGCAGGGTTCAAACGTGCGACCCTCGGATGTCGCTTGACCGTGATCGCCCGCAACAGCGAATGGCCTGTGCTGAACAGACTCGGTGAGAGTAGGCGACCGAGCCGACTTTGCAAGGCATCTGCAAATTGGAATACGACTCCAGGTATGCCTCGCACTTCGTGACACCGTGTTGCTGCTGCAAGTTGTCAAACTTCAGGGGTCCGTATGCTTCATTTCTCAAAAAAGAGTTGCCTATCGGCCTGGCTGACCGCGGGGTTGGTCAGTATTGGGATGACAGGGCCGGCGCGGGCCCAAACCGATGTGGAAAAGCTGCTCAAGGACGCAAACTGCGTGCAGTGTCACCACCCGTCACGGCAGCTAATCGGTCCGTCCTGGTCGACCATCGCCTCCCGTTACAAGGGATCCGATGCGAGAGAGCTGCTGCTTCGCCGAATTTGGGAGGGATCAAAAGGCAAGCATGGGGTGATACCGATGCCGGCCTGTCTTGTGGGGGTCGAGCAGTACACCGAAGCAGAACAGCGGCAGATCGTCGATTACATCTTGCGCTTCTGAATGGTTAGGCAGCGACTCCGTGAGGAAGGATTCAAGCCCAGATCTTGACGACCAAGAGTCGTGCGCCTCAGACTTAGCGCCTAGCGGGTCACGCCTTGAATCTTCTCCGCCGTTCAGCACGCATCAAACCCCGCAGTCCAATAAAGATCCTGCGCGTGTTGCCATAGTCTGTCCCCTCGCGCGCGCGACCCGAAAAGTCGCGGTTTATGAAAACGACGTTAGGCGCGCGGTTTCCTTCACCCTCGCCCTGGAGATTGAGACCCCCCCTGCCCCGACCTCGGTAAACCCCGGCGATCAACACTGATCACCGGCCAATGCCACGCGCCGTAG
>RFTU01000049.1 GCA_009923315.1 Betaproteobacteria bacterium
GTCGGCCTCGCTCGAGGCCAAGAATGCACAGGCCTTGGCGATGTCTTCCTGCAGGCCCGGTCGTCCAAGCGGAATGCGTGCTTTCATGTCGGCGAGATATTTTTCTTCGCTGCGACCCGTGGCTGCGCTAAAAAATTTGTTCTGCCAGTCACCGAGACCCGTCGTCACGTGATTGGGACAGATCGTATTCACCGTGATGCGATGCGGCCCGAGCTCGATCGCCGCCGTACGCGTCAAACCGACCACGCCATGCTTGGACGACACATAGGGCGCGGCGAACGGAAAGCCGGACTTCGATGCCTGGCTGCCGATGTTGATGATGCGACCACCGCCGCCCTGCGCGATCATTTGTCGCGCCGCATATTTGATACCGAAGAAAACCCCGCGCAGATTCACGCCGAGCACCGCGTCCCATTCGCTCTGCGCCATCTCGACGATGCAGTGAATGGCCGTTGAGCCGACATCGCCCGCCCCGCCAAGCCCATGGACCGTCTCAAACAGATCGAATCCTTTGTCGCCGTGGTGGCCCGCGGCAGCCTCACCGCCGCGGCACAGGCCGAAGGGGTGGCACCCGCGGTCATCGGCCGCCGCTTGGACGCGTTGGAAGAACGCCTGGGCGTGAAACTGCTGCAGCGCACCACCCGGCGCCTGAGCCTGACCCACGAAGGCAGCGCTTTCCTCGAGGACTGCCAGCGACTCCTGGGCGATCTGGCCAATGCCGAGGCCAGTGTGAGCGCCGGCGGCGTCAAAGCCAGCGGCCACCTGCGCATCACCGCCCCGGCCGGCTACGGGCGTCGCCATGTGGCCCCGCTGGTACCGGCTTTTCTGGCCGAACACCCAGACGTGTCCTTGACGCTGAACCTGGCCGACCGCGTCATCGACATCGTGCACGAGGGCTACGACTGCGCCATCCGCGTGGGTGACCTGCCCGATTCCAGTCTGGTGTCGGTGCGCCTGACCGACAACCGGCGCCTGTGTGTGGCGGCGCCCGCTTACCTCAAGCGCCGCGGCACTCCACACACCCCCGATGAACTGCATCACCACGACGCCCTGGTGTTGAGCAGTGAAGCCAGTCAAACCCGCGGCTGGGCCTTTCAGCACCACGACCGAATCGACTATCTGCGACCGCGCGGTCGCGTGGACTGCAGCGATGGACAGGTGCTGCATGCCTGGTGTCTGGCCGGTCTGGGCATCGCCTGGCGCAGCGCCTGGGAGGTGCGGCAAGACCTGGCCGAAGGCCGCCTGGTGGAGGTGCTGGCAGGCTTTGCAGCACCGCCCAATGGCGTGTATGCCGTCTTCCCGCATGCCCGACACCTGCCCTTGCGGGTGCGGCTGTGGATCGACTTCCTCAAGCACACCTGGGGCGACCCGCAGTACTGGAACGGCCCCACCTAGAATCGCCGGATGATCCAAGTGAAAAACGCCCTGCAGACCGCGCTGGAAGCGGCGGTGGGCCAGGTTGCACCCGGTCACGGCTTGGCGGTGACCTTCGAATCGCCACGGCAGGCCGCGCACGGCGACCTGGCCGTGACCGCGGCCATGGCACTGGCCCGCCCACTCCAGAAGAACCCGCGTGAACTGGCCCAGGCCTTGGTGGACGCCCTGCGGGCGCAGCCCGCGGTCCAAGAATGGGTGCAAGCGCTGGACATCGCCGGGCCCGGCTTCATCAACCTTCGGCTCACGCCCGCTGCGCGCCAGACGGTGGTGGCCGAAGTGCTGACACAGGGCGCCTGCTTCGGCCGCCGCGCGGCCACCGGCCAGCAGGTGATGGTGGAATTCGTCTCGGCCAACCCCACCGGTCCGCTGCATGTGGGCCACGGCCGCCAAGCGGCCTTGGGCGATGCCCTTTGCAACCTGCTGGAATCCCAAGGCGCTCAGGTGCAGCGGGAGTTCTATTACAACGACGCCGGCGTGCAGATCGCCACGCTGGCCACCTCGGTCCAGGCCCGCGCCAAGGGTTTCAAGCCCGGTGATGCGCAGTGGCCCGAAGCGGCCTACAACGGCGACTACATCGCCGACATCGCGCGCGACTTCCTGGCCCGCGCCTCGGTGCAGGCTGATGACCGCGCCTTCACCGCCAGCGGCGATGTGAACGATCTCGATTCCATTGGCCAGTTCGCGGTGGCCTACCTGCGCCACGAACAAGACCTGGACCTGCAGGCCTTCGGCGTCCGCTTCGACCACTACTACCTGGAAAGCGGCCTCTACACCAGCGGCCGGGTGGAGCAGACCGTGCAGCGCCTGGTGGCTGCCGGCAAGACTTATGAAGAAGGCGGCGCCCTGTGGCTGCGCTCAACCGATTACGGGGACGACAAAGACCGCGTGATGCGCAAATCGGCCACGGTCGACGCCGAAGGCCAAGAAATGCAGGGCGGCTACACCTACTTCGTGCCCGATGTGGCCTATCACATCCACAAGTGGGAACGCGGCTTTACCCAGGTGATCAATGTGCAGGGCAGCGACCATCACGGCACCATCGCCCGAGTGCGCGCGGGCCTGCAAGCCGCCGGCGTGGGCATTCCGCAGGGATGGCCCGACTATGTGCTGCACAAGATGGTGACGGTGATGCGGGGTGGGCAGGAGGTCAAGATCTCCAAGCGCGCGGGCAGTTACGTCACCTTGCGCGACCTCATCGAATGGACCAGCCGCGACGCGGTGCGCTTCTTCCTCATCAGCCGCAAGGCCGATACCGAATTCACCTTCGATGTCGACCTGGCCCTGCAGCAAAACGATGAGAACCCGGTGTTCTATGTGCAGTACGCCCATGCGCGCATCTGCTCGGTGCTGGAACAGTTCGCCCATGGCGGTGGCGACCTGAGCACCCTGTCTGACGCCAACCTGGCCCTGCTCAGCGCGCCCACTGAGTCAGCCCTCATGCTCAAGCTGGCGCAATACCCCGACATGCTCACCAGTGCCGCAAGGGACCTGGCTCCGCACGACGTGGCCTTCTTCGCCCGCGACTTGGCCGGAGCCTTCCACAGTTATTACGCCGCCGAACGCTTCCTGGTCAGCGACCCCCAATTGGCACGTGCGCGCTTGGCGCTGCTGCAGGCCACGCGGCAGGTGCTGGCCAACGCGCTGGCGGTGGTGGGTGTGAGTGCGCCGCAACGGTTGGAACGACCCGTCCACGAGGAGGTGGCCGCATGAACGCCCAACGCGGTGGCACCCTGATCGGCCTCATCGTGGGCCTGGTGTTGGGACTCGGTGTGGCCCTGGCCGTGGCGCTGTATGTGAGCAAGGTGCCCGTGCCCTTCATCGACAAGCTGCCCCAGCGGACCGCCGATCAGGACAGCGCCGAGGCCGAACGCAACAAGAACTGGAATCCCAATGCGCCGCTGGCGGGCAAGGCGGGCGTGCCTGCCAGTGCCGCGTCCGCGCCGGGCTCCGCCGAGGGCGAGGCGGCGGCAACGGCAGGCGGCCCCCCCGCCGTCACCGGCGTCTCGCCACCACCGGCTGCTTCGGGCACGACCACACCGCAGCCCGCGGCGGCTGCGCGAACCTCATCGGGCCTGGATCCGCGCCCCGAGGTCACCGGCCTGTTCATCCAGGCGGGCGCCTTCAGCAAGGCCGAAGATGCCGAACAACAGCGGGCTCGGTTGGCCATGCTGGGGTTCGCGGCCCGCATATCCGAGCGCGAACAAGGCGGCCGCCCGGTCTTCCGCGTACGGGTGGGTCCGTATGAAACCCGTGAGGAAACCCAGGGTCCCATGGACCGTCTGCAGGCCGCGGGTATCGAGGTCAGTCTGGTGCGGGTGGAGCGCAGCGCCGCCCCTTGACGACGGTGTGAACTTGGAGAGACCATGAATCGACGCGACTTCCTGCATCAACAGGCCACATGCGCGGCCTCGTTGGTCGCCGGCACGGCGGCCTTGACGGGTCTGGGCACCCACGCCCACGCCCAGGCCCCCGGTGACTTCATCGAAGGCCGGGACTTCCGCCGCCTGGGCACGCCCGCTCCGGTGCCGGGCCACGGAAAGATCGATGTGGTCGAATTCTTCTGGTACGGCTGCCCACATTGCCACGCACTCGAGCCGGCCCTTGAGGCGTGGTCGGCCAAGCTGCCCGCCGATGTGGCCTTCCGTCGCATGCCGGTCATCTTCGGCGCGCTCCATGAAGCCCATGCCCGCATGTTCTTCGCGCTCGATGCCCTGGGCCAGCTGCCCACCGTGCACAAGCGCATCTTTGCCGCCCTGCACGTGCAGCGTCGTCGTCTGGACAAGTTTGACGACATCGCCGCCTTCGTGGCCGAACAGGGCGTGGACAAGCAGAAGTTCGGTGAGGCCTACAACGCCTTCGGCGTGGCCTCCAAGGTCAAGCAAAGCCAGCAGTTGGCCCAGGCCTATGCGCTTGACGGCGTGCCGGCCCTGGGGATCGCCGGGCGCTTCCTCACCGCGGGCTCCATGGCCGGCAGCAATGAACGCGCGCTTCAGGTGGCCGACAGCCTCATCGCCCGCTCGCGTAAACCGGCTTGAAGCAGGCCAAGGCCTGAGCCATCAGGCGCTCCAAAGCCTGCCAGGGGTCGTGTGGCCAAGCCGGGTCACGCAAGCCCTTGACCACGCCATCCACGATGCTGGCCGCGTGTACCAGCGCGGCCAGCTCGTCGGCGGTCACGCGCGGGGCCACCCGCTCGAACAGACGCTCCTTGAGGCCCCACACCCGCTGCTCGCGCAGGGCCATGGGCAAGGGCTTGCCCTGCTGCAGCGCATCCTTCACACGCCACAGCGCACGCAGGTCTTCGGCCAAGGTCCAATGGACCAGCACCGGCGCTTCGCCTGAAGCCTGCAGACCCTGCAGCATCCGTTGAGCGCGTGCCGACTGGCAAGCCAACACCGCTTCGGACAGCTTGAAGACATCGTAGCGGGCCACATTCAGCACGGCATCTTCCACCTGCTGCCAGCTGAGTGTGCCCGGGGGGTGGAGCAAGGCCAGTTTCTGAATCTCCTGGTGGGCGGCCAGCAGGTTGCCCTCCACACGGTCGGCCAGGAAGGTCAGGATGCGCTGGGCTTCCTCACCCTGTCCCACATCCAGGCCCTGGGCGGCCAAGCGCCGGGCCATCCAGGCCGGCAAGTCCTTGCGCTCTACAGGGTCGATGCGGATGCTGACCCCGGCTGCTTCCAAGGCCGTGAACCAAGCGCTGCCCAGCTGCTCACGCCCCAGGCGCGGAAGGAACACCAGTGTGCACACATCGTCACTCAACCCCTGGCAGTACTGCTGCAGCGCCTGCGACCCCTCCTTGCCCGGCTTGCCCGAGGGGATGCGGATTTCGATCAGTTGGCGCTGCGCAAACAGGCTCATGGCGCGGGCGCTGGCCAATACGGCGCTCCAATCGAAATGGGCGCCGCTGACGGTGTGCACCTGGCGGTCGGTGTAGCCGGCCGCACGCGCGGCCTGGCGCAGGGCGTCGCCAGCCTCCTGTGTCAACAAGGCGTCGTCGCCATGGATCACATACACCGAGCGCACAGCGCCACCGGCCTTGTCCAAATGGGTGCTCAGCTGGTCGGCGCGAAGCTGCATGGTGTCAGCGCGCTGCGGCAGGGCTCGAAGACGGGACCATCGGCTCTGAGGGCAGGACCACCGCCTCGAGGCGGCGGATGATCTGCAGCACCACATCTCGCTCGAGCACGCGGAAGATCTCCTCCTCTTCGCGGGCCTTGGCCAGCGCTGCGCTTTCGTTCGTGGACAGGTCGCGCTGAAGGATAAGGTCCAGGGGCTCAATCAGCATGCGGCCCTGGGCCGTGGACAAGGAAAAGCGCACCCTCAGCCGCAGCACGAGTTCGCGCACCAGGCCCGCTGTGGTCAAACCCGTGACGATCTTCTCGCGCTGCGCACTCTCCACGCGCAGCACCACCTGCACCGGCGCCGGGGGCTCCAGCAACTGCACGCGACCGCCCAACTGTCGGCGCAACTCCCGGCCCAACGGCGTCTGCGCTGACGCACCCACCAACTGCAAGCGCGAAAAGCCCATGGACGCAGCACCACGCAACTTGAAGCCGCAGCCCGCGGCAGACAGGGCCGCCGCACTCCAGGCCGTCCAACGGGTCAGCGCCAAGGCGCCCACAAGCCCTTGCCGCAAGGCGCTGCGCCGCCGTCCGCAGGCCACCAGGCGCGCCGGCGCGGCGAGCTTCATCACAACACCACGTTGACCAAGCGCCCCGGCACGATCACCACCTTGCGGGGTGTGCGTCCTTCGGCAAAACGCGCCAACTCCGGGCTGGACAGGGCCGCGGACTCGATGGCCGCCTGATCGGCCTGCGCCGGCACGCGGATGCTGCCGCGCAGCTTCCCGCCAATCTGCAGCACCAGTTCGATCTCGTCCTGCACGAGGGCGGCCTCGTCCACGACCGGCCACGGGGCATCCAGCAAATCGCCCACACGCGCGGCGTAGCCCAGTGAGGTGCGGGCAAGCGGGGTACAGCGCCCGCAGCAAAACCGACACGCCCTCACACAAGGCCGCTGCATCCCCTGGACCACTCCCGCTGCCCTCGTCGGTCGACGGTTCGAAGGCCTCCAAGGTGTTGAGCAGCTTCATGCAACCCGACACCACGGTGTTGTACTGCATGCGCTCGTAGTCGTAGCTCACCTGCTTGAGCACCAGGTGCACCTCGCGGCGCAGCGCCTTGGCCTTGGCGCCCAGCGCCGCCCCGGACCCGTCCCCTGCTGTGGCGCGCTTCAGCAGCGCTTCATGCCTGGCCGCCAGGGCCCACAGCCGCTTCAGGAAGCGGTGCGAACCTTCCACACCCGAATCGTTCCACTCCAGGGTTTGCTCTGGAGGCGAGGCGAACATGACGAACAGCCGCGCCGTGTCGGCGCCGTAACGCTCGATCAGGTCCTGCGGGTCCACGCCGTTGTTCTTGGACTTGGACATGGTGCCCACGCCCTCATAGGTGATCGGGGTGCCCGCCGGCAGATCGCCCTTGGCCTGCTTCAACTTGGCGCCGATGATCTTGCCGCCCTCGTCGAAGGTGTTGTCCACCTCGTGTGGCCAGACGTATTCGATACCGCCCTTTTCTGTCCGGTACGAATAGATATGGTTGAGCACCATGCCTTGCGTGAGCAGGCGCGTGAAGGGCTCGTCCACCTGGACCAGACCGACGTCACGCATCACCTTGGTCCAGAAGCGCGCGTACAGCAAATGCAAAATGGCGTGCTCGATGCCGCCGATGTACTGGTCCATGCCGGCGTTGCCGCCGGCCGCGCCCTTGCCCTGCATCCAATAGGCGGTGCCCGCACCCACCATGCGTTGCGCATCCTTAGGGTCGCAGTAGCGCATGTAGTACCAGGACGAGTCCACGAAGGTGTCCATCGTGTCGGTCTCTCGCCGCGCGGCTTGGCCGCACTGGGGACACTTCACCTTCAGGAAGGATTCGCACTTGTTGAGCGGGTTGCCGCTGCCATCGGGGATCAGGTCCTCGGGCAGGACCACGGGCAGGTCTTTCTCGGGTACCGGCACGGCGCCGCAGCCGGGACGATGGCCATCAGGCCCGTCCACGCCATCGCAATGGATGATGGGAATCGGGGTGCCCCAATAGCGCTGACGGCTGATGCCCCAATCGCGAAGGCGCCAGGTGGTGCGCTTTTCGCCCAGGCCCTTGTCGGCAAGGAAGGCGGCGATGCGGTCCACGGCATCGGCATAGCCCATGCCGTCCAGGAAGTCGGAGTTCACGCAGCGGCCGGCCTGCTTGTCGGCATACCACTCCTGCCAACGCGAGGCATCGAAGGCATGCCCCTGCACAGCCACCACCTGCTGGATGGGCAACCCATACTTAAGCGCAAAGGCAAAGTCGCGCTCGTCATGGGCGGGCACGCCCATCACCGCGCCGTCGCCGTAGCTCATCAGCACATAGTTACCGACCCACACCGGCACGGTCGCACCCGTCACCGGGTGCGTCACGCTCAAGCCTGTGGGCACACCTTCCTTGTCCTTGGTGGCCATCTCGGCCTCGGTGGTGCCGCCGTGCTTGCAGGCCTCCACGAAGGCCGCCACCTTGGCGTCACGCGCCGCAGCCAACATGGCCAAGGGGTGCTCGGGTGCCACCGCGCAGAAGGTGACACCCATGAGCGTGTCGGCCCGCGTGGTGAACACGTACAGGCGGCCGTCCTGCACCAGCGCGCCGTCGTCGGCGCGGATGTCGTGGGTGAAGGCAAAGCGCACGCCGGAGCTCTTGCCGATCCAGTTCTCCTGCATGGCCTTCACGCGTTCGGGCCAGCCGGGCAAGCCGTCCTTCACGTGCTGCAAAAGCTCTTCGGCGTACTTCGTGATCCGCAGGTAGTAGCCGGGAATCTCGCGCTTTTCCACCAAGGCGCCCGACCGCCAACCGCGGCCGTCCACCACCTGTTCATTGGCCAACACCGTCTGGTCCACGGGGTCCCAGTTCACCACCTGGGTGCGGCGCTCGGCAATGCCGGCTTGCAGCATCTTGAGAAACAGCCACTGGTTCCACTTGTAGTAATCCGGCGAGCAGGTGGCCACCTCACGGCTCCAGTCAATGGCCAGGCCCATCGCCTTCATCTGCCCCTTCATGTGGGCGATGTTGTCGTAGGTCCATTTCGCCGGCGGCACCTTGTTCTTCATGGCCGCGTTCTCCGCGGGCAGTCCGAAAGCGTCCCAGCCCATGGGCATGAGCACATTGAAGCCCTTCATCCGCAGATGACGGGTCAACATGTCGTTGATGGTGTAGTTGCGCACATGCCCCATGTGCAACTTGCCGCTGGGGTACGGCAGCATGGAGCAGGCGTAGAACTTGGGCTTGTTCCGGTCTTCGATGACGCGGTAGGCGTCCTGCGCGGCCCAGTGAGATTGGGCCGCGGCTTCGACCTCACCGGGCAGGTACTTGGGATTCATGGGGCGGAATTGTAGGAGGCCGCCCCAAGGCCGAGTCCGTGACAAAGGCGATGCGCGACAGGCCGGCCTTCTGCAAAATGCCAAGGAGCTCGGCCACCTGTCCATAGGGCACCGTGCGGTCCGCGCGCAACTGCACCTCGGTCTTGGGGTCGCGCTGCGCGGCCTGCGTGGCCTGGGCCACCAACTCTTCGCGGTCGACCCGCTGTTCACCCAGATAGGTGCGCCCCTGCGGGTCTAACGCCAGCAACAGCGGCTTGGGCGCCTGTGAAGGGCCCGCCGCGTCGCTGCGCGGCAAATCCAACTTCAGGCTGTTGCTCATCAAGGGCGCCGTGACCATGAAGATCACCACCAGCACCAACATGACGTCGATCAACGGCGTCATGTTGATCTCGCCCATGGGCTCGGCTCGTGGGCGGCTGCTCAGGCGCCCAAAGCTCACGGCTGGCGCTCCTGCGTGGCGGCCAACAGGTCATGGGCGAAGCCCTCGAGTTGTTCCTCGGCGCTGGCAATGCGCTTGCCCAACAGGTTGTAGCCCAACACCGCCGGGATGGCCACCGCCAGACCCGCGGCCGTCATGATCAACGCCTCACCGACCGGACCAGAGACCTTGTCCACGGTCACGGCGCCCGACAGCGACATTTCCACCAGGGCGTGATAGATGCCCCATACCGTGCCGAACAAGCCGATGAAGGGTGAGGTGCTGCCCACCGAGGCCAGCCACACCTGCCCCATGCGCAGGTGCGCCACACTGGCCTGCAGCGACTGCCGCAGCCGCCGGGTGCACTGCGCCTGGGCCGACGCGCCATGGGCCACACTGCCCTCCAGCTCTCGGGCCTGCGCCGCATCCAACAGGGGCAGCAGCACCCCCTCTCGGTCCAGCGCGGCCAAGCGTTCACGCGCCAGCGCCCAATCGGGCGCGGACCAGAAGGCATCGAGCCCCCGTGGCAGGTCACCGCCCACCCGGCGCAGCACCCAGGTCTTCCAGAGGATGAGGGCCCAACTGGCCACCGACATCACCAACATGAGCAGCGCGACCGCGCGACCCACGGCGTCGGTTTGGCCCCAGAAATCGGTGAATCCGTCCATGGGTGCGCTGGCCTGCTTCAGGCGCGAAAGCCCAGCACCTGCGCCATGTCGAACAGGCCAGGCCCGCGCCCCATCAGGAAGCGCGCCGCACGCAAGCTGCCCTGTGCATAGGTGACGCGGCTGCTGCTCTTGTGGGTGATCTCGATGCGCTCGCCCGTGCCCATGAACAGGACCGTGTGATCACCGACCACATCCCCACCCCGGACCGCAGCAAAGCCGATGGTGGACGGATCTCGCTCGCCGGTGACGCCTTCACGGCCGTAGACCGCGCAATCCTCAAGGCTGCGGCCCAAGGCCGCGGCCACCACCTCGCCCATGCGCAGTGCGGTGCCACTGGGCGCATCCACCTTGTGGCGATGGTGGGCCTCGACGATCTCAATGTCGTAGCCCTCGTTCAGTGCCCGGGCGGCCATGTCCAGCAACTGCAGCACCACGTTCACCCCAACGGCCATATTGGGGGCCATCACCACGCCCAGGTGTTGGGCCTGTGCGGCCACCTCGGCCTTCTGGTCGGCGGAAAACCCCGTGGTACCGATCACCATGCGGGTGCCGTGGGCGCGGCAGGCCTGAAGATGGGCCAGCGTGCCTTCGGGGCGGGTGAAGTCGATCAGCACATCGGACGCGGCCGCGGCCGCCCCGACATCGGAGCCGACCTTCACACCGCTGACGCGACCCAGCCACGCCGTGGCGTCCGACCCCAATGCAGGGCTGCCCGCCACATCCAGCGCCGCGCTCAGCACACAGTCCGGCGCCTGTTCCACGGCTTCGATCAGCATGCGGCCCATGCGCCCGCTGGCGCCGGCCACGGCCACACGGATGGGGCTGCCTGGCCCGGCGGGCGCCACCATCAACGCGGCTCCAGCGGAGGGTAGGTTCGCGCCGGCCCTTGGGGCAGGGGCGAGGCCGCCGACTCGCTTCGCACCGGCAGGGGCAGCTTGTCGCGCTGCGCTTGGGTCAATTCCAGGGGTGGGACCTTGGGCGTGGGCGCGCGGCGGTCGACCATGCCGGCAACGAATTCACGCTCGGTGGGCAACTCGGGAGCCACGATGCGCTCCACCACACCCTTGTTGAAGTGCACCGCCACGGCCAGCCGCGTCGGCGCCTTGTCGGTGCTGCCCGACCGCTGGCTGACGAACACGAAATCCCAGCGATCGGCATGGAACACATCGGTGAGCATCGGGCTTCCCAGGATGTCGCGGACTTCTTCGCGCGGCATACCGGGTTTGATCAGGGCGAGTTGATCTCGCGTGACCACGTTGCCCTGCTGGATATCGACCCGGTAGGGGGTGAGCCGCTCCAGGTAGCCAGGGGCCCGGAGGGTGACCTGCTCGGGGCGGGAGGCGCAACCGATCAGGGCGGCCAAACCCATCAGGCCAACCAGGCGGGTCAGCGACTTCAGGGCCGACAGGCCCTGGCGGGTCGCAGGCTGCAAAGGGTGGGGGTGCATCGAGGGGGCGCCCGACAAGCGCGGGCACTGGCTATGATGCGCCCATTCTAGTGGCCCGCCCCCGGCCCGGCCGCCCCCTTCAAGAGGGCCCCCATGACCCACGCCGATGAACTCAAAAGCAGCGGGCTGAAGGCCACCCTGCCCCGGATCAAGATACTGGAAGTCTTCCAGAAGACGGCCCTGCGCCATATGACGGCCGAGGATGTGTACCGCGCCCTGTTGGCCGAACAGGCCGATATCGGCCTGGCCACCGTGTACCGGGTGCTGATGCAGTTCGAACAGGCCGGCCTGCTCACCAGAAGCCACTTCGAGAGCGGCAAATCGGTCTTCGAGCTCAACCAAGGCCAGCACCACGACCACCTCGTGTGCCTCACCTGCGGTCGGGTCGAGGAGTTCTACGACGCGGCCATCGAGGCCCGCCAGCGGGCGATTGCGCAGGAGCGAGGATTTGAGTTGGCCGACCACAGCCTGGCGCTGTACGCCGAGTGCCTGAAGGAGGGCTGCCCCCATCGCCGGGGCTGAAGTGCTGCGTGCCTGCGGGCGCCGCGACTCAATCGTCCTCGCCGCTTTCCATGGCCGCCTGGTGGCGGCTGAGGAACTCCTGGTAGGTGTCGATGCCACGCAGCTGCAGGATGGTGTTGCGAACCGCCGCCTCCACCAGCACCGCCAGGTTGCGGCCCGCGTCCACGGCAATCACCACCTTGCGCACCGGCAGGCCCAGCACCTCCTCGTACAGGGGCTCATGCGGCAGCCGTTCGAACTCACGCTCCATCGTTTCGCGACGAACCAGGTGCACGATCAGCTTCAGGCGCATCTTGCGCCGCACCGCGGTCTCACCAAAGATCGCCTTGATGTCCAGCAAACCGATGCCGCGCACCTCCATGAGATTCATCAGCAGGGTGGGGCAGCGTCCCTCGATGGCCGTTTGGGACACGCGGAAGAGGTCCACCGCATCGTCAGCCACCAGGCCGTGTCCGCGGGAAATCAGCTCCAAGCCCAATTCGCTTTTGCCCAGGCCCGACTCGCCGGTGAGCAGCACACCCAGGCCCAGGATGTCCATGAACACGCCATGTCGGGTGGTGCGCTCGGCCAGCAGATGACCCAGATAGGCGCGCAGTACATCGATCACATGGCCGGCTGAGCTGCTGGTCTGGAACAGGGGAATCTCGGCACGGTCGCACATGGCCACCAAGCGGTCGGGCGGGGTCTGCGCATCGGCAACGATCAGCACCGGCGGCTCCAGCGCGACGATGCGGGAAATGCGCCGCTCGGCGACCTCACCCGACGGGTGGCTGAGGTAGGCCACCTCGCGCTCGCCCACCAACTGGACCCGATAGGGGTGGATGTAGTTCAGGTAGCCGATCAGGTCGGCAGCCGACCGCGCCTGCGCAATGGCGGACTCGGCGAAGTGCCGTTCCGGGTGGGCATGGCCGGCCACCCATTCCCAGCGCAAGGTGTCTCGGTGTTCCTCGAACAGCGCTTCGGCGCTGAGCAGCGCGTGCCGCCGGCGGGACGGTGGACGCTCGGGAGGATTCAAGCCACCGACTTCAAGGGTTGCCATTCCTGAATCAGCCGGTGCACCGTGGCCGCGTCGGGCTCGGCCTTGAGCCGCTCGCGCAGAGAGCGGTCGCTGAGCAACTCCGCGATCTCGGAGAGGATTTCCAGGTGCCGCTGGGTGGCCGCCTCGGGTACCAGCAACACGATCAGCAGGCTCACGGGCTCATCATCAGGGGCATCAAACGCGATCGGCTCACGCGCTCGAATGACCGCCGCCATGGGGTTCTTCAGCCCCTTGATGCGGCCATGGGGGATGGCCACCCCATGACCCAAACCGGTGGAGCCCAGGCGCTCGCGGGCAAACAGGTTGTCGCTGACGGTGGCGCGCGGGATCGACTGCAGGTTCTCAAACAACAGGCCTGCGTGCTCGAAGACCCGCTTCTTGCTGGTGACGTCCACATCCACCAGCACATGGGCAGGCGGCAGGATAGCGGCGAGTCGATTCATGACGAGTCTGGGTTGGACTGCTGATTATAGAAAGGCCCAGGGGTGGCCTGAGCCACCCCTGGGAACCCGCCAAACGGTCAAGGCCCAAGCCCATCAGCCGTTGAGGGACAGACTGCGTTTGGGTGAATCGTGATGGTGGTCCTGCACCCGGTCCTTGTGGCGCACCACCTGCCGGTCGAGTTTGTCCATCAGTTGATCGATGGCCGCATACAGGTCTTCGTGGCTTTGCTCGACGAAGATATCGCGGCCCTTGACGTGGAGCGTGACTTCAGCTTTTTGCCGCTGCTCCTTCTCCTTCTTCTTTTCCACACTCAGGATCACGCTCACATCGACCACCTGGTCGAAGTGCCGCGTGACGCGGTCCAGCTTGTTGAGAACGTACTCGCGCAAAGGGGGGGTGACATCCAGATGATGGCCGCTGATCGTCAGGTTCATCCAGACCTCCTTCCAAGAGGGTTGATGAGGGTTGAAACGCTTGCCCATCGGGGCCCAGCTGCGCCTTCGACTCTGGCCTTCCAGCTTGAAACCTCAGCCCGATGTCCGGGTCAGTGTGCTCCCGAACGATCGGCTTGGCAAGCGACCCTCAGCGTATCCGGGTGGGGACTCCCGACGCCGCCCAGCACACCCCCCACGCCGGCCCCTGAGTGACATAATCCCCCCAATCGAACTACCGGAGCCACGCTTGGACCCCAGTCACCCTTGGTGACCGTCCCCTGCGCCGCGGTTGCGCCGAGCCTGAACGGGCCGGCTGCCCCGCCCTGAGCCCTTGAGGGCTCAGACCAACTTCCCGCGCGGGGCTGACGGAATCCAAATCCTTCACAACCCCGGCCGTGCCGAGCCGCCCTTGATGGGCCGGGCCCGTGCGGCAAAGCGGAGATGCGGCACATGCTCAATGTGTTCACGCTGGACACCGGCGGCCAACGCGGCCGCCTGTTGCAGCAGGAAATCCATGGACCCCATGATCTGGTGCGCCTGTCGCCGGTCTGGGTTGATCTTGAATCGCCCACGCCTGAGGAAAAGGCCTGGGTCTCGGCTCGCTATGGCTTGACGATTCCCGAAGACGCGGTCGACGACGACATCGAGGAGTCGGCCCGCTTCTACGAGGAAGACAACGGCGAACTGCACATCCGCTCGGACTTCCTCGTCGACGATGCCGAGGGGCCACGCAACGTTCGGGTGGCCTTCATCATGCAAGCCGGCGTGCTGTTTTCCGTGCGCAAAGAGGACATTCCGGTCTTCCGCCTGCTGCGCCTGCGAGCCCGCCGCACCCCTTCGCTGATTGAAGACGCCAAGGACGTGCTGCTCAAGCTCTACGACGCGGACGCCGAGTACTCGGCCGATACGCTCGAAGGCATCTACGACCGGCTCGAGCAGGTCAGCGCACGGGTGCTCAAGCAGGATGTGAACGATGAAGCTGCCGCCCAGGTGCTTTCGGCCATTGCCCGCGAAGAGGACTTGAACGGCCGGATCCGCCGCAACGTGATGGACACCCGCCGAGCGGTGAGCTTCATGATGCGCAGCCGCATGTTGGGTGCCGAGCAATTCGAGGAGGCGCGCCAGATCCTGCGAGACATCGATTCGCTGGATTCGCACACCGCCTTCCTGTTCGACAAGATCAACTTCCTGATGGACGCCACCGTTGGCTTCATCAACATCAACCAGAACAAGATCATCAAGATCTTCTCGGTGGCCAGCGTGGCCCTGCTGCCGCCTACCCTGATCGCCAGCATCTACGGCATGAACTTCGAGTTCATGCCCGAGCTGAAGTGGGAGTACGGCTACCCCTTCGGCATCGCCTTGATGCTGGCGTCGGTGGCTGCGCCCTTCATCTACTTCCGCCGCAAGGGGTGGCTGCGCTGATCAGGCCCGCGGCGCCGCATTGAAGCGCACCGAGAAGCGGGTACCGGGGTGGCTCACGCCCGGCCCTCGGGTGCGCGCGTCCTCGACGCTGATCACGCCGCCATGGCGTGCCACGATCTCACGCACGATGGCCAGGCCCAGGCCTGAGCCGTCAACCTCGGTGCCCAGCGCGCGGTAGAAGGGCTGAAAGACCAGTTCGCGCTCGGCCTCGGCGATGCCCACCCCGGTGTCTTCCACCTGCAAGACCGCCACGCGCCCGTAGTGGTCGTGCAGCACCCGCACCGTGACGGTGCCGCCTGAGGGCGTGTAGTTCAAGGCGTTGTCCACGAGGTTGCGCACGAGTTCGCGAATCAGCACCGGTTGGCCCAGCAATTCAAGCGGCGCACGGCCCGGGGGCGCTGGCGGCGGCGCCTCGTAGCCCAGGTCGATGCGCAGGTCCAAGGCACGCTGGACGAAATCCTCGACCGTCTCGAAGGCAATGGCCTGCAAGTCCACTCGCTGGCGGCGCAGCGCCTGTTCCGGATCTTCCGCACGCGCCATGGCCAAGAGCTGATTGACCATGCGGGTGGCATTCTGGGACGCCCGCGAGATCTGCTGAAGGCTGCGCCTGGCCTGCTCGGCCTCACCACCGTGCACCATTTCCCGATGCGCCAGTTCAGCCTGCATGCGCAAGCCGGCCAAGGGGGTCTTGAGTTGATGGGCCGCATCGGCCAAGAAGCGTTTTTGCGTGGCCACGGACTGCTCCAGCCGCGACAGCAGGTCGTTGATGGCACTGACCAAGGGCGCCACTTCCTCGGGTGCGTCGCGCTGGTCGATGGGGGAGAGGTCCTGGCTGCGCCGCGCGCGGATGCGCCGCTGAAGTGCCTCCAGCGGCGCCAGTCCTCGCGTCAGGGCCATCCACACCAGCAGCACCGCCAAGGGCAGGATGGCGTACTGGGGCAGCAGCACGCCCTTGAGCACTTCGGTGGCCAGCAGGCTGCGCTCGCTCAGGGTCTCGGCCACCTGCACCAGGGGCGCTTGCTCGCCCGGTTGCTCCACCCGCTCGGGCAGCCACATCCAAGCCACGCGCATGGGTACGTCGTTGACCTCGACATCGGCCAACAGAATGCGCTCATTGACCGTCCCTTTGTCGACCGGGTCGAGCTCAGACAGCTCTCGCGGCGGCAGCGGCAACGCGGCGTTTCCCACCACCAGCTCACCCTGCAGGCCCAGCACCTGTATCTGCCGATGCCCATCGGTTTGGCCGGCCAACAGGGCTTCGGCCGAGAAGCGCAGGCCCACGCGAGCCGGCGCCGTCCCCTCTGCCGACCTCATGAGCTCGCGCGCCACGGCCTGCACCAGGTATTCCAGCTCCCGGTCATGGGGCTTGTTGGCGATGTTCTGGGCGATCAGCCAGGTCAGCGTGACGCTCAGGGGCCACAACAACAGCAGCGGCACCAGCATCCAATCCAGCATCTCGCCGAACAGCGACCGCTGGGAGACGCGGCGGCGGGCCGCCGGCGCAGTAGGTTCAGCCAGGAATCTTCTCCAGGCAATAGCCCAAGCCGCGCACCGTGGCGATGCGGATCGGGCCTTGCTCGATCTTCTTGCGCAAACGGTGGATGTAGACCTCGATGGCGTTGTTGCTCACCTCGTCACCCCACTCACACAGACGCTCCACCAACTGGTCCTTGCTCACCAGGCGGCCAGCCCGCTGCAGCAGCACCTCCAACAGGCCCAATTCTCGGGCGCTGAGCTCCACCATGGTGTCGTGGATGTAGGCCACGCGCCCGGTCGCGTCGAAGGTCAGCGGTCCGTGTTTGATGACATTGCTGGCCGCCCCCATGCCGCGGCGGGCCAGGGCACGCACCCTGGCCTCCAATTCCTGCAATGAAAAGGGCTTGGCCATGTAGTCGTCAGCCCCCAGGTCCAGGCCCTTGACGCGCTGCTCCACGCTGTCGGCGGCTGTGAGGATGAGCACCGGCGTGGAGCTGCCACGCCCGCGCATCTTCTTCAGCACCTCGAAGCCGTGCAAGCGGGGCAGCCCGAGGTCCAGGATCAGCAGGTCGAATTCCTGCGTGGACAAGGCGGCGTCGGCCTCCGAACCACTGGCCACATGATCCACGGCATAGCCGTTGCCCCTGAGGGTTCGCAGCAGGCCGTCGGCCAGCACCTGGTCGTCTTCGGCTATCAGGATGCGCATGCAGGCTGTCTCCTCGATTGGGCTGGCGCGGTCACTGCCGCCTTGCTCCTGGTGGATCCT
>RFTU01000050.1 GCA_009923315.1 Betaproteobacteria bacterium
CCGCGCCATCCAGGGCCGAAGTGGCGCCTGCGGCGCAGCCGACGGTGAGTTCCGCCTGGATGCCCGAGGGCAGCCGAGTAGCCCCCCCCGCCTCTGGCCCGGTGTCCATGGGTGAGGCGATCCTCAACACCTTCCGCTCAACGGCCCACTCCACAACCGCCGAATGGAAGTCGGCCACTCAAGCGGTGATGCAGCGTGAGCTCACGACTTCCGAGATGCTGCAGGTGCAGGTTCGCCTGATCAGTGTCAGTTTTCAGTTGGAACTGATCAGCAAGGGCGTCAGCAAGATGACGACCAACCTGGACCAGACCCTCAAGACGCAATGACCGTGCTGCTTGTCCGAGCCCTTCAACGGTCACCGGCCCGCTGGCTTGCCTGCCTCGGTCTGGCGCTCATGCTGTCCGCCTGTGGGGCCAAGGTCGACCTCCTCGGCTCCATCGCCGAAGCCGACGCCAACGAGGTCATTGCTGCGCTGCTCAACGCCGGGATCAACGCCGAAAAGGTGCCCGGCAAGGAGGGCATGGTCGGCGTTCGTGTCGAGCAAGCCAAGACCGCCCAGGCGGTCGACACGCTGCGTCAATTGGGACTGCCGCGTGAGCGGTTTGCCGGCATGGGGCAGGTCTTCAAGAAGGACGGTCTGATCTCATCCCCCCTGGAAGAACGCGCACGCTACCTCTATGCGCTGTCCCAGGATCTTTCATCGACGCTGACGCGAATCGATGGCGTCCTATTCGCCCGGGTGCATCTGGTACTGCCCGCGCGAGGGCCCGCCGATGAAGGAGACACACCGTCCTCGGCGGCCGTGTTCATCAAGCACCAGCGTGAGGTCGATCTTGAAGTCCTGCAGCCTCAGGTGCGCCGCATGGTCGTCAACAGCATCCCGGACCTGGCCCCCGAGAGGGTGTCCGTGGTTCTGGTTCCCAGCACCGCCGAGGGCCCGAGCCCGAAAGCCAACTGGGTGAGCTTTATGGGTTACCGGGTGGAGCCCGCAGCCGCTGGCGCCATGGGTCTGATGTTGGGCGCGCTGGGCCTACTGGCCGCCTTGGGCCTCGGTGTGGCGGTGTTCCTGGCGTGGCGGCAAGGTCTGTTCGGGGCCCGCGGTCTCACGCGCGGTGCTGACCGTCCCGGGTCCAATGGCCCTCAGGCTGGCGCTTGAGCAACGGCTGCGGCTGGGTGATGCCTCATGTTTGATCCCCAGACACTGTGGTCCCTGCCGGCACCCCAGGCCAGCCGAATCCATGAATTCATTTTTCATCCGGCGGCCTACATTCATCCACAGAGGCTGGCCGCCATCTGGCCCGGTTCAGCCGATCGTCTGCCGGCAGATGGACGCCACGACGCAGCCCTGTCGGCCGCCCTCATGGCCGAGTTCGATCTGAGTGACGGCGTCGATGTGGACGTGTATGCACCGCTGCACCAGGCGGCCATGCTCAGCCCGTCAGAGCTGCAGCAGGTGGCCCATGCGGGCGAGGTGCTGGCGCTGGCGCCCCATTTGCGCCGCATCATCCTGCGCAGCGAGCTTCAGGTGCTTGCCGCGCAAATCAGCCGCGATGACTGGGATCTGGTCTTCGCATCCACGCCGTCACGCTTGGTGGAGGATGATGCACAGAGCCCCATGGGGTTGACCGAATTGATGCGCGCCTTTGGCCGCCTTGGCTGGCAGCTTTTGGACGCCGCGTTCACCCGATTGCCCGACAGCGTGTCACGCCGGGCGTGTCTGAAGTTGCCCCCCTTGGGCGATCGTCTGCCGCCCTCTCGAATCCCCTGGGCCCTGGCCATCGTCGAGGAAGCGTGCCACAAGCGGCTCGCGCGCTTGACCAGTTCGGAGGTCGGGGCTTGAAGGGCAAGGCATTCATCCACTTTCAGGACCTGCAGGGACGGGCGCTCCTGGCGCCGGATCCGGCACAACTGGTCCTCAAGGCTCACGACCATGCCACCTGGCTGCAGGCGCGGGATCTTTTGGACCACGCGCGGCAGCAGGCACAGACCATCCTCGACCAGGCGCAAGCCGCCCATGAGGCTGAACGGCAGCGCGGATGGCAAGAAGGCATGGAGCAGGCGCTGTTCGAACAGAGTGAGCGCATGATCGAGCATGCCTCGAAGATGGTGGACTACTTCTCCTCAGTGGAGCAGCAGATGGTGGGCCTGGTGATGGGCGCCGTGCGCAAGATCGTGATGGACTTTGATGATCTGGACCGCGTGACCGCGGTGGTGGCCAACGGATTGGCGGTGCTTCGCAATCAGAAGCAGATCACGCTGCGCCTGCCTCCCGATCAGGTAGAACCGGTTCGCCAGCGCGCGGCGTCTCTGCTGGAGCGATTCCCGGGCGTGGGCATGCTGGACTTCGTCGCTGACAGTCGCTTGAAGAACGACTCGGCCATTCTCGAAAGTGAAATCGGCGTCGTGGAGGCCAGCATCGAACAGCAGCTGGCGGCGATCGAACAGGGGTTCCAAAAGGTGCTGGGTGCTCGGGTCTGAGACCCGAAGGCCTGCGGAAAAGGTCATGAAGAGTCTGGACTACATCACCGAGATGATGCAGTTGGCGTTGGAGGACACGCCAACCCTGGCCGTCAAAGGACGCGTCACGCAAGTGGTGGGCACGATCATCAAGGCCGTTGTCCCGGCGGTTAAGGTGGGTGAGGTCTGCATCCTTCGTCACCCAGGTGAAGACCATGAGATGAAGGCTGAAGTGGTGGGGTTTGCGCGAGATGCCGCCCTGCTGACCCCTATCGGCGACATGTACGGCATTTCGGCCACCACGGAAGTCACGCCGACCGGACGAGCACACATGGTGCCGGTGGGCGATGGGCTGCTGGGGCGTGTGCTTGATGGTCTGGGTCAACCCATGGACGCGCAACAGAAGGGCCCGTTGCAGGCCGATCGTTACTATCCTGTCTTTGCTGAAGCGCCGGACCCGATGAAGCGACGGATCATCAAGGATCCGCTGCCCATGGGCGTGCGCGCCATTGACGGGCTTCTCACGGTGGGTGAGGGTCAGCGCATGGGTATCTTTGCGGCGGCCGGCGGGGGCAAGTCCACCTTGCTGGGCATGTTGGTCAAGGGTGCCAAGGCCGATGTGATCGTCATCGCCCTGATCGGCGAGCGAGGACGTGAAGTGCGCGAATTCATCGAGCACGAGCTTGGCGAGGAAGGCCGCCAACGCGCGGTGATCGTTTGCGCCACGTCGGACAAGTCCTCCATGGAGCGCGCCAAGGCGGCCTACGTGGCCACAGCCATCGCCGAATACTTTCGAGACCAGGGCCGCAAGGTGCTCTTCCTGATGGACTCCGTCACCCGCTTCGCACGCGCGCAGCGGGAGATCGGCCTGGCTGCTGGCGAGCCCCCGACGCGCAGAGGCTACCCTCCATCGGTCTTTGCCACCTTGCCCAAGCTCATGGAACGGGTCGGCATGAACGACAAGGGATCGATCACCGCTCTGTACACCGTGTTGGTGGAGGGCGACGACATGACCGAGCCCATCGCCGATGAAACCCGCTCCATCCTGGACGGCCACATCGTCCTTTCCCGCTCGCTGGCGGCCTCCAACCACTATCCGGCCATTGACGTGCTCGCTTCAGCCAGTCGCGTCATGAACAACGTGGTGGCCTCCGATCATCGACAGGCCGCCGGTCGCATGCGCGAGTTGATGGCCAAGTACGCCGAGGTCGAATTGCTGGTCAAGATCGGCGAGTACAAGCGCGGAGGGGATCGCACCACCGATGAAGCGATCGACAAGATTGACGACATCCGAAAGTTCCTGCGCCAACGTACCGATGACCGGGCCCAGTTCGACCAGTCCCTGGCCGTGCTGACCGAGCTCACGCAACCCAGCCATTCAACTTGAGGCCGCCCGCGACACCACATGGCCATCGTTGACGAGCTCCTCTACATCAAGACCTTCCGTGAACGGCAGGCAGAAACGGCCTTGCACCGTTCTCGACAGGACCTGCGGCTCGCCCACGACATGGAGAAGCGGGCGCAGGAGCAGCGGGATGCGTTCGCGCAGTCGGCCGTGGCGCAGGAAGACCGCTGGTATCGCGAATTGTGCAGCCGCATCGTCAGGGTCAGGGATATCGATGATCTGCATTCCTCGATCGCCGGACTCAGGCGCACACAGCAGGAACTGGATGAGGAATGGGCCGCGCGCCTTCGCCAGAGGCAGCAGGCGCAGGACCTGATGAAGCAGGCGGGAGAGCACTATCGATTGGCCGGCATCGCGCGCAACAAGTTCACCGAACTGGCCCGTCTGCACCATGGTGCGGTCGCCCAGGAAGCCGAGCGCCGCGAGGAACTGGAACTGGAGGAACTGGCCAGTGTGGTCCGCGAGCGCGACGATTGGGGAGGAGGCGATGACTGAACGATCCGACCGTATCACCGCCAGAGACCCTGCAGCTGGCGGTCGGGCAGGCCAGGAGACCTTTTCGAGGCCGCGTCACGACCCCACACCCGGTGACCCCCAGCGGTTTGCTCGAGCCCTGCATCAGGGCACGGGCCGCCCTGACCCACAGTCGTCACCCCCCTCGCCGGGGCCTGAGGTTGCGCAGCCGACCCACTCAACACCCACGGGGCCTTTTGCCTTGCTGGGCCGAAGGCCCGAGTCGGCCAGTGCGGCAGTGACCGACCACCAACCCAAGTCGCTTCAACAACTGCAGGGCATGGTCAAGAGCCTGGCGGTGGGTCGCGACGGGAGCGGCGGCAATCGGCGCAGCGTGCGCCTGGGCCTCGATGAGGAGAGCTGGCCAGGCGTCGAGATGTGGGTCTTCGAGGATGCAGGAGCGTGGGTGGCCCAATTTCGCTGCCGGGATGAATCCTCCTTCCTCAGGCTGGCAGCCCCGGCGCGGGAGATGGCCGCAGAGCTCGCCCGGGAACTGCAGCATGATGCCGTGTGGTGCGTGGTGGCCGAGCAGTTGCCCCATGCGGGTTCATGGCAAGTCTGGATCAACCATGAACAGGATGGCCATCCCGCTGTTTATGCCTGCTCCAGCGCTCGGTAGACCCTAGCCTTGAACGAAAAACCGCTCACACTGCCGCGAATCGGCTCCAGCGAAGCCCAGGCCTTGCAGGTCCTGGTCCGCCGCGCCATCCACCTGCCGGTCAAAGATGGGCCCGCCTCGGTGCCGAGCCCGGAACCTGCGCGACTGTCACTGCGTTGGATGGATTCGTCCTGGAGACCGCAGGACGGATGGCTTCGCAGTCGGCTTGAGTGGAGCGGGGCCCAACTCAGCCTTGAACTTCCCAGCGCGATGGCCGAGGAGTGGGCGACGGTGGTGATGGGCGCCAGCGTCGGCTCTCCCATGCCGGAGCACTGGCGGCGCTACGGCCTCAGCCATGCGGTGCAGTGGGCAGCCGCTGCACTCACCGCCTGCGGACGCGGCACTGCCAGGGTCAAGCATGCTGATGCGACCATGCCCGGCATGCCCGACGGCTTGCAGCACACGTTCGAGTTAAGCCTGGAGGCCCCCACCTCCGCGTCATGGCTGCGGGGAGTCCTGCGCTCCGACAGCCTGGGCTTGATGATGCTGGCCAGTCTGTTGTCCTCGGCACCGCAGGTCGCCGACAACGGAGTCGACCCCGAGCGGCTGCCACTGCACGGGTATTTGCGCCTGGGGTGGACCGATCTGCCGGCGCAGTCCTTTCGTGAGCTCGCATGCGGTGATGTCGTGTTCATCGAATCCCGCCCAGGTGAGCAGCCCGACTCCCTGGCCCTGATGATCCCGCTGACCGATGGCCGGTCGCGCGGCCTGCGAGTCAGCGTCCAACACCCCCTGCTCACCATCCAAAACGAGGCCTTCGAAATGCGCGATGAACCGGATCACGATGGAGCGGGTCATGAGCCCGACCCCGTTCTCGATGAAAACTCGCCCACGCAACCATGGCGTGACGGCCTTCGGGTACGCCTGAGCTTTGATGTGGGACACAAGACGATGACCCTGTCGGAACTGGAGCACCTACAGCCCGGCGAGGTGCTGAATCTGGATCGCCCGCTGGATGCAGCCGTGACGATTCGCGCCAACGGTGCGACCGTGGGCTTGGGCAAACTCGTGGATGTTGACGGCCGCCTGGGCGTTCAGGTGGTGCAGCTCGGCACTGGCACATGACCCCCTTTGATCCGATCTCACTGGCTCTGGTGCTGGCGCTGTTGGCGCTGGTGCCCACGCTGGTGGTCGTTTGCACCAGCTTTCTGAAGATCGCCGTGGTGCTGGCCTTGGTGAGAAACGCTCTGGGCGTGCAACAGGTCCCTCCGAACCTGGCGCTGTATGGGCTGGCCCTGATCTTGTCGGCCTACATCATGGCCCCGGTGGGTCAGCACATGTACGAGAAGGTCAGCGAAGTACCGGCGCCCACACGATCGGTCGAGTCGGTCTTCAAGGCCATCGGCACCGGTGCAGAACCGATGCGTGATTTCCTGTTCAAGCACAGTGACCGCAGACACCGCGACTTCTTCGTTCAGACCGCCCGCACGCTCTGGGGGCCAGCGCTATCGGCCAACGTGCGTGAGCGGGACCTCCTGGTGCTGCTGCCGGCCTTCATGATTTCTGAGCTGACCGAGGCCTTTGAGATCGGCTTTCTGCTGTTCCTGCCCTTTGTCGTCATCGACATCGTCGTGTCCAACATCCTGTTGGCCATGGGGATGATGATGGTCTCGCCGGTCACGATCTCGATGCCGCTGAAGTTGTTCCTGTTCGTCATGCTCGACGGCTGGACACGCTTGATCCAGGGGCTTGTCCTGACATACCGATGAGCGCATCGCCAATCGGGCCCTCACTCACGGGAACGCCTACATGAACGCACAAGATGTCGTGGGCCTGTTGGTTCAGGCGCTGTATCTGACACTCATCCTTTCGATGCCCACCATCCTGGTGGCCTCGATCGTCGGCACCTTGTTCAGTCTCTTTCAAGCCCTGACGCAAATCCAGGAGCAAACGCTGTCCTTTGCGGTCAAACTCATCGCCGTGGCGATCACCTTGTTCCTCACGGCGAGTTGGATGGGTGGCGAGTTGAGAAATTACGGCATCGAAATCTTCGAAAGCATCGGGCGGACGCAGCGCTGACCCGCCGGTACCCACTCGAGCAGGACCATGGACCCCTTGCGACTCAATAGCCTGGAGGACATGAAGAGCTTGGCCTTGGGTCTCACCCTGGTGCAGGCACGGCTGATGCCGATGTTTCTGCTGGTGCCGCTGTTCAACCGAAGCATCGTGCCCAGAACGATTGCCTTTGGCATCAGTGCGGGGTTGGGATTGCTGATCCTGCCCACGCTGCCTGTGGCGACGATCGGTTTCGGACCGGAGTTGATCCTTCTGGTTGGCAAAGAGGCGGTCCTGGGTGCCATCTTGGGCTTCCTGGTGGCGGTGCCATTCTGGATATTCGAGACCTTGGGCTTCGTCATCGACAACCAGCGGGGCGCCAGCATGGCCGCCACGCTCAATCCGCTGACCGGGCACGACAGTTCACCATTGGGCATGCTGACGGCCATGGCCTTCATCACCTTCTTCATGGTGGCCGGCGGGATCCAGGTGATGCTGGGCCTCATCTACGACAGCTACCGGCAGTGGCCTCCCCTGTCCTTCTGGCCGCGCTGGACACCGGAAGCCGCCACGCTGCTGCTGCAGCAAATCAACCGGTTGATGACCCTGGGATTGCTGCTGGCTGCGCCGGCCCTCATGGCCATGTTCCTGGCCGAACTCGGGCTGGCCCTGGCCAACCGTTTTGCCCCGCAACTGCAGGTTTTCTTTCTGGCGATGCCCATCAAGAGCGCACTGGGGATCTTCGTGCTGTGCCTATACGCCGCCACGCTGTTTGACTTCGGGCTCGAACCCATCCGGCAAACCACGGTGTGGCTGCAACGCCTGAGTCCCTTGTTGGGAGGACCGGGCCGTGAGTGAGAAGACCGAACAACCCTCAGAGAAAAAGATACGGGACGCCCGAAAGCGGGGCGAAGTCGCCAAGAGCAAGGACTTCACGCAAACGGCTCTGGTGGTCGCCCTATTCGGCTACTTCATCGCCGCGGGTCGTGCCATCGTCGAGGACCTCTCGGCGCTGATGCTGCTGCCGATGAACTACATCGGCGTGGAGTTCCACTCGGCCGTGGCACTGGTGGCCGAGGAGTTCCTGCTCCAATGCGCGCGTCTGCTGGCGCCGATCCTGTTGATCGTGATCGCCGTGGGCTTGTTCTGCGAGGCCATCCAAACCGGCTTGAACATCTCCTTTGAAGCCCTGAAGCCCTCGGGGAAGAAGCTCAATCCGGTTTCAAATGCGAAGAACATCTTTTCGCAGAAATCGCTGGTTGAATTCCTCAAGAGCGCTGCCAAGATCGCCGTCATCTGCGCCGTTCTCTACAACCTGGTGCTGGACAGCCTCCCGCTTCTCATGGGGCTGATCCACCGCGATGTCAGTGATCTGGGCCTGATCATGGCCGAGGTTCTCAAGACGATGATCATCTACACGGGTCTGGCCTACGGGGTGATTGCGCTGGCCGACCTGGCCTGGCAGCGGCACTCCTACACCAAGGGGCTCATGATGAGCAAGGACGAGGTCAAGCAGGAATACAAGGGCATGGAGGGTGACCCGCTCATCAAGAGTCAGCGAAAGCAACTCCACATGGAGATGATGCAAAACGACGCCGTCACCAGTGCGCGATCAGCCAGCGTCGTGATCACCAACCCCACCCACCTGGCCATTGCGCTTCGATACGACGAAGACACGACGCCCCTGCCGATCCTTCTGGCCAAGGGAGAAGGCGCTTTGGCGACCCAAATGATTGAAGCCGCGCGCGAGGCCGGTGTCCCGGTGATGCAGGATGTCCCCTTGGCCCGGGCCCTCTTCGAGCAGGGACAGGCCGACCAGTACATACCCTCGGATCTGATCGAGCCCGTGGCGGCCGTCCTGCGGCTGTTGCGCGGCCTGGATTCGAATGCCAGCGGTGCACAGCCATGAGTCGAGAACTGATCAACGCATGGGCCAGCGAACAAGGGCTCAGCCGTCGAATCGATGTGCCGGGTGCGGCCCTCAGCTTCACCCTGGGTGACGTTCGTGTGACGCTCAGGGAGTTGTCCCAAAGCAACATTCTGATCACGGCCAGGGTCGCCGACATTCCGCTGGATGCCACAGGCAAAGATAATCTGCTGCGCAGGGCCATGGAAATGGCGCTGGGTCGGGTGCGTGACTCGGCCTGTGTCCTGACAGCAGATTCCCCCGGTGGGTCGCTGTGGCTGCAGCTTCGCGCCGATGCAGTGGCCACGACCCGTGAACTGGGGGCTCGGGTTGAGGATCTGGTCAACGAGGTGGATCTCTGGCGAGAGGTTTTGTGAACCATCGAGGTCGAACTATCAATCACCGTCGCCGACTGACTTCCCTGGCTCTGGCGCTGCTGACGTCGATCTCAGCGCCGGCGCTGGCCTCTCCTCCCCCCTGGGGCGATGCGCCCTACACCTACTTCGCCAATCGTGCCCCACTGTCGCAAGTGCTGCGCGAATTTGCAGGCGGCTTCAGTCTTTCGGTCGCCCTCCCAGAGGGCTTGAACAACACCGTCAATGGTCGATTCACGGTACGCAATCCGAGTGAGTTCTTGGATCGACTCCTGGGGGTCTATGGCCTGACTTGGTACACCCACGCCGGCGTCCTGCACATCTCGCGGCTGCAGGAAACCGTGGTTCGCACGGTCTCCATTCCCACCGTGGGTGGCTCCAACAGCGTGCGCCAGGTGCTCACCGACCTGCAGGTCTTCGAACCCAAGTACGGCTGGAGCGAGATCCCGGACCAAGGGATCGCGGTGGTGTCGGGTCCCAAGACCTACGCAGAACTGGTCGAGCGCACCATCGCGGCCCTACCCCGTGCCCCTGGTGGTCAACAAGTGGTGATGTACCGCCTTCGCTACGCGTCGGTGGACGACCGCACGGTGGCCTACCGAGACCGCGAGATCATCGTCCCGGGCGTGGCCACGGTGCTGCGCAACCTGTTTCAGACGAATGTGGCGGGTACGGTTCGAGCAGCGTCGCCCACCAACGCCGGGTTGAGGGTCGAGGCGGGGCCATCGGGTGGCTCGTCCTCGGCCACCAACTCAGGGGCCGGCATGGGGTTTTCGATCGGTGCCCCGGGCGCCGCTGGCCAGGCGCTTGGTGGCTCAGGCGGGAACAACGCCATGGGCAGTACACCCGGCGGTTCAGCGGCCGGCGCGGGAGCGGCGTCGGGCGCCGGCGCGGGAAGTTCCGGTTCCGGTCTGATGTCCAGCCAGGGTCGCCCGCGTCCGAACATCCAGTCCGATCCGCGGCTCAATGCCATCATCGTGCAGGATGCGCCGGATCGCATCCCGCTTTACACCAGCCTCATCGCGCAGATGGATGTGCCGGCGCCTCTGATCGAGATTGAGGCGCTCATCGTGGATGTCAACACCACGAAGTTGGCCGAATTGGGCATCGCCTGGGGTGTTCGGGGCAGTGGTGGTTCCACAGCGGCAGGCTTTGGGAATGTCACCACTGCGCCAGACGCCAACACCATCTCCATCATCACGGGCAATGCGGGTGTGGCCACCCCCACAACCGCCATCCTGGATGGCGCGAGCCGGTACCTCGTCGCGCGCCTGCGGGCGCTGGAACAGCAAGGCGACGCCAGCATCCAGGCGCGGCCGTCGATTCTCACCACCGAGAACATTGGGGCGGTGATCGACTTGTCGGAAACCGTCTACATCCAGACCACTTCCGAGAGGACTGCGCTGGTCACGCCCGTGACCGCCGGGACCACGCTCCGGGTGACGCCCCGACTGTCGAATCGATCGGGCGCCGAATCGGTTTTCCTGACCGTGGATATCGAGGACGGGCAGGTTCAACCCGGAACCAGCGGGGTGCTGCCCACGGTGCGCAAAGGTGTGGTCAGCACTGAGGCCAGCCTGGGAATCGACGAAAGCCTCCTGATCGGCGGATACAACTCGCTGCAGACCGTGGTGGGCCGCAGCAAAGTTCCTCTGCTCGGGGACATTCCGCTGATCGGTTCACTGTTCGCGACGAATTCGAACTCCACGCAACGCCGCGAGCGCCTGTTTCTCATCAAGAGCCGTGTGGTGGCCCGCGTTCAGGAGGTGCAGGCCTCCGACAACTTGCCGTCCACCACCAAAGTGTTCCCGGCGGCTCCTGCCGTGGTGCTGATCGGCGCTGGGGCCCCGGCCGGCGGGACGGGCAACGCCGTGACCGGTTCCGGCGCTGGCTCAGGTGCCGGCGGGCCAAGCCTGTTGACCCCCGACATGATCGGAGGCAAGCCGTCGAACGCTGCGCCCTCTCCCACCCCGAACGAGGCGGTGGCCACCAGCGGCAAAGGGCGTGACTCCGAGCCCGGGGCCAAGGCCGACCCTTCGACTGCGCGGCGTGCGCTTCAATCCACGCTGGCCACGGAACAACGGACCCTGCAGCAGTTGCGCAAGGAAGCTCGGGCCAATGGGGAGACCAGTGATTTGCGCCGTCGGATCGCTCGGACGGAAGCCAACATCCAAGCGCTCAAGAAGGAGCTCGCCAAGGCCACCCAGGCAGCTTCTCAGGGTCAGACGCCGGCCACCTTGGCCGCCCGGGCAGCCTCCTAGAAGCCTCGGGCTAAGCCAGCCGTGTTGCGGCTTCTTCCAGGCTGGCCACCAGCGGAATGATCTTGTCAAATCCGCTCATGCGCAAAACATCCAGCACAGCCGGCCTGGGGGCCACGATGAGCGCCTGCCCGCCTTTGGCACGGGCCTGTTTGGCCGCCACCAGCAACACGCGAAGGCCTGCACTGCTGGCGTACTCCAAGCTTGCCAAATCGAGAATGATCGAAGGCCCGGTCCTCTCGAGCAAGGCCAACACTTCGGCCTCTGCCGCCGCCGCATTGGCCGAGTCGATTCGTCCTTTCGGTGAGAACACGTTGTGCATGTCCACGATTGTGCAGCAAGGCTGGCGCGCCGAACAGTCGGCCTTTCCCCCGGGCAGCAAGATCGTGACGAATCCGCGCGATCCACTGGACATCACGGTCCCAAGATCATTGAGCCATTGGTCTTCCGTGCAGGAGGCCATCACCACCCACAGTCAAATCCAGCGGTGGAACGAGGCGGTACAGCATCAGGTTCTGTTCATGGTCGAAGAACTCGTCGTCAATGCCATGACGCATGGATGCCCTCAGGCGGGCCTTCCACTTGAGCAAGCCTGGGTTCGGGTCGAATGTTGGGAGGAAGACCATTGGATTCGCATCCGCATCACCGACAACCTGATGCCATTCGATCCGCGTCAAGCGCCCGCCCCCGATCTGGACGCCAGCCTGGAGGACAGGCCCATCGGCGGTTTGGGCGTTCACCTCACCTTGACCATGGCCGATTCCTTCACGTATGAACGGCGGGATGGCTGCAACGTGACGACCCTGGGCAAGCGGCGAGGCGCTCAACCGTGATCAACTCGCTTGGACGCAAGGTCTTTGCGCTGGCCACCAGCATCGTCGTGGCCGCCTCCGCGCTGTCCATCTGGGCCGGCAGTCACAGTGCCAAACGGGCGCTGCTGGAGCAGGTGCAGGTGGACGGAGAACTCCTGGGCTCGGTCATCGGCCAGGCCGTTGGACTGTCCCGCGATTTGCCCGACGAACTGGAAACCGCCCTGGGCCAGGACATGACCTCCACCGCCCGGGTGGTGGCCCATTTCGTGGCCCTGGCCGAGCGCAGAGGCTTGCCGACCCAGGAGCTTGAACGCGAGCTTCAACGCGTGGCCGCCGACATCGGCGTCGCCGAAATGTGGATCACCGACTCCACGGGACGGGCCTACCTCACGGTGCCGGCCGGCAGTTCGTTCACGTTCAGTCCCGACCCTCAACTTCAACCGCAAGCCTCGGCATTCTGGCCACTGCTTTCAGGCAAGGTGCGCGAGGTGGTTCAACCGTCGCGCGCGCGTGACCTGGACGGCCGTTTCTTCAAGTACGCGGGTGTGCCCGGGGTGGACAAGCCTCGAATCGTGCAAATCGGCATGGAGGACCACTTCGTCGAACGCATCCGTGATCGGCTGTCACTGCAACACCTGAACCATTCACTGGTTCGATCCAAGGTATTGCAGCAGGGGCTGGTGGTTGTCGATGAGAACCTGCGTCCTTTGGTGGATGCGGCTGGCTCAGAGCCTGCGACCCTCAGCGACCTTGACAAGGCCGCCTTGCAGCACGCCATGGCCAGCGGTCGAGCTCAAAGTGAACTGCGCCCCGGGTCGGCTGTCGTGTACGCCGCGTTCCGCTCTCCGGATGGCAGTGAAAACGGCGCATTCATCGCCCACTTCGATCGCCAGGACCTGGACTCTCGTCTGGGTCAGCAATTGCGCTTTGCGCTCTTGAGTGGGCTGGCGGTGTTGGCCGGTGGCGCGGGCCTGGCGCACCTGTTTGCGCGGCGACTGACCCGGCCCTTGGAGGCCTTGACGGGGGTGGCTTCTCGCATTGGACAGGGCGACTTTTCCACGGTGGATCAGCTCTCTGCCGTGCAAGGCCAGCGCGATGAGATCGGGCAACTCGGACTTGTCTTCGAATCGATGGCGCGACAGGTTCAGAACCGCGAGCAGGTTCTGGAGGACCGAGTTGCCGATCGGACCCAGGAGTTGCTGCAGAAGAATGTGGCGTTGTCCCAAGCCCAGGCCGTGATCGGCTCGGAACTCGATCTCGCGCGCCGGCTGCAGTTGGGCATCCTTCCCGAGCAGTTTCCACCGATTGCAGGCCTTGCGGGTGCTGCGCGTGTGCGGATGCAGCAGCAAATGGGCGGGGACTTCTATGACTTCATCCCGCTGGCACCCGGTCGCGTGGCCGTGGTCATGGCCGATGTATCCGGCAAGGGCATCGCAGCGGCCTTCTTCATGGCCATGGCGCGCACCAGCGTGGCCCTGCACCTGCGCCAGGGCGCTGATCCTGCGCAATGCCTCGAGCTGGCCAATGATGACCTGTGCACCTCCAATCCCCTGGACCTCTTCGTCACGGTCTTCGTGGCGGTCTTGGATTCGGGGACCGGGCTCGCCACCTGCGCCAATGGCGGACATCTGCCACCTGTGCTGTGCAGCCCGGGCGGGAAGGTCCAGGTGCTGCCCACACCGGGTGATCTGGCCCTGGGGGTGATGCCAGGCATGCGCTATGAACAACAGACACTGGCGCTGCATGCCGATCAAACGTTGGTGTTGGTGACCGACGGCGTCTCCGAGGCGTTCGACTCACAAGGTCGCGAGTACGGGATGGAGCGCCTGGTGGCCGCCTTGTCCTCTCAAGGCAAGACCGACCCACAGCACTTGGTGGACGCCGTGTTTGCCGACGTGGACAAGCACGCTGCCGGCACCGCGCAATCCGATGACATCACCGTCGCGGCGGTGGGTCGGCTGCACTGAACCGGCAGATCGCGCTCACTTCCAGGGGCTGGCCTGAAGGGCTGGATCGTAGGGAAGGCTCAGCATGGACGCGGTCTTCTGGCTGATGGTTCCCGTTGCCGCCAAGGGCGCTGCCCCGCAACTGCCATTGGCGGCCTTCATGGCGTGCCACAACATCGCGCCGTCGCGCCGGTTGCGATTGACCGCGGTGCTGCCGATGACGGCCTGGAGATAACGCTCCACCGAGTACGGCTGGTTCACATTGAAGCCATAGCTGTCCTGCAGGATGATCGAGCCGGGGCATTGCGCATCGGCGTTGTTGACCACCAGCAAACCTCCAGCCCATCCTTCGGGCGCCGTCTGAAAACCAATCGAGACGATGGTGCCGCTGGGGAACAATTCGCGGTACTGCTTCCAGGCGGTCACGCCGTCATAGTGCTCGAAGCGTGCATCGTAGGACATGATGTTGACCATGTCGAAAGCCGTGGCGAGTTCGGGATAGCTGCGCACGAGTTGACGCTCCAGACCGGCCTTGCCTCCCCAGTAGGTTGTCCCCTTGCCGGCGCATTGCGGATCCAATGCGGTGGCGCTGGTGCAGTCTGCACCCGTGGACCACGCTGCCACGGCCAGCGTGCGCCCGCCACCGGCTTGATCCACCGCCCTTCGCATCGCCTTGACGGCACCTGCGTAGGCCTGAACACCCTCGATCTCGAAGTCCACATCCAAACCGTCGAAGCCGAGCTCGGACATGATGCGCGCCAGGGCATCGATGGTCGGACCACGGCCCGCATGACCTTCGGCGGCCAGCGCGGCCCAATCGTTGTAGGTGGCGCCCCCGACGGCCAGCAGAACCTTGATGTTGCGCGCACGCAGGACATCGATGGCCGCCTTGATGTCCGAAGGCCGGCTGTTGAAGTCGATGCCGGTGCCCGCCCAGGTGTTGGCCTGAAGGCCGGCCCAGCTGAAATTCGGGCGTGCGAAGGCCACGATGACATGGGTGTAGGTGGCCGGAATGCGGGCGAACGTACTCGCGCGGAACACCTGGTCCAGTGTCTTGCCGGTGGCGTCGAACCAGTTGTCGCTCCAGCTGGGGTAGTAGACGGTGTAGGCGCGGGACGACTGGGAGGCCGACCGCGCCGTCGGATCGCTGAGCGAATCGGTCGGGGCCGCCGTCACGGGGGGATTGGTGGTGCTTGCCGTTGAGGCCGTGCTACTGGGCGCCGTGGTGTTCGTGCTCGATGTCGTCGCACTCGTGTTCGTTGACGTGCTGGTGCTCGACACCGTCGACGTGCTCACGGAGGTCGGACTCGCAGACGCCGAACATGAACCCAACGCGGTCCAGGGTTGACCGCTGCCGGCTGGGCCACTGCGGTTGGTCGGGTTGTCACCCGCTGTCCACCAATTCGCCCTGTAATTGATCGCTGAGACGCTGGCGACTGCACCCCCGGGTGGAGGTGGAGGTGGATGTGGACGGGGCAGCGCTTGTGGTTCCCTGGACGGGAGTCCACAAGGCGGTGGTGGTGGGGTTCCAGCCCGTTGCGGCCCAGTTGACCTGGTTGACCAGCGCGCGGTAGAGGCGGCCTTCGTAGCTGACCACCGTTCCGGCGGCGTAGTACGTGTCAACCTGCCAGGGTACGGCGCTCTGCGCCCAGGCATTGCCCAGTGCAGCAGCCGACAGGGCCAAGGCAAAGAAACCCCGACGCGCTCTGGCTGCAAGCGTCGGAACCACAAGGGAGGTCGTGCGGGTCATCATGGTGTCCTTTCAGGAAAGTCAACAAGCCGTGCCATCTCATCGTGGCACCACAGGTCGACAAACACCAAACCCGCCCAAAATCGACAAACCCGGGGAATCTCGAAACCGAAACCCGCCGGAGCCGTTCCCCCTTCATACCCAGCGATTCGCGGGGCGCAGCTCACCGCTGCCGAGGGATTCAAAGACGACCCCAGGCCCCTTTCAGGGCCTTGGGGTGCCAGTTTTCGCAAGACTTGACAACAGAAACCCGATGTTGCTTGCCTCACTGGGAATCATCGGAAAGCCCCATCAGGCCATGGCGACTCAGGCCATTCCAGAAGGCGGTGGCATGTGCACCGTGGCGGATCCACCGCCGCCCTGAGCGCCTGCCCCTTCGCTCCCCGCAGATCCGAGCACCTCTTCCCACTGCCGAGCGACTCCCAGAAAATCTTCCACGATTGTCAAGAGCGTCTGAGACTGCAGCCCCTGCAGCGGTATGCGCCGCATGAGCGCCACTGTTTGGGTATCCCCCTCGACGGCCAGCGTTGCGCCTCGCGTTTGGTGCCAGCCGAAATTGGCGCGCAGCAAGGCCTCCATGACGTTCTCACGCTGGGCTTGCGGCAGAACGCCGAGGTCTGAATACAGGGCCATGGCCTGCGCCGGCTCATCGGGCACGAAAATCACCAGGGTGCCGTCGACCTCCAGCCCGCACTCCTGACTGTCGTCTCCCGGCATGTCGGGCATTTCGAGGTGGGCGCGAAGCTCACGGATCAGTTGTGCAAATGTCTCGTTCATGACGGCTC
>RFTU01000006.1 GCA_009923315.1 Betaproteobacteria bacterium
ACCAGGTGGCCACCTGGTACGGCATCTGGGCGCCCAAGGGAACGCCGGCTGATGTGATCAGCGCCATGCAGGCCGAGATGCGCAAGGCCTTGGAATCCACCGAGCTGCGCAACACCTGGACGGGGTTGGGAACCGAAACGCCGAACCTGTACGGCGAGGCCTTCGGCCGCTTCGTCTCGGGTGAAGTCAAGCGGTGGGCCGAAGTGGTGAAGGCATCGGGTGCCAAACTCGACTGAGGCCCACAGGCGCGCCAGCACGACCCTTGACCATGAGCCATCACAACCTCTACGCCGCACTGCGTGCGGGCTTTCCGGCCGACTTGAGTGCGGTGGCGGTGGAAACCGCCGACGCGTCGGTGGGCCAGGACGTGGCCCCGCTGCACTACACCTGGGGTGACCTGGAGCACGCCAGTGCGCGCATCGCCAACCTGCTGGGCTTCCTGGACCTGCCCGCGCAGTCACGCATTGCGGTGCAAGTGGACAAGAGCGTCGAGAACCTGATCCTTTACCTGGCGGTGCTGCGCGCGGGCCATGTGTACCTGCCGCTGAACAACGCCTACCAGGCGGCGGAGATCGAGTACTTCATCGACAACGCCGAACCGGCTGTGGTGGTGTGCTCACCGAAGAACTTCGGCTGGATCAGCAAGTTGGCCTTTCTCAAGGGCACTCGGCATGTGTTCACCCTGGGCGACGACCGAACCGGTACCCTGCTGGAACGCGCCGCGCCGCATTCGGATGTGCACGCCGTGGTGCCGCGCTCAGCCGACGACCTGGCCGCCATTCTGTACACCAGCGGGACCACCGGGCGCAGCAAGGGCGCGATGCTCACCCACGGCAACCTGTTGAGCAATGCGCAGGTGCTGCAGCGCTATTGGGGCTGGCAGGCCGGTGATGTGCTGGTGCACGCCCTACCCATCTTCCATGTGCATGGCCTGTTCGTGGCCACGCACGGCGCGCTGATCAATGGCTCCAAGATGATCTGGTTCTCGCGCTTCGACCCCAAGGCCACGATTGCGCGGCTCCAAGAGGCCACGGTCTTCATGGGCGTGCCCACCTTGTATGTGCGCATGCTCGGCGAGGCGGCGCTGAGCCAGGCGGCCTGCTCGAAGATGCGGCTGTTCATCAGCGGCTCGGCGCCGCTGCTCACCGAAACCTTCCAAGCCTGGAAGGCGCGCACCGGTCACACCATCCTGGAGCGCTATGGCATGAGCGAGACCGTCATGCTGACCTCCAACCCCTATGCAGCCCAAGACGGTGAGCGCATCGGCGGCACCGTGGGCTTTGCGCTGCCGGGCGTGGGTGTGCGGGTGCGCGACGACCAGGGCCGGGAGTGCCCCCGCGGCGAGATCGGCGGCATTGAAGTGCGCGGGCCCAATGTCTTTGCGGGCTATTGGCGCATGCCGGAAAAGACCCGCGAAGAGTTCACGGCCGATGGCTGGTTCAAGACGGGCGATGTGGGCGTGATGGACGACTCGGGTCGCGTGACCATCGTCGGCCGCAGCAAGGACCTGATCATCAGCGGCGGCTACAACGTGTACCCCGCGGAGATCGAAGGCGTGATCAACGACATGAGCGGCGTGGCCGAAAGTGCGGTGGTCGGCGTGCCGCACCCGGACTTCGGCGAAGCGGTGGTGGCGGTGGTCATTGCCCAGGCCGGCGCTTCACTGGACCCGGAATCGATCCTGTCCACGCTCAAGTCGCGGATCGCCAACTTCAAGGTGCCCAAGCGGGTGTTCGTGCAAAGCGAACTGCCACGCAACGCGATGGGCAAGGTGCAGAAGAACCTGCTGCGAGAGGCGCACAAGGGCCTGTTCGCCTAGGCGCCCGTCGTCAGCTGCGGCACTTCTCTTCGAGGTACGCCAGCGCCTGCTCCACCTGGTCCACCAGGATCAGGCATTGGTCGCCACCCTTGAGCAGGGACAAGGCCGCGTCGATGGCCACGAATTCGCCGCGGATTTCCTCGATGTGGGTGGTGCGTGAGGCGCCTTGCAATCCCTCGCGCATGATCTTCACCACCTCCCAATCGGCTCGGCCACGCTGGCATTGGTCTTCGTAGAGGATCACCTGGTCAAAGGAGTCGCCCAGGATGCGCGTCTGCTCACGCAGGTCTTCGTCACGCCGGTCGCCCGCGCCGCTGATCACCACGGTGCGCTTGCCGTCGTCGGCGATCGGCAGGGCGTTGAAGGCCTGCACCAGGGCGTTGATGGCGTCGGGGTTGTGGCCGTAGTCGGCCACGAGTGTGGCGCCCCGGTAGTTCATCATGTTGAAGCGGCCGGGCGCGTTGTCGGCGTTGTTGACGAAACTCGACACGCCCTTGACGATGTCGGCCCACTCCATGTTCAGGCCCCAGCAGGCGGCCACCGCCGCCAAGGTGTTCTCCACCTGGAAGCCAATGGCCCCGCCGTGGGTAATGGGTACAGCGGACAAGGGCAAGCGGTGCTGCAACTTGCCCTCGACCGCCACCAGGTCGCCCTTTTCCACGAAGACCACTCGGCGACCACGGGCGCGATGCGAGGCGATGCGCGGGTGGTGCGAGTCGCGTGCGAAGTAGATGACCTGGCCGGGACACTCGTCCGCCATGGCCGCGACCAAGGGGTCGGCTGCATTGAGCACCGCATAACCGCTGGGGGCCACGTTCTGGACGATCACCTTCTTGACCCGTGCAATGCCCTCAACCGAGTGGATGTGGTTCAAGCCGAGATGGTCACCCGTTCCCACGTTGGTGACCACGGCCACCGAGCAGCGGTCAAAGCCCAGGCCCTCACGCAGGATGCCGCCGCGCGCGCACTCGAGCACCGCAGCCTGCACATGCGGATGCGACAGCACATTGCGCGCGCTCTTGGGTCCGCTGCAGTCGCCGCTGTCGGTCTGTCTGCCGCCCACGTAAACCCCATCGGTGTTGGTCATGCCCACACAAAGGGCTTGGGCGGCCAGCACGTGCGCAATCATCCGGGTGGTGGTGGTTTTGCCGTTGACACCGGTCACGGCCACCAGGGGGATGCGGCCATCTTCGCCAGGTTTGTAGAGCTCCGACACGATCGGGTTGCCGATATCGCGGCCCTTGCCGTAGGACGGGTTCAGGTGCATGCGCAGGCCAGGCGCTGCGTTCACCTCCACGATGCCACCCGATTGGTCTTCCAATGGTCGTTGGACGGTTTCGCACACCACGTCCACGCCACACACGTGCAGGCCCACCATGCGGGCAGCGTCCACGGCGCGAGCGGCCACCTCGGGATGGACGTCATCGGTCACGTCGGTGGCACTGCCACCGGTCGAGAGATTCGCGTTGTTGCGCAGCACCACACGGCGACCCTTTTCGGGAACCGACTCCGGTGTAAGGTCTTGTTGCACCAGACGCGCTTTGGCAATGTCGTCGAAGCGGATCTTGGTCAGCGAGGTGGCGTGGCCGCTGCCGCGGCGCGGGTCGGCATTGACGATATCCACCAGTTCACGCACCGTGTGCCGGCCGTCGCCGATCACATGAGGTGGGTCGCGCCGTGCGGCGGCCACCAGACGGTCACCCACCACCAAGAGTCGGAAGTCGCTCCCAGGCAAGAACTTCTCAACCAAGACGTCACCGATCTCGGCGGCCGTGGCGAAGGCGGCATCCAACTGCGCGCGCGTGGTGATGTTCACCGTGACGCCGCGCCCCTGGCTGCCATCCTGAGGCTTGACGACGACGGGCAGGCCGATGCGCTCGGCCATGGCCCAGGCTTCGGCGGCCGTGGCGGCGGGTGCGCCGATGGGCACCGGCACGGCAGCCGATTGCAGCAGGTGCTTGGTGAGGTCCTTGTCCTGGGCGATGGCCTCGGCCACGGCGCTGGTGTTGTCGACCTCTGCGGCTTGAATTCGCCGCTGCTTGTGGCCCCAACCGAACTGCACGAGACTGCCGGTGGTCAGACGCCGAAACGGGATCCCGCGAGACACGGCCGCCGAGACGATGGCGCCGGTGCTCGGGCCCAAGCGCAGATCTTCATCCAGCTCGCGCAACGCCGTGACACAGGCCATACCGTCCAGGTTGGCGGCCTCGGGCAGCGCCGTCTCGGGGGACCAGGCCGCGCGAACGATCCGCTGCACCATCTCCAGCGCGCGGCGGGCCACGGCTTCTTCCGTGTACTCGACCACCACCAGGAACACGCCGTCTTCAGCCGTCGGCTCGGTGTGACTGAAGGTCACGGGGCAGCCTGCCGCGGCCTGAAGGGCCAGCAATGTGGACTCCAAGGCATGGGCCAAGGTGATGGCGCCATGCCGCGTGGGCGTGCGCAGCGTTCCCAGGCCCGGGCACAGGGCCCGCAATCGGTCTTCGAAGCCGGCACGGCTGTCGACCGAGCGCTCGTCAGGCTCACAGCGGACCTCCATCTCCAGTGCGGTGTGGCGGCTCCAGAGGTTGGGGCCACGCAGGGCCCGGGTGCGGATCATGTCCATGACGGCAGTGGAGGTTTCGGGTGTTGGAAAGCGTGTGGCGCTGTACGGGTCAGGTGCAAGGCTCTGAGCGGATTCAGGCGATCACCGACTGATCGGGGCGCCACTGGGGCCGGCGCAGTTCGAAGGTCTCCAGACCGGCCACGATCAACTCGGGCGACAGGTCCAGGGCCCAGGCGGCGGCCACGGCGGCCAGCGTGGCCGCGGGGGGCACCTCGCGCGTGGTGACGCGCAGGTCCTGGTCGATGTTCAGCACGGGAATGACCTGGTCACCGCGCGCCATCGTGACGGTGCGGCCTTCCAGGTACACCACGCGGCCACCCGAGGCTGCATGCGTGCGAAGGGCCGGCAGTTCGCCATCCTCGGCATAGAGGATCACCTCGCCATCGCACAATTCGGCCATGGCCAGCACCTGATCGTGTGCCGCGTGCAGCACCGCGGCACCGTCGGCGCGCACCACATCGACCTGGGTGCGCGACACCTTGAAGCGCTGCTGCGGCGTGGCGATGTCGTGCCGCACCGCACCCGTGAAGGGTTCGCAGTCGGTGACGATGCCCACATTGCAGCGGTCGTACACCAAGCCCTCTTCCAAGATGGTGACTGGGTTGCTTTCGAACACCGCGGCTTCCACATTGCGGTTGACCAGCAGACGCTGCGCAACCTGCCAGCCGATCGCGTCCCCCTGCTCCACGCGGCGGTTTCCCACGAAAAGCCCGTCCCTGCAGGCCACGCCCACCACGGGACCGGACATCTGAAGCATCCAGGCCACCAGGCGCGCAATCACCGAGGTGTCCAACGTGCCGGTGACACCCACCACCGGGATGCGGCCTGATCGACCGTCAGGGAACAGGTGCTCGACGATGGCCTGGCCGACCTCACGCGGCTGACCACTGGCCGGCTTGAGATGCATCAAGAGACCCGGGCCCGCATTGACCTCGACGATGGCGCCCCCCTGCTCCTCCAGGGGACGGGCGATGTCTTCGCACACCAGATCGACACCCGCAATGTCAAGGCCGATGATGCGGGCCGCCAGCGCGCAGGCATGGGCCACTTCCGGGTGAACCTCATCGGTGCAGTCGTTGGCCATATTGCCCTTGCGGCTGACCAACACGCGGCGGCCGGCCTCGGGTACCGACACGATCTCCAGACCCTGTTTCTGGATGGTGATCTGCACCTCACCTTCCTGGCGAACCAGAATGGGGTTGAGCGGATGGTCTTCGGTATCGCCACGGCGCGGGTCGCTGTTGATCTGCAGGGCGATCAGCTCTTCCACGGTGTGGATGCCGTCGCCGGTGATCCAGACGGTTTCGCCCCGCGCTGCAGCGGCCACCTGGCCCGCCACGATCAGCACACGGTGCTCTTCTCCAGGGATGTAGCGCTCGACCATGACGCCACTGCCCTCGGCCTCGGCCACGGCGAAAGCGGCCTTCACCTCGGCCTCGCCGCTGAGGTCGAGCGTGACGCCGCGGCCATGATTGGCGTCGGTGGGCTTGACCACCACGGCGCAGCCCATGCCTTGGGCGACGCTCCAGGCGTCATCGGGATCGTCGACCAGGCGGCCTTCTGGCACCGGCACACCGCAACCGGCCAGCAGTTCCTTGGTCATGTCCTTGTCGCTGGCGATGCCCTCAGCGATGGCGCTGGTGCGGTCGGTTTCGGCTGTCCAGATGCGCTTCTGGCGTGCGCCGTAGCCCAACTGCACCAGGTTGCCCCGGTTCAGGCGAATGTGGGGAATCTCACGGTCGGTGGCACACGCCACGATGTGGGCGGTGCTGGGGCCCAGATAGACCTGGTCGATCTTCTCGCGCAGCGCATCCAGCGCCGGCTTGAGTTCGTAGCGCTGGGCGTTGAGCGCCGCGCGGATGATGTCGTGGCCCACGGACAAGGCCTGACGCGCGACCTTTTCATCGCGGGCCCGAAAGACCATGCGGTAGACGCCCGAGGTCGAGGTTTCGCGGGTTTGGCCGAAGCCCGTGGGCATGCCGGCCTGGTCCAGGACCTCGATCACCACATGTTCCAGCACATGGCCCATCCAGGTACCGCCTTCAAGGCGCTGGAGAAAGCCCCCCTTCTCGCCCACGCCGCAGTGGTGGTCGGCGACGCCCGGCACGATGGCCAGCAGGCGCTGGGTAAAACCGGGCAGCTTGTGGGTGGGGAACTGCTCGAGTTCGCCCAGGTCCAGCCAGACCTCCAGGACCGAACGGTAGGTCCACATATTCGGCCCGCGCAGGAAGTTCACGCGCATGATGCGCAGGTCGAGGGTGGCGGGCATACCGGCGGCTGCCAGCGGCGCTTGGCCGACTTCGGCAGCGCCGTGCGGGCCCTGGTCGGGGCGTTGGTCATTCATGGGTCGCGATTGTCCACCCGAAGCGGACCGAAGGCGTTGAGTGGTCATGGGTCTGGATGAGGCGGTGATATCGGACAATCCGGCCCTCGGCTCCCGGCTCGCCCCGGCGGCGCTGCGCCGTACTGCTCCACCCATGTCTGCATCTCCATCCCAACTGATCAAGCCGGACCCATCGGCGCCGGCGCCCCACTGGACACTCAACGCGGGCTCCGATCCATCCGATGACAACGGTGGGGCCGACGGCCTCCACGCCCCTGTGTTGGCCAGCCTGGACTTGGACCTCGACCTCGCCGGGCGATTCGCCGCCAGCGAGCTGGTGCTGACCGCCAGCGGCCTGTCTTGGCGTGCCGACCCGCTGGGCCCCAGGCAGACCTGGCCCCTGCGCCCAGGCTTGCGGCTTCAGCACACCGACCGGGGCGGCGTGGGTCTGCTGTCGCTGCACGACGAGCAACAGCGCCTGGCCCAGTGGCGCTTCACGCTGGAACGCGATGTGGCGGCGGTGCGCCTGGTGCAACAGTTCGAGCGCACGGTGCTGGCCCTGGAGGGCACCGTCCATGACCACGACAGCGAAGACGAGGCGGCCCGCTGCCCCAGTTGCAACGCGCCCCTGCCCGAGGACAGCGAAGACTGCGAGATCTGCAACCGAGAACTGTTGCAACCCCCGTCGACCTGGGTGCTGTTGCGACTTTGGCGGTTTGCCAAGCCCTATCAGGGACAGTTGGCCCTGGGCATGCTGCTGACGGTGCTGTCCACCGCCGCGCACCTGGTTCCCCCCTACCTGACGATGCCCCTGATGGACGACATCCTGATCCCGTTTCAGAACGGGCAGGCCATAGACCCGACGCTGGTGATGCTCTACCTCAGCGGTCTCCTGGGGTCGGCCCTGGTGGCCTGGGGTCTGGGTTGGTGGCGCACCTACCTGTTGGCCCTGGTGTCCGAACGCATCGGCGCCGACTTGCGCACCAGCACCTTCAGCCACCTGATGACGCTGAGCCTGGAGTACTTCGGCGGCAAACGCACCGGGGACCTGATCGCCCGCATCGGCAGTGAATCGGATCGCATCTGCGTGTTCCTGTCCCTGCACGCGCTGGATTTCCTCAACGATGTCTTGATGCTGGTGATGACGGCGGTGATCCTGGCCTCGATCAACCCCTGGTTGGCGCTGGTGACCCTGCTGCCCTTGCCGTTCATCGCCTGGATGATTCATCAGGTGCGCGACCGCCTGCGCACCGGCTTCGAGAAGATCGACCGCGTGTGGGGCGAAGTCACCAATGTGCTGGCCGACACCATCCCGGGCATACGCGTGGTGAAGGCCTTTGCTCAGGAAAAGCGGGAATCGGGTCGATTCAAGACCGCCAATCAACACAACCTGGAAGTCAACGACCGCATCAACCGCACCTGGAGCCTGTTCACCCCCACCGTGACGCTGCTCACCGAAATCGGGCTGTTGGTGGTGTGGGCCTTTGGCATCTGGCAGGTCAGCCGCGGGGACATCACGGTGGGCGTGCTGACGGCGTTCATCGCCTACATCGGCCGCTTCTACGGGCGTTTGGATTCGATGAGCCGCATCGTGAGCGTCACACAGAAGGCTGCAGCCGGCGCCAAGCGCATCTTCGACATCCTGGACCATGTGAGCAACGTGCCCGAGCCGGTGAACCCGGTGCCGCTGAAGAAGGTCGAGGGCGCCATCAGCCTGCGCGAAGTGGGCTTTCGCTACGGCAGCCGACGCGTGATCAAGAACATGACGCTGGACATCCGGCCCGGCGAGATGATCGGCCTGGTGGGCCACAGCGGATCGGGCAAGAGCACGCTGGTCAACCTGATCTGCCGGTTCTACGATGTGAGTGATGGCGCCATTCTGGTCGACGGCGTGGACATCCGGCGCTATGCGGTGAGTGATTTCCGTCAACACATCGGCCTGGTGCTGCAAGAGCCCTTCCTGTTCTTCGGGACGATCGCCGAGAACATCGCCTACGGCAAACCGGACGCCACCCGCGAAGAGATCGTGGCGGCCGCGCGTGCAGCGCATGCGCACGAGTTCATCCTGCGTCTGCCCCAGGGCTATGACTCGCTGGTGGGTGAACGTGGGCAGGGCCTTTCGGGCGGCGAGCGCCAACGCATTTCCATTGCACGGGCCCTGCTGATCAACCCGCGCTTGCTGATTCTGGACGAGGCCACTTCAGCGGTGGACACCGAGACCGAGAAGGAGATCCAGAAGGCTCTGGACAACCTCGTGCAGGGCCGCACCACGATCGCCATCGCGCACCGGCTGAGCACCCTGCGCAAAGCCGATCGGCTGGTGGTGATGGACCGCGGTGAAGTGGTGGAAGTGGGCCCGCACGATGAATTGATGGCCCGCGAAGGGGCCTACTGGCGCCTGTACCAAGCGCAGGCGCGCAATGTGGACACCGAGGACGAGCCGCGCGCACCGGCAGCCAACCCCTTGGTGAGGCAGGCATGACAGCGGCATTGCAAGGCCAACTCAGCCGCGACCCCCATGGGCGCCTGGTGTACACCGACGCACAGGGCATGGTGCATGTGGGCGTGCAAGCGGTGCGGGCCTTTCCCATCGAGGCGCCGCAGGAAGGGCTCTCGATCGTGGGGCCGGACGGTCACGAATTGGAGTGGGTGGACCGTTGGGGCGAATTGGGCGGATCGGCGCAGGACCTCATCGCGCAGGAACTCGCTCAACGCGAATTCATGCCGACGATCGAGCGGCTGGTGGCCGTGTCGACCTTCTCCACGCCCAGCACCTGGACCGTGGAGACCGACCGGGGACGCACCGACTTCATCCTCAAGGGGGAAGAGGACATCCGCCGCCTGCGCGACGGTGGACTGCTGATCACCGACAACCACGGTCTGGTGTTCCGCGTGTTGGACCTCAAGACCATGGACCGCGCCACGCGCAAGCTGTTGGACCGCTTCCTCTGAACCGCCGGTTCAGCTGACGAGCACGCCCGGTCGGCTGCCGCGGCGGAACACCGATATCCCCTTGAGCCCCAGTCGCCAGGCGGTCTGCAGCAGAGCCTGGATGTCTTCGGGGGTCGTGGCTTGCGGTACCGACAAAGTCTTGCTGATCGCCCCGTCCACATGCGGTGCCAGGGCGGCGACCATCGCCAGCTGCGCCTCGGGCGACACACGCTCTTGCCAGTCCCAGCCCTGCGCCGGTTCGTCCGCCAGGCCCCTGATGCTCATCCACAAGCGGTGCGCATGGGACTGCACCCAGGCACTGCAGGTGCGGCCTTCGGGGTCTTGCCAGCGCCGCTGCCACTGGGCGGCGGTGATGGGCTCAAGCCCGCTGCTGACATTGTCGCCAAAGGCCACGCTGATGCTGGCAGCCGGGGCGATGGCCAGCAGGTGCGAGTGGCGCAGTCCGTGGCGCCGGATGGCCTGACGCAAGTCGGCCGGCAAGCGGGCTGCATAGCGAGGCAGCTGCAGCACGGCAGACGCCTCGAACGTCGGGTAGGGCCCGCGTTCGCGTGCCAGGCGCACCGAGGCGCGGTAGGCCGCGTGGGCGATGAAGCGCATCAACTGTGCCGCCACTTCCCGCCCCTGTGGCGCGCTGTAGGACCGATTCAGCAGGGCCAGTGCGTCGCCCAGGCCGGTGATGCCCAGGCCGATACGCCGCGTGGCGTGCATTTCCCGGGCTTGCTGGGGCAGTGGCCAGTGGGTGATGTCCAGGGCATTGTCCAACGCCCGCACGCCCACATGCACGAGCGAGGCCAGCAGACCCCATGACACGCGGGCCTGTGGCGCGAAGGGGCCCTGCACCACGCGGGTGAGGTCGATGGAGGCCAGCGCGCACGCACCGAAGGGCGGCAGGGGTTGTTCACCGCAGGGGTTGGTCGCGTGCAGGGTCTCGCGCGCGCCCAGGTTGTCGTCAGCCTGCACACGGCTGGTGAACAGCAGGCCTGGCTCACCGCCGGCCCAGGCGGCCTGAGCGATCGCCCGCAGGCGAGCACTTGCAGCGCCGTTGGGGTCTCGATGGGCGGCCTGCATGAAGCCGTCGTCCACGGCCACTGCGCGGGTCAGATGCGGGTGGGACGAAGGGGATGCGGCGATGAAGGCTTCGATCTCGGGGTGGTCGGCTCGCAGGACGGCCATCTGTGCGGCGCGTCGGCAGCCGCGCGGCGGGTGTTCGATGGAGCGCGCCACCGCTTCGGCCAGGTCCGAGTAATCGACACCCACGCCGCCCCCGGCACGCAGCGTGGCCCGCAGTCGACGCGGCAGCTCCGACTCGGGCTCGGCCGGCAGCACGAAGCAGTTCATCAAGGTGGGACGGTATGCACCGGCAGCAGGTTCGACCCCTACCCCGGCCATGATGCGACCGCCGGGCAGCAGCCCGCTGCGCAAGGCCGATTCAAAGCGTTGCGCCCACCGCCCGCGCAGCTGCACGGGCTCCACCTGCGCCAAGGCTTGGGCCACACGGCGATGGGTGTCGCAGGGCAGCACCTCGCCGGGCTGCGCATACTTTTCCTGGTACCAGCGCAGGCTCATGGCCTGCACCGGCAAGGACTGCATCACGGGCGCGCCACGCGACGCCGTGCAAGGCTCAGCACCGATAGGCCGGCCACGCTCAGCAGCAGCAGCAACACCCCCATCAAGGGCAGGCGCCAGGGCTCGGGCAGGGCCCACCAAGCCAACCACAGCAGACCGCTCAGGCCCACAGCCAGCATCAGCAGGCCCAGGCACAGAAGCGCCAACGCCTCGAACAGACGCTGGCGTTCGCGCTCCAACGCCAAGGTGCAGGCGCTGCGCCACTGCTCCACGCGCTCGAGACCCACGGCCATGGCCAGGCGCAACAGCTCACGCAGCAGTTCCTGCAGCACGGGCCACATGCGCAGCAGCCTAGCGTCGGCTGCTCATCAGATACCCGGCCAACAGACCCACGCCACTGGCCACGCCCACAGCGGCCCAGGGGTTGCGGTGCACGAACTCATTCGCACTGCGGCTGGCGGCGACCGCGCGGTCGGTGGTCTGCTGCTGCAGCGCGTTGAGCTGCTCGCGCACCTGCGTCAATCGGTCCTGGGTGCGCTCGCGCCAAAGAGCGGCACCGTCACCCAGCTGCTGACCACTGGACTTGAGCAGGTCTTCGGCATCGCGCATCACCACGCGCAGGTCCTGCATCAGTTTTTCCTTTTGAACATCCAGAGTCTGGTTCATGCACTTCTCCTGGTGGGATTGGGGAAGTGCGTACCTTAGGCCGCCGGCAGGCATGCCGCACAGAGGGAACTCAACCTCGACCCACGAAGGGCATGTTCGTGGCCATGACGGTCATGTGCAGCACGTTGGCCGACAGCGGCAGGTTGGCCATGTAGACCACCGCCTGCGCCACATGCGACACCTCCATCACCGGCTCTACCTTGGTGCTGCCGTCGGCCTGCACCACGCCCTGGGTGAAGGCTGTGGTCATGTCGGTGGCGGCGTTGCCGATGTCGATCTGACCCACCGCAATGTTGTACTGGCGCCCGTCCAGCGAGGCACTCTTGGTGAGCCCGGTGACCGCGTGCTTGGTGGCGGTGTAGGCCGATGAGTGCGGGCGCGGCGCGTGAGCCGAGATGGAGCCGTTGTTGATGATGCGCCCGCCGCGCGGACTCTGCGACTTCATCACCCGAAAAGCGTGCTGGGTGCACAGGAAGACACCATTCAGGTTGGTGTCCACCACCTGCTTCCAGGCCGCGAATTCGATGTCTTCCAACAGGCCCTTGGGGGCAAACAGACCGGCGTTGTTGAACAAGAGGTCCACGCGGCCGAAGTGCCCCAGGGTGGTGTCGAAGAGCGCGGCCACCGAGGCCTCATCCGTGACATCGGCCTGCACGGCGATCGCACGCTCGTGGATCGGGCCGTGAGCCGCCGCCTCAACGGCCGCCCGGGCGATGGCGGCTTGCAAGGCGGCGACGTCTCGACCGCTGAACACGACGCGCCAGCCATCGGCCAGCAAGGCGGCGGCGCTGGCCGCGCCAATGCCGCGCGCCGCACCCGTGATCAGGGCCACTCGGTTGTGGGGGTTGTGCATCGGCTTATCTTAGTTCGACGGCCACCGCGCAGTACTTCACCCCTGCAATCTTGGCGATCGGATCCAACGCCGGATGGGTGAGAAGATTGGCCGCCGCTTCGGCATATGCGAAGGGAATGAACACCGTATCCAGCGGCGTGGCCTCGTCGGCGCGGGCCATCAGCTCGATCTGGCCGCGGCGGGAGGACACGCGCACCATCTGCCCCGCGCGCACGCCCAGCCCGGCCAGCGTCTGCGGATGCAGGCTCGCAGTGGGTTGCGGCTCCAAGGCGTCCAGGACCTGGGCGTGCCGCGTCATGGAGCCGGTGTGCCAATGCTCCAGTTGACGTCCGGTGATCAGCACCAGGGGGAACTGCGCATCGGGCCGCTCGGCGGCAAAGCTCAGGGCAGAGGGCACCAAGCGGGCTCGCCCGCTGTCCGTCGGGAAGTGGTCGGTGAAGACCACCGACTGGCCGGGTTGGTCTTCCGCCGCGCACGGGGAGGTCACCGCCCCTTCCCGCTGCAGGCGTGCCCAGGTGATGCCGGCCATCGAGGGCATGAGCGAGCGCATTTCATCGTGCACCGCACCGATGCCCGCATCGCCGCCAAGGGGGTCGATCGCATAGGCCCAGGGCAGGCCCATGCGTTGGGCCAACTGTTCGATGATCCAAGCATCGGCACGGGCGCCGGTCTCGGGGTTCGCCGATCCGTTGCCCGGCGGCTGGAGCGCGGGCCGGCCGATTTGCATGAGGCGATCGGTGTTGGTCACGGTGCCCGTCTTCTCGGGCCAGGCACTGGCGGGCAGCACCACATCGGCCAGGGCTGCGGTTTCGGTGAGGAAGATGTCCTGCACCACCAGATGCTCCAGCGCGGCCAGGGCTTGGCGCGCCTGGCTGGCGTCCGGGTCGCTCATCGCGGGGTTCTCCCCTTCGATGAACATGCCGCGCACGACACCGGCCTGGATCGCCTTCATCACCTCCACCACCGTGAGTCCGGCCTCAGAGGGCAGCGAGCCAGGCTTCAAGCCCCAGGCCTGCTCGAAGTGGCCCCGTACAGCCGGATCGGTCACGCGTTGGTAGTCCGGCAGCATCATGGGAATCAGGCCCGCGTCGCTGGCACCCTGCACATTGTTTTGGCCGCGCAGGGGGTGCAGCCCCGTTCCGGGGCGACCGATCTGGCCGGTGACCAGGGCCAGCGCCATGAGCGCGCGCGCGTTGTCGGTGCCGTGAACATGCTGGCTCACCCCCATGCCCCAGAGGATCATGCTGGCGCGGCTGGTGGCGAAGGTGCGGGCCACTTCGCGCAAGGTCGGTGCTTCGATGCCGCACACCGACGCCATCGCCTCGGGGCTGAAGTCCTTCAGGTGTTGCCGCAGCGCCTGGAAGTCCTCGGTCCGATCGCGCACAAAGGTCTCATCGATCAAGCCCTCCTCCACGATGGTGTGCAGCAGGGCGTTGAGCAGGGCCACATCGGAGTCGGCCCTGAAGGTCAGGGTGCGCCAGGCGTGGCGGTGCAGCTCGGTGCGGCGCGGGTCCGCCAGGATGAGCTTGGTGCCGCGTGCCACCGCATTCTTGATGAAGCTGGCGGCCACCGGATGGTTGACCGTGGGGTTGGCTCCGATCAACAGCACCACTTCGGCCAGCGCCACATCGCGCACCGGGTTGCTGACCGCCCCGGAGCCGATGCCTTCGAGCAGCGCCGCCACGCTGGAAGCGTGGCACAGCCGGGTGCAGTGGTCCACGTTGTGGCTGCCAAAGCCCGTGCGCACCAGTTTTTGGAAGAGGTAGGCCTCTTCGTTGCTGCCTTTGGCCGATCCGAAGCCCGCCAGCGACATCGGGCCGTGCCGGTCGCGCAGGCGCTGAAGTCCATGGGCCGCAGCGTCCAGGGCTTCGCTCCAGGTGGCCGGACGGAAGACCTCAGACCAATGCGTGGGCTTGATCTTCAGCGGGTCCTTCGGCACATCGGTGCGGCGGATCAGCGGCGTGGTCAGGCGCTCGGCGTGGTGCACATAGTCAAAACCAAAACGGCCCTTGACGCACAGTCGAGCGGCATTGGCCGGGCCGCGGCGGCCTTCGACGGCGATGATGCGTTCGCGGTGCTCCCGTGTGGGCATGGGACTGGCGGCTTCGGTGGCAGCCGCCGCCGGCGCTGCGGCAGCGGCTGCAGCGCAAGCCTCAGGGGTGCCCGCCACCAGATAGGTCAGTTGACAGCCGACCCCGCAAAACGGACACACCGAATCGACGCGCCGCGAGGCCGCCACCGCTGCACTGCCATTGGCCGGCGCCAGTGCGCCGGTTGGGCAGGCCTGCACACACTCGCCGCAGGCCACGCAAGTGGACTGGCCCATAGGGTCGCGCTGGTCGAACACGATCTGGGCCTGACCGCCGCGGAAGGCCAGGCCGATGACATCGTTGCCCTGTTCGTCGCGGCAGGCTCGCAGGCATCGGGTGCACTGGATGCAGGCCGACAGGTTGACCGTCATGGCGGGGTGGCTGGTGTCGGGTGCCACTGCCGGGCGGGCTTGGAATCGGCTGTGCGCCACACCCCGCTGGGCACACCAACGGTCGAGTTCGTTGTGGTGCCGCAAGGGCAGCTGAGCATCGGGGGTGGGCGGCACATCGGCGCGGAGCAATTCCAGCACCAGGCGCTGGGCGCGTTGCACTCGAGGCGTGGCGGTGTGCACCACCATGCCGTGCTGCACTGTCCGGCAGCATGACGCGCTGAGGGTGCGCTCGCCCTGGACTTCGACCACACAGGCCCGACAGTTGCCCTCAGCCCGCAAGCCATGCTCACCGTGGTCAGGCGCATGGCACAGGTGAGGAATGGCGGTACCCTGGGCACGTGCGGCCTGCCACAGGGTTTGGCCCTCAACCGCCGTGACCATCTGCCCATCGATTTCCAACTGCACGGTCTTGAGTTCGCGGGGGGCGTTCATGGCGGGCCCTCCTGCACTTCATGCGGGAAGAAGCGCCGCACGCTGTCCATGGGATTGGGCGCGGCTTGGCCCAAACCGCAGATCGAAGCCTCGCGCATCACGAAGGAAAGCTCCTCCATCAGCGTGCTGTCCCAATGGCGCTGTTGCATCAGCTTGACGGCCTGCCCGGTGCCTTCGCGACAGGGCGTGCACTGGCCGCAGCTTTCGTGCTCGAAAAAGCGCATCAGGTTGAGCGCCGCATCGCGCGCGCGGTCGTACTGGCTGAGCACCACCACGGCCATCGAGCCCACGAAACAACCATGGGAGGCCAGCGTTTCCTGCCCTGGCGGTGCGGCCCCATCGAAGTCCAAGGGCAGATGCGCCAACGAGGCCGGCAGGATGCCGCCACTGGCGCCGCCGGGCAGATAGGCGTACAGCTCGTGGCCCGGCAGCATGCCGCCGGCGTATTCGTCGATGAGCTCACGCGCACTGATGCCCGCGGGGGCCAAGTGGACGCCGGGCTGTTGAACGCGGCCTGACACCGAGAAGCGACGCAGGCCCGTTCGGCCTCGCAGGCCATGGGACGCGAACCAGGCCCCGCCGCGCTCGACGATGTCGCGCACCCAGCTCAGGGTTTCATGGTTGTGCGCCAGCGTGGGGCGACCGAAGACACCCACCTGCGCCACATAGGGCGGGCGCTGGCGGGGCATGCCGCGCTTGCCTTCGACCGATTCGATGAGCGCGGACTCCTCCCCGCAGATGTAGGCACCCGCGCCGCGGCGCAATTCGATGTTCGGCATGGCCTGCGGCGGGATGGGGGGCTGTTCGAGCAGCGCCGTCAATTCCCGCTGCAGCGCATGGCGGGCCGCATGGTATTCGTCGCGCAGATAGATCCAAACCCGTTCAATGCCCACCACCTGGCACGCCACCAGCAGGCCCTCGAGCATGCGGTGCGGGTCGGTCGCCAGGAGGTGGCCATCCTTGAAGGTGCCCACCTCGCCTTCGTCCAGATTGACCACCAGATGGCGGGGGCCGCGCTCGGCACGAACCAGTTGCCACTTTCGAAAGACCGGAAAGCCCGCCCCACCCAAGCCCTTGAGCTGTGAGGCTTGCAGTTCGTCCAGCACCTGCTGGGCGCTGCGGCGTCCGGCGTGCAGGTCCTGCACCAGGCGGTAGCCTCCCCTGTCCCGGTAGGGCGTGTAGCCGATGAGCTCGGGCAGCGCCACGGGACCCGTGTGACCGGCAGCCAAGGCTGCCTGGACCCTGGCCGGGTTGGCGTGTCCCATTTCATGCTGACCCACGCAGGCCGCAGGTGCCTGATGGCAACGGCCAATGCAGGGTGCTTCCTGCACGTCCACCGTTGAATCCGCACAGGCCTGCGCCAAGTCGCGCAGCAGGGCCTGTCCTCCGGCCATCGCGCACGACAGGCTGGTGCACACCCTCACCGTCACCCCCGGAGCCGGGGACTCGTCGTCCAGCAAACGGAAGTGGTGATAGAAGCTCGCCACCTCAAAGACCTCGGCCTGGCTGATGCGCAGCCGTTCGGCCAACGCGGCCAACTGCATCGGGCGCAGGCCCTGCTCGGCGTCCTGAAGGCGGTGCAAATGCTCGATGAGCAGGTCGCGCCGGGCTTCCAGACCCTGGCACCGCGTCTGCACGCTGGTGCGGGCCTGCTCGTCCGGGATACGACCCTTGGGTGTGGCCCGGGCGGCCGCTCTCCCAGACCCTTGCCCAGGTGCGGCGCTGGCGGTCTGGGCCAGGATGGGGATCACGGGCGACTTCACGATTGCATTTTAGTGCATTACATCACCATCGTAAAGCATAATAATGCACTTTATTGCATTATCTCCGCTCGATCCCCGGTAGTCGGCGGGCGGCGTCCTCCCAGGTTTCATCGAACCAGGTGTCACCCTGGAGGGCCGCCCGAAGCATGGGCAGGGCATCCAAACCCCAGAACAGGCGCCCTTCGCACTCGAAAGTGGGCACCCCGAAGAGGCCTTTGGCCAGCGCCTCGTCCGTGAGGGCCTTGAGCCGTGCCTTGACGTCGTCGGCCTCTGCCGCCTGCGGCCCCAGTCCCATGGCGGCCCGCAGGTTCGCCAGGCGCGCGGGGTCCAGCGGGTCGCCGCCACCTTGCCACACATGGCGAAACACCTGTTCCACCTGATGCCGGTTGGGCAAGCCCATGGGGCCTGCGGCGGCCAGCAGGAGGCGCAGGAGCACCAAAGGGTTGAACGGGTGCTGGGCCGGCAGGTCCAGCCGAATGTTCAACTGCCGCGCCTGCCAGGACACCTGGCGGAAGGTCCAGGCCCGCTTGGGCTCGATTTCCGCCGGCCCCTTGTGGTGGTGGTGCTTGAGCAGGGCACCGAAGAGCACCGGCTTGTAGTCCACCACCACCGAACAGCCCTCCAGGGCCTGAGGCAGGTGCTCGAAGGCCAAGTGGGCATAGGGGGAAATCGGATCGAACCAGAAGTTCAGCGATTTCATGGCGTGCCTTTCCAGCAGGACCTCAGGCCGCCTGCGCGCCGCCTTCGGGATCTGACGGACCCTGGAAACGGGCACCCAGCAGGCGGCGCCGATCCGGCAGAAGCGCCCAGATCTGACGCTTGCCCCCCTCATCCAGGCCTGCCCACGCGGCAATTTCGGGCAGGGTGCGGGCACAACCCAGGCACCAGCCCGTCGCGTGGTCCATCCGACAGATGCTGGTGCAGGGGCTGGGCACCGCGGCGGCGGAAAACGTCATGGTGCTCACGCGGCCGCCTTCTCGCGCTGGCTCAACAGCGCGCGGCCCGTGCGGGAGCTGACTGGGCGCCCCAAGGCGGCGGAAATTCCGGCGGCGGCGTCCACGAGTGCGTGGATGTCGACACCGGTTTCGATGCCCAAGCCGTTGAGCATGAACACCACATCCTCGGTGGCCACGTTGCCGGTGGCGCCCTTGGCATAGGGGCAGCCGCCCAGGCCACCGACGCTGGCATCAAAGGTGGCCACGCCCATTTCGAGGCTGGCGTAGATGTTGGCCAGAGCCTGGCCGTAGGTGTCGTGGAAATGTCCACTGACCTCGTGCAGGGGGAAGTGGCGCAGGAGGCGCTCAAAGGCGGCCTGCGTCTGGCGGGGTGTCCCCACGCCGATGGTGTCGCCCACATAGCAATGGTCCACACCCACGCGCTTGAGCAGACCGGCCACGCGGTCGACCTCATCGGGGCTCACCTCGCCCTGATACGGACAACCCAGCGCGCAGGAAATCGCGCCTCGCACCTTCAGGCCGGCGGCCTTGGCACCGGCCACGACCGGAGCGAAACGCTCGATGCTCTCTTCAATACTGCAATTCAGGTTGCGCTGGCTGAAGGCTTCGGTGGCCGCGGCAAAGACCACCACTTCGTCAGGCCGGGTGGGCAAGGCGGCTTCCAGCCCTTTGGTGTTGGGCACGAGCACCCCGTAGCGCACCCCAGGCTGGCGGGCAAGGCCGGCCATCACCTCGGCGTTGTCGGCCATCTGCGGCACCCACTTGGGGCTGACGAAACTGGTGACCTCGATCTCGCGCAGGCCCGCGGCCTGCAGGGCGTGAACCAGGGCAATCTTGTCGGCTGCAGCCACCGGCTGTTTTTCGTTTTGGAGGCCGTCTCTCGGACCGACATCGACCAACGTGACGCGGCTGGGCAGGGAACTCATGCGAACCACTCCTCGTAACCAAACCGGATTGTCGTGCAGCGCGCATTGCGCTGCAGGGCCGCCACACGCGCGCACAGGAGGGGCTGGCGGCATCCCGCTCGGCAGGAGCCTGGGGGTCGGGCGCCCATGTCAGTAGCCCCGCTGCGGGTCGACCCAGCCGCCGATGCGGTGCCAGGGCACACCCGCGGCCACCTGCGCGATCTTGTCCACGATCTGCACCACCGAGGAGGTCTCCAGCGTACGCGCGGAGGTGTGCGGCGTGACACGGATGCGCGGGTGGGCCCAGAAGGGATGGTCGGTCGGCAGCGGTTCCTGGCGAAACACATCGAGGGTGGCGCCTGAGAGATGCCCTTCGTCGATGAGGTCGATCAGGTCCTGGTCCACCACATGGGCGCCACGAGCCACATTGACGACATAGCCGCCCGGGCGCAGGCGGCTGAGATGGCGACGATTGAGGATATCCCGCGTGGCCGGAGTGAGCGGCAGGACGCACACCAGCCCGCGACTGGCGCCCAAAAAACCATCCAGCGCGTCAGGCCCGACATGGCAGTGCACGCCGGGTGGAGGGTCCACGGGGGGGGTGCGCGTCCACGTGTGCACGGCATAGTCGAAGCCCAGCAGGGCCTGCACCACGCGGCGGCCCAGCACGCCCAACCCCATCACCCCCACCGGATAGCCGCGACGATCCGGGGCGGGCGGTTGCTGCCAACGGTGCTCACGCTGCTGGCGGTCCAGTTGCCCGAAGACACGAAAGTCATGGATGAGCGCGTGGCACACGTACTCGGCCATCTGCACCGCCATGCCCGCGTCTTCCAACCGCACGATGGGCAGGTTCGGCGGCAGGCGCAAGCGCAGGAGAGCGTCCACACCCGCCGCCGCATTGAACAGGCCCTTGAGTTGGGGCTGTTCGTCGATGAACTGCTGCGGTGGCGCCCAGACCAGGGCCACATCGGCCTCTGGTGGCGCACCAGGCGCCCACACGCTGAACGTGAGGTTCGGGATGCGGCGGCGAAGTTCGGTCTCCCAGCGGCCTGGGTCACCGCCGGCGCAGCAGAAGGTGACGTGCATGGTCGCGCGTTCTTCAGCCGTGCGTCACGCCTTGACCAGACGCACCAGTTCCGCCCCCTCGCTGACCTGGTCACCAGGGGCGTACAGCAGTTCCTCGATCACGCCATCGCGCGGCGCCACCAGGGTGTGCTCCATCTTCATGGCCTCCATCATCGCCACGGCCTGACCGGCCTTCACCGCCTGACCCGCCTGCGCAAGGAAGGCCGTCACCTTGCCGGGCATGGGTGCCTTCAGGCCACTGCCGTGCGCATCGGCCTGGCCGGCCTGTGCCATCGGGTCCAGGCGGTGCAGCACTCGCATACCCGCCGGCGCGAACACCGCCCGTTCGTCCCCATGCAGGAAGACCGTGGCGGCGTGGCCCGTGCCACGGACAGTGAAATCCACATCCACGACCCAACCCGCACCGTGGCTGAGCGGCTGGACCGAGCGCACCAGGCCGGACAAGGGCTGCGGCTCTTCGGCCGGCGGCTGCATCTGCAGCGACACGCCCGCGGGCGACTGCAGCACCAAGGCCTCGAAGGCTTCCCCCCCTTCTGTGAAGGCCATGGGGCGCGAGGCCGCACCGCGCAGGCGCCAGCCGTCTCGTTGCGACCAAGGATCGGCCGAGACCGCTGAACGCTCCAGCGCCTGCTCTGCCAAGGCCACGGCGGCCACCGCCGATTCGCGCGTCAAGGCCGACGGGGCGAAAAGGAAATCGCGCTCGCGCTCGATCAGGGCCGTGTCCAGGTCGGCCTGCGCAAAGGCTCGGCATTGCACGGCGCGCCGCAGAAAGGCCACATTGGTGTGCAGCCCGGCGATTTGCGTGGCGGCCAGTGCAGCTTCCAGGCGCGCCAGCGCCTGTGCACGGTCCTCACCCCACACGATCAACTTGGCAATCATCGAATCGTAGTGCGGGCTGATGGCGTCACCCTCGCCCACCCCCGCGTCCACGCGGGGCAAACGGCCTGATCGCTCGAAACGCACATGCTCCGGCCAGCGCAGGCCCTGCAGCGTGCCGGTGGCCGGCAGGAAGCCACCCTCGGGGTTTTCCGCGCAGATGCGGGCCTCGATGGCGTGGCCGTGGCGCTGGAGTTGATCCTGCTTCAATGGCAGCGGCTGCCCCGCGGCCACGCGCAGTTGCCACTCCACCAGGTCCAGCCCGGTGATGGCCTCGGTCACCGGATGCTCCACCTGCAGCCGGGTGTTCATCTCCATGAAGTAAAAGCGCAGGTCGCCGTCGGCGGTGGGTTCGGCGATGAACTCCACCGTGCCCGCACCCACATAGCCCACGGCCTGTGCCGCCGCCACGGCAGCCGCGCCCATTTCGGCGCGGCGCACCTCAGAAAGCCCCGGTGCAGGCGCTTCTTCCAGCACCTTCTGATGGCGGCGCTGCACCGAGCAATCGCGCTCGAACACGTACACGCAGTGGCCGTGGGTGTCCGCGAACACCTGGATCTCGATGTGGCGAGGGCGCGAGACATAACGCTCCACCAGCACATGGTCATCACCGAAACTGGCCTTGGCCTCGCGTTGGCAAGAAGCCAGGGCGGCGGCGAAGTCTTCACTGCGATCAACCCGGCGCATGCCCTTGCCGCCGCCGCCCGCACTGGCCTTGATCAGCACCGGGTAGCCCATGGCATCGGCCTGACCCTGAAGATAGGCGGGGTCGTTGTTGCTGCCGTGGTAGCCCGGCACCAGGGGCACGCCGGCCTTTTCCATCAGGGCCTTGGCGGCCGCCTTGCTGCCCATGGCGGCAATGGCCGATGCGGGTGGGCCAATGAAGACCAGCCCCGCGCGGGCGCAGGCCTCCGCAAACGCTTCGTTTTCTGAAAGAAAGCCGTAGCCGGGGTGGATGGCCTGCGCGCCGGTGGTCAGGGCGGCGTCGATGATGCGCGGCCATTGCAGATAGCTTTCAGCCGGCGCACTGCCGCCCACATGGACCGCCTCGTCACAGGCGCGCACATGCGCCGCACGCGCATCGGCGTCGGAAAACACCGCCACCGTCTTCACGCCCAGGCGGCGTGCCGTGGCCGCCACCCGGCAGGCGATCTCCCCGCGATTGGCGATCAGGATCTTATTGAACATGCCGCACTCGCTTGCCGGAGGGGAACGCGCTCAGGCTTGTTTCGAACACGCCAGTTCCTCCTCGGTGCTGCAGCGCATGCCCAGGCGCTGCAGCAAGGCGCGGTCGCGCTCGGCCTGCGGGTTGCCGGTGGTGAGCAGTTTGTCGCCGTAGAACATGGAGTTCGCGCCGGCCAGGAAGCACAGGGATTGCACAGACTCGGGCATTTCCTCGCGGCCGGCCGACAAGCGAACCATGGCACGCGGCATGGTGATGCGGGCCACGGCAATGGTGCGCACAAATTCGAAGGGGTCCAGGGCCTCGGTACCGGCCAGGGGTGTGCCTTCCACTTGCACCAGGTTGTTGATGGGCACCGACTCCGGATAGGGGTCGAGGTTGGCCAACTGCACGATCAGGCCGGCGCGCTGACGGCGCGTTTCGCCCATGCCCACGATGCCGCCGCTGCACACCTTCAGGCCCACTTGGCGCACACGGTCCAGCGTGTCCAGGCGGTCTTGATAGGTGCGGGTGGTGATGATCTGGCCGTAGAACTCGGGGGCGGTGTCCAGGTTGTGGTTGTAGTAGTCCAGGCCAGAGTCGCGCAACTGCTGCGCCTGCCCGTCGGCCAGCATGCCGGCCGTCAGACATGTTTCCAGGCCGAGGGCCTTCACGCCACTGATCATCTCGCCGATCTGTTCGAGGTGCCGCTCTTTGGGCGAACGCCAGGCCGCGCCCATGCAAAAGCGCGTGGCCCCGCTGGCCTTGGCCGCGCGCGCGGCTTCCAGGACTTCGTCCAGTGGCAACAGCTTCTCGGCCTTCAGGCCGGTGTCGAAGTGGGCCGACTGCGGGCAGTACTTGCAGTCTTCTTCGCAGCCGCCCGTCTTGATCGACAGCAAGGTGGAGAGCTGCACCGCATTGGCATCGAAATGCTCGCGGTGCACGGTTTGCGCGCGGAACAGCAGGTCGTTGAAGGGCAACTCAAACAGCGCCGCCACCGCATCCACCGTCCAGGCCTGGGTGTTGCGCCGCAGGGCGTCCGTGGTGGGCGTCAGCGTCTGGACCTGGTTGATGGGAGTCGTGGTGCGGGCGGGAGCAAGCGTGTTCATGGCAGTCGGTGTGACGTTTGGCGTGGGCCGGTGCGGTCAGGGGAAGACAGGCCGCAGATTGTCGTCGACATGGGGCATCTGGGTATCGATCGGGCTGCTCACCCAGCCCTGCGGTGCGAGTCCGCGCTGATGCCGGTGACGCACACCCAGGTCGCGCACCCAGCACGCCATAGCCGGACTCGGCCACTGGGCCTGTTGGTGAAGGGGGTGAAGGGTGCGCCTGAACTCATCGACGATGTGAAGGGGAGACGTTCAGACCCACGGAGGGGGCGTCTTGTCGAGGAAGCTGCGGATGCCCGCACGGCCCTCCTCGCTCACCCGGATGTCGGCAATGCGCCGTGCGGTGTCGGCACGCAGGTCGTCGCTCACAGGCCGGCCCGCCACATCCTGCACCAGGCGCTTGCAGGCCTTCACGGCTGCGGGTCCGTTGGCTACCAGGGTCTGCACGATCTGCTGCACCCGCTGGTCGATCTGCTCGGCCGGCACGCACTCGTGGACGAAACCCAGGCGATAGGCCTCCTCGGCGCTGAAGCGCTCGGCCGTGATGAAGTAGCGACGGGATGCTTGTTCGCCCAGTGCCCTGACCACGTAGGGCCCGATGGTGGCGGGCAGCAGGCCCAGGCGCGCCTCGCTCAGGCAGAACTGCACGCCCTGCGCGGCCACCAGCACATCGCACACCGCCGCCAGGCCCACACCACCGGCGTAGCAGTCGCCCTGTACCCGGCCGACGATGGGCACCGGGCAGCCGTAAAGGGTGAAGAGCATGTCGGCCAAGGCCTGCGCATCGGCGCGGTTGCCCTCCCAGTCGTAGCCGGCCATGGCCTTCATCCAGTTCAGGTCGGCGCCCGCGCAGAAGGCCTTGCCACGCCCGGCCAAGGTGATGCAGCGCAGCTGCGGATCGGCCCCCAGTTGCGTGAAGGCATGGGTGAGTTCAGAGATCACGCCTTCGTTGAAGGCATTTCTGACCTCCGGACGGTTGAGCCATACCTCGGCGGTATGAGGCGTGGGGCGCAGGATTTCAAGGGTGGGCATGTTGAACTTGGGGCTCCATCAGCGCGGGACGCTGCGTCCTCGTTGGACGTGGCCGGTGTGTCCCGGGTGACATCAGTATCGTTTGGCCACTTCCTCCAGCATGACCTCGGTGGCGCCGCCACCGATGGCCAATATGCGTGCGTCGCGCCACAGGCGCTCGATGGGGGTGCCCCGCATGTAGCCCATGCCGCCGTGGAACTGTTGGCAGTTCTGCACGACTTCATTGACGAGTTCGCCGGTGAGGGCCTTGAGCATGGAGACCTCCTGCACGATGTCCTGCCCCTGCGTGACGCGCCAGGCGCAGTCGTACATGAAGGCGCGGGCGGCACGGGTCTTGGCATCGAGCATGGCGATGCGTTGGCGGATGGCTGGCTGCTGCCACAGGGTTTGGCCGAAGGCCTGGCGCTGGGTGAGGTACTCGCGGGTGATTTCGAGCGCACGCGTGCAGTGGCCCACCGCCATCGCGCCCAGGGCGATGCGCTCGGTCTGGAAGTTCTTCATCACCGCGTAGAAGCCATTGCCGGGCTCGCCCAAGAGGTGGGTCGCCGGCACACGCACTTGATCGAAGTGCAGCTCGGCTGTGTCGCTGCACAGCCAGCCGGTCTTGTCGAGTTGCCGCCCCACGGTGAAGCCGGGCGTGCCCTTTTCCACTGCGATGATGGACAACTCGCGCCGGCCCGGGCCGGTGCGTGCTGCCACGAAGTAAAGGTCGGCATGCACCCCGTTGGTGATGAAGAGCTTGCTGCCGTTGATCACCCACTCAGGCCCGCGTGGGCCATCTTCCAGGCCGGCGGTGGTCTTGATGCCGGCCACATCCGAACCGGCCGAGGGCTCGGTGATGGCCACCGCGGTGATCAGCTCACCCCGCGTCACCCCCGGCATCCAGCGCGCCTTTTGCTGCGCAGTGCCGGCGTGGTGCAGATGGGGGCTGGCCATGTCGGTGTGCACCAGCACGGTGATGATGAAACCAGCGTAGGTGCTCTGACTCAGCGCTTCAGCAAACACCAGGTTGGTCAGGGCATCGGCTCCGGCGCCGCCGTATTCGGGCTCGTATGGCAGACCCAACAGGCCGGCTGCCCCCATCTTGCGCAGCACTTCACGCGGTACCTGGCCTTCGCGCTCCCAAGCCTCAGCATGGGGCTCGACCTCGGTGGCGATGAACCGCGCGATCTGGTCGCGCAGCAGCTGATGGTCGTGGGTGATGTAGGCGTTGTCCATGCTGGGGACCTACATCCGAAACACGCCAAACTGGGGTCGCTCTGGAATAGGCTGATTCAAGGCCGCGCTGATGCCCAGGGCCAGCACACGGCGCGTGTCGGCCGGGTCGATCACGCCGTCGTCCCACAATCGGGCGCTGGAGTAGTAGGGGTGCGACTGCTGCCCAAACTGGTCGAGGATAGGCTGCTTGATCGCGGCCTCTTCCTCGGCGCTCAGGGTTTGGCCCTTGGCCGCCAACGCGTCCTTGCGCACCGTAGCCAGTACGCCCGCAGCCTGTTCGCCTCCCATCACGCAGATGCGCGCGTTGGGCCACATCCACAACTGGCGCGGCGAATAGGCTCGGCCGCACATGCCGTAGTTGCCCGCACCGTAACTGCCGCCGATGATGACGGTGAACTTCGGAACGGTGGCGGTGGCCACGGCCGTCACCATCTTCGCGCCGTGGCGCGCAATGCCTTCGCTTTCGTACTTTCGGCCCACCATGAAGCCGGTGATGTTCTGCAGGAACACCAGCGGCACACGGCGCTGGCAGCACAGCTCGATGAAGTGGGCACCCTTGACGGCACTCTCGGAGAACAGCACGCCGTTGTTGGCCACGATGCCCACGGGCATCCCTTCGATGTGGGCGAAGCCGCAGACCAGGGTAGGGCCGAAGCGGGCCTTGAATTCATCGAACTCCGAGCCGTCCACGAGGCGGGCGATGATTTCGCGCACATCGTAAGGTTTTCGGGGATCCGAGGGGATGACACCATACAACTCGCCGGCATCGAACAGCGGCGCGCGCGGCGGCACCACGCGCAGCGGCTCGGGCTTCTTCCAGTTGAGGTTGGCCACGATGTTGCGGGCGATGGACAGCGCATGCAGGTCGTTGTCGGCAAGATGGTCGGCCACGCCGCTCAAGCGCGTGTGCACATCGCCACCGCCCAAATCTTCGGCGCTCACCACCTCACCGATGGCAGCCTTCACCAGGGGCGGCCCAGCCAAGAAGATGGTGCCCTGCTTCTTGACGATGATGGTCTCATCACTCATCGCCGGCACATAGGCACCGCCGGCGGTGCAGGACCCCATCACCACCGCAATCTGTGGGATGCCCTGCGCGCTCATATTGGCCTGGTTGTAGAAGATGCGACCAAAGTGATCCCGGTCGGGGAACACCTCATCTTGGTTGGGCAGGTTCGCTCCACCGCTGTCCACCAGGTAGATGCAGGGCAAGCGGTTCTGCATCGCCACCTCCTGCGCGCGCAGGTGCTTCTTGACCGTCATCGGGTAGTAGGTACCGCCCTTGACGGTGGCGTCGTTGCACACGACCATGCATTCCACGCCGCTCACGCGGCCGATGCCGGCAATCACACCCGCGCAAGGCGCGGCGTCCTGTCCACCCTTTTCCTTGTACAGGTCGAGTGCGGCCAGCGCCCCGATCTCCAGGAACGGGGTGCCCGGGTCAAGCAGGCGCTCCACGCGGTCGCGCGGCAGCAGCTTGCCGCGAGCGGTGTGGCGCTCGCGCGCGGCAGCGCCGCCACCCATCGCCGACTGCGCCAGCTTGGCGCGCAGGTCGAGCACCTGCGCCTGCATGGCTTGGGCATTGGCCTTGAATTCGTCGCCGCGGGGGTTGAGCTGGGAGGCAAGGACCGGCATGGTGGCACAGTTAACGTTTACGTAAACGTCAATTCTAGGGCCACCCACCCGTTTGCACCAAGGCCCCTGGGCCGTTCGAGTCAGTGGGTGTTGCGCCTCGAAGTGCCGGGCTCGGACTCAGCGTTCCACCGCGCTCGCTCCATCGAACAGCCACACGCCCCGCTGCTTCACGAACTGCAGGCGGTAGACCCGCGCAGGCGGGTCCTTGATCATCTTGAGTTCATAGGACGTCTGTCGAAAATCGGTACGCACCGACAAGGCGCTGTCGGATTCCACCGCCCATTCGTCCATCGCCATGACCATGTGGCCACTGGCGGGCTCGATGGGCATGGACTGGCGACCCTTGGGCGTGGATTGCTCTTCGAACGCCCTCCAGCTCACGCGGGCGGCCTTGATCTCGGCCGTTTGTTCAGGGGAGGTGCCCGAGATCCGCGCGTTGCCCAAGTTGCTGCCGGTGATGCCGAACAAGCGCACGAAGCCCACCACATCGTTGATGGCGTCGCGAACCGTGATGAGTTCGGCTTCTGACTTCACACCCGTGAGCTTCACGACCTGCTTGGTCTTGCGGTAGGGCTCTTCCTTCAAGAAGCCGCTGTCGGCCTTGAAGGTGGGCACAGTAGAGGCGGCCCCGAATTGGGCGTGGGCGGGCATGGAGCCCCAAGGCGACAGCAGCGCCAAGGTCAGCAGCGTGATTCGCAGCGGCGGCTGCACCCAGTGGTGGAGCGGCTTGTACATGAACATGATCGTCCTCTCTTGAAAACGGGTGGGGGGCGAGCCCCGGTCCTTGCAGCGGATCGGATGGGCCCGCCCGGTCTTTCATCGTCTCAATGCTGGTGAATGAACAGTCAATTCCCGCCGGGTCCTTCGTAGAAGAAGCCACCGAACAGACGCACGCCGATGAAGTAGACATCGGCCACTGCGTGGCAGAACGCCGAACCTCCATGCTGCGTGTTGCAAACGTGGCGCATGCCATCGTAGAAGATCTGATCGGCCGCTGTCCGCGAAACCGTTGAACCGGGCCCGTAGTTGTGGTCATGGATGGCGCACGCCGCACCGAACGAGAAGCCAAAGGGCGAGTCCGGCACCAGCGTGCAGTAGTCCTGCGCGGTCGTGGTGTTGCGCATAGGGTTCCTCCCTGTGTGTTCCTTGAGCAACCAGGCATGGGCCGGGGGTGCCGGGACCGGCCTGACAGCCCCCCTGCAGGCCCGCCCCAGTGGCCGCAGCGCACCTGGCGAAACGCTGCAACGACATGAATTTCAATGCCCGATTCGCGTTTGCTCAATCCACCAGAGGGGCCACACGGCTGCAGGCACGCTCAGGGGCCTGGTACCCAGTCGTAGACCACCCATCCGAGGTCATGAACACCCACGGTCAAGACCCCGGTATCGCCCAACAGCCGGATGGAGTCGTACGAACGTTGGACCGGTACCCACGCTTCCAGGCTGGAGGCGTCGGGGCTGGCGTGCACGATGAACACCCCAGCGGCGTGTTCGTCATGCGGTGAATCGGCGGCTGAAGCGGATGCGCACGCGATGTGCATCACGGCACTGACACGATGGGCTTCCACCGTCGTGATGCCGGACGAGGGGCCTGTGCCGCCTCTGATGACCATGAGGTCTTCGCTGTTGAGTTTCATGAACCCTCCCTGGATTGAGCTGGCCGGGCAGGTGATGCATCCCGTCCATGCTGGCTCAGGGTTCAGCACCGCAGCCGCCGGCCCGGCGAACGGGGCTGCGGCACGGATTTCAGCGGCGCTGAAGTCGCTGCGCCATCCCACGAAGGAGTGACGCTCTGGGGGAGGGCGTGGTCGAATACCCGCCTTGGGGTGTGGCGGGCGACCCGGGTGGGTGAAGCGTGGTGGGTGTGAGAGCGCTAGGCCAACGCCCGCCCGATGAGAATCTTTTGCACGTCGCTCGTGCCTTCGTAAATCTGGCACACCCGCACATCGCGGTAGATGCGCTCGACCGGGAAGTCGCTCACATAGCCGTAGCCACCGTGAACTTGGATGGCATCGCTGCACACCCGCTCGGCCATCTCACTGGCGTAGAGCTTGGCCATCGCAGCTTCCTTCAGGCAGGGCTGCCCGGCGTCCTTCAGCGCGGCCGCGTGGTGGATCAATTGGCGAGCCGCTTCGATCTGTGTGGCCATGTCGGCCAGCTTGAACTGCACGCTCTGGTGCTCGAAGATGGGTTTGTCGAAGGCCACTCGCTCCTTCGAGTAGCGCAGCGCCGCCTCGAAGGCCGCGCGCGCCATGCCCAGGCTTTGAGCGGCGATGCCGATGCGCCCGCCTTCCAGGCCCGAGAGTGCAATCTTCAGGCCCATGCCCTCCTCGGCCAGCAGGTTGGCCGCCGGCACGCGGCAGTTCTCGAACCGGATCTGCGCGGTGTCGCTGCTGTGCTGGCCCATCTTCTCTTCGAGGCGCGCCACTTCATAGCCCGGCGTGTCGGTGGGCACGATGAAGGCGCTGATGCCCTTCTTGCCTGCGGCCTTGTCCGTCACCGCCATCACGATGGCCACGTCGGCATTCTGACCGCTGGTGATGAACTGCTTGACGCCATGGAGCACAAACGAATCTCCGTCGCGCACGGCGGTGGTCTTCAGCCCATCGGCTTGCGAGCCCACATGTGGCTCCGTCAGGCAGAAGGCGCCCAGCATGCGGCCGCTGGCCAGGGGCTTGAGCCACTGCTGCTTCTGCGCCTCATTCGCCCAGGCCATGAGAATGGAGCACACGGGGCAGTTGTTGACGCTCACCACCGTGGAGGTGCCGCCATCGCCTGCGGCAATCTCTTCCAGGATCACGGCCAGCGCGAGGTAGTCCAGCCCTGCGCCGTCGTATTCGGTGGGTACGGCCACTCCGTAGCAGCCCAATTCCGCCAGACCACGCAACTCCGCAGCCGGGAAATGGTGCTCCTTGTCCCAACGCGCGGCGTGCGGCGCAATGCGATCCTGCACATACGCGCGCACCGCGTCTTGCACCGCACGATGGTCTTCACTCAACAGCACAATGAATCCTCCTTCAAGGCCGAGCCCGATTGGCGATCACCACACCGCACAGGGCCATGGCGCCGCCCACCACCAGCGACCAAACCAAGGGCTCACCCAGCAGCAGCACCGCGCTGCTGACGCCCACCACCGGGACCAAACTGATGTAGCTGGAAGCCACACCCGCGCCCAGCGCAGAAATCCCACGGAAAAACCAGACATAGGACAGCACCGTAGGCCCCAGCGCCATGAAGGCCATGAGGGCCGCCTGATGGGGCGTGACCTGCAGCAGACCATCGAAGGCCACGGACGGCCCGTCGACCCAGACCGCTGCCATCCACAACAGCACGCAACCCGCACTGGTAGTCACCGCCGTGGCGGTCAGCGAGTCCACGCCCGCCATCAGGCGCTTGGCCATCAGCGAATAGCCCACCCACGACAGGATGCAGCCCACCAACAACCACTCACCCGGACCCACACCACCCCTGAACAAGTCCCACGGCTGACCATGCGTCATCACCGTGGCCGCACCCAGCACCGCCAAGGCCAGGCCCAGGCCGATGCGTCGATTGAACGGCTCCTTGAACAGCCACGCGGCGGCCAGGGTCACGAACACCGGGTTGATGGTGACCACCACTGCCGCACGGCTGGCCTCCACCAGATACAGGCCATACATGAAGAAGATGTTGTAGCCGAACACGCCCACCATGCCCGCCGCCGCCAGGCCAGCCCACTGCTTGGGCGAGAGGTCAGGCCACGCACTGCGCGACCACCGGGCCCAGGTGAGCAAGACCAGCGCGGCCAGACTGAAGCGCCACGCCGAAGACGACAGCAGTGGCAAGCCTTGGGCGATCGCACGGCCAGCCGGCCACGACAAACCCCACAACACGGTCATGCCACACAGCCCCAAGTGCACCCGCAGGGTGCTGCTCAACATGGGCGCTTCACCACGCCAGCGCTTGGCCGTCGTGATTGAAGAAGCCGCCGCTGTCAGTGGGCTTGAGCGCATCCAGGGTGCGCCGAAGGTCCGACACGCTTTGGTCCACGGGAATGTCCGCGCCCGTGCCGCCCATGTCGGTCTGTACCCAGCCCGGGTGGAAGGCCACCACCATGCCGCGCTTGCCGAGGACCAGGGACGCATCCTTGATGGTGGAATTCAAGGCCGCTTTCGACGCCCGATAGGTCCAGCCGGAAGGGCTGGCGCGCAGGCCGATCGACCCCATCTTGGAGGACAACACCGCGATGCGCCCACCATCGGCCAGTGCATCAAGGTACTGCGGCACCAGACGCATGAAACCCAGCACGTTGGTGTGCATCACCATGTCGAAATCCTGCTGCACCGGGGGCTCTACACCTGCGGTACGGGGGCCGAAGATGCCGGCCACATGCCAGATGCGGTCAAAGCGCACGCCATCGATACCCCAGGACAAGCCTGAACACCCCAGGGCATCGGCGGTGTTCACCACCAGGGTGTTCACGCCCAACTCCTTCAGGCGAGCGATGCCGGTCTGCCCCCGCGCAGAGGCGTAGACGGTATCGCCAGCCTCCAATGACTGGCGCGCCAGCTCATAGCCGATGCCTCGCGAGGCGCCGATGATCAACACGTTCATGGGTGTTCCCTCAGATCAATTCCAAGGCCAGGGCCGTCGCCTCACCCCCGCCAATGCACAGGGAGGCCATCCCGCGCTTGAGCCCGCGCTTGCGCAGCGCGCCCAGCAGCGTCACCACGATGCGCGCACCGGAGGCGCCGATCGGGTGCCCGAGCGCACACGCCCCGCCGTGCACATTGACGATGTCGTGAGGAAGCTTGAATTCGGTCATCGCCGCCATCGTCACCGCGGCAAAGGCCTCGTTGACTTCCCACAGGTCCACATCCTTCACGCCCCAGCCCGCCTTCTTCAGCGCCTTCTCAATCGAGCCCGCTGGTGCGGTGCTGAACCACTCGGGCGCCTGTGCGTGCACCGCGTGGCTGACGATGCGGGCCACCGGCTTCAGGCCCCTGGCGCGGGCAGTGGACTCACGCACCAGAACCAGAGCGGCTGCGCCGTCGGAAATGCTCGATGCGTTTGCTGCGGTGATGGTGCCGTCCTTCTTGAAGGCCGGCTTGAGCGAGGGGATCTTGTCGAGCTTGGCCTTGAAGGGCTGCTCATCGTGCCGGATCACCGTCTCGCCCCCCTTGCCCGGCAGCGTCACGGGCGCCATTTCCCAATCGAAGGCGCCGTTCGTGTTGGCCTCGATGGCACGCTGGGTGGAGGTGATGGCGTACTGGTCCTGCTGCTCTCGACTGAAGTTGTACTTCGCCACACAGGCCTCGGCGAACACGCCCATGGCCTTGCCGCGCTCATAGGCGTCTTCCAGGCCGTCCATGGCCATGTGGTCGAACAGCTGGGTGGCGCCGTACTTCACGCCTTTGCGTGCGAAGACCAGATGCGGGGCATTGGTCATGCTCTCCATACCGCCGGCCACCATGACCTCTGCACTGCCTGCGGCCAACATGTCGTGGGCCAGCATCATGGCGCGCATGCCGCTGCCGCACATCTTGGACAGCGTCACCGCTCCTGCCGAATCCGGCACGCCCGCTTTGCGCAGGGCCTGACGCGCAGGGGCCTGACCTTGTCCGGCCATCAGGCAGTTGCCCATCAGCACCTCATCGACGGCCTCACCCGGCACACCCGCGCGCTCGACCGCAGCTTTGATGGCTACGGCACCCAGCTCTGCGGCGCTGAGGTTGGCGAAGTCGCCCAGCAGGCCCCCAATGGGCGTGCGGGCTGCAGACACGATGACAACGGGATCGCTCATGGCAACCACTCCTAGGAAGTAAACGGCAGGCCGGCCGTGCGCGATGCGGCGGTTCGGCTGCCGGCCGCGGCCTGTGCGGCAAAGCGCCGCTCGGGGTCGTAGGGAAAGACATCGATGACCTGCCGCGCCTGGATGCGATGCTGGTGCGATTGCCAGAACTGCACATCCAGCAAGTCACCGTGGTGCTTCATGAACACCGCTCGCACCTCGGGGTTGCCCAGCAGGAAGGGCTCGAAGGTTTCCGGGAACACATCCTTGGGGCCGACCGAGTACCAGACCTCCCCGCTCATTTCGTCTTCCTCGTTGCGCGGGGGCGGAACACGGCGGAAGTTGCAATCGGTGATGTACTCGATTTCGTCATAGTCGTAGAAGACCACCTTGCCATTTCGGGTGACGCCAAAGTTCTTCCACAGCATGTCGCCGGGAAAGATGTTGGCGGCCACCAGGTCCTTGATCGCATTGCCGTACTCCACCACGGCATGTTCGAGCTGGCGGCGGGCTTTTCGGTCATCGGGGCCGGCATCGAAGCATTCCTGCAGGAAGATGTTCAGCGGAATCATGCGACGCTCGATGTAGACGTGCTTGAGGATCACCTCCTGCGCGCCATCACCATCGCGGTCGGAGATCTCCAGTTGCGAGGGCGCAAACTTTTGGATCTCCTGGATCAGTTCGTCCTCGAAACGCTCTCGCGGGAAGGCCACCTCGGAATACTCAGCCGTGTCGGCCATCCGGCCCACACGGTCATGCTGCTTGACCAGGAGGTACTTGCCCTTGATCTGCTCGCGCGTGGTGTCCTTCTGTGGCGGGTAGTAGTCCTTGATCACCTTGAACACATAGGGGAACGATGGCAAGTCGAACACCAACATCACCATGCCCTTGATGCCTGGGGCGATGCGGAACTTGTCGGTGCTGTGTCGAAGGTGCTGCAGGAAGTCTCGGTAGAACAGGGTCTTGCCTTGCTTGTGCAGGCCCAGCGCGGAGTAGATTTCCGAGCGCGGCTTGTTGGGCATGAGGCTGCGCAGGAACTGCACATAGGCCGACGGGATCTCCATGTCGACCAGAAAGTACGCGCGCGCAAAACTGAACAGCGCGGCCAGGTCGTCGTGACCGAACAGCGCCGCGTCGATATGCAGATGCTCGTGCGCATCATGCAAGATGGGCAGGGCAAAGGGCAACTCGCGGTAACCGTTGACGATCTTGCCCACCACGTAGGCACCCTTGTTGCGGAAGAACAGGCTGGACAGCACCTGCACCTGGAAATTCGCGCGCTCGCGGAATTCGCCCATTTCAGCAAGCGCAGCGCGGTTGACCAGGTCCAAGTCACGTTCAAGATTCGCGAAGGGGCGCTTGAGGTCGAAGGCGTCCACGACCTGCCGCCAGGTGTCCGTCATCGCCGTTCGCTTTTGCGGGTAGTAGGCTCGAAAGGTGGGCTGCGCCTCAAGCTCGCTGTTCTCGATGTACTCGGTGGACACCGCTGGGCGAACGAAGATGAAGTCGTTGTGGAAGTAGCTGCGGTGCAGCATCTTCGTGGTGACCGAGTTGAAGAAGGTCTCGGCCAATTCGGGCTGATGGTGGTTGACCAGCAGGCCAATCACATGCAACTTCACCTGCTGCCACACGTCCATCGGCAACTCGCTGGCCCTGAATTCGGCTTCCAGCCGTTCGCAGGCCTCGCGCACCCGCAGGTCGTAGAACTCGATGCGCTCGCGCTGTGCAGCCTGCTGCCCATGCCAATCGGCTGCTTCGAAGCGGCGCTGAGCATCACGGCTGGCCTGACGGAACAGGGTGTAGTGCCGGTTGAACCCTTCGATCAGCGCCTGCGCGATGGCGAAGGCACGCCGGTCGGTCAACGCGTCGGGGAACATCGACTTGGCCGCGCGCTCAGGCATCGCCAGGCATCCTCAAGGGGTAGCGCTTGAGCGCGGATGCAAACACATCCACCACCGTCTCGGGCTTGTGCATGGTGACCTTGAGGTCCTTGAGCAGCCCGTTGTGCAGGCCATACACCCAGCCATGCACCGCCACTTCTTGGCCCCTAGCCCAGGCGTCCTGGATGACCGTGGTCAGCGCAATGTTGCCCACCTGCTCGATCACGTTCATCTCACAAAGGGCGTCTTCCTGCTCACCGAATTCGAGATGGTCCAGCCGCTTGCGGTGGCGCAGCCGCACATCGTGCACATGGCGCAGCCAGTTGTCGGCCAAGCCCACTCGGATGCCGCGCATGGCAGCCCGCACACCGGCACATCCGTAGTGACCCACCACCATGATGTGCTGCACCTTCAGGTGCTCCACCGCAAACTGGATGGTGGACAGGGCATTGAGGTCCGAATGCACCACCACATTGGCCACGTTGCGGTGTACGAACACCTCGCCCGGGTCCAGGCCCGTGATCTCGTTGGCCGGCACACGGCTGTCGGCGCACCCGATCCACATGTACTTCGGGTGTTGCTGCTTGGCCAGGCGTGCGAAGAACCCGGGGTCGCGCGCTTCGGTGTTGGCGGCCCACTGGCGGTTGTTGTCGAAGAGTTCCTCCAGGTGCAGGCTCACGGTTGACTCGTCTTGCTGGTGCTCACGCCGGCCATTGTCTACATGCCCGACGGCTTACATCGTCTCGGCGAACAGCTCGCGACCAATCAGCATGCGGCGGATCTCGCTGGTGCCCGCGCCGATCTCGTAGAGCTTGGCATCGCGCCACAGACGACCCAAGGGGTAGTCGTTGATGTAGCCGTTGCCGCCGAAGATCTGGATGCCTTCGCCCGCCATCCACGTGGCCTTCTCGGCGCACCACAGGATCACGCTGGCGCAGTCCTTGCGCACCTGGCGCACATGTTGAGCACCCAACAAGTCAAGGTTCTTGCCCACGGTGTAGCAGAAGCTGCGCGCAGCCTGCAGCACGGTGTACATGTCGGCCACCTTGCCCTGGATCAGCTGGAATTCGCCGATGCTCTGGCCGAACTGCTTGCGGTCATGGATGTAGGGCACCACCTGATCCATCACGCTTTGCATGATGCCGATGGGGCCGGCGGCCAGCACGGCACGCTCATAGTCCAGGCCGCTCATCAACACCTTGGCGCCGTTGTTCAGGCCGCCCAGGATGTTCTCGGCGGGCACTTCCACGTTCTGGAACACCAATTCACCCGTATGCGAACCCCGCATGCCCAACTTGTCGAGCTTTTGCGCAATCGAGAAGCCCTTCATGCCCTTGTCGATGAGGAAGGCCGTCACGCCGCGCGCACCCAGCTCGGGCTCGGTCTTGGCATAGACCACCAGGGTGTCGGCATCGGGGCCATTGGTGATCCACATCTTGGAGCCATTGAGCACGTAGTAGCCGCCTCGGTCCTGGGCGCGCAGCTTCATGCTGATCACATCGCTGCCCGCACCCGGCTCGCTCATGGCCAGGGCGCCGACATGTTCACCGCTGATCAGCTTGGGCAGGTACTTGCGGCGCTGTTCTTCGGTGCCGTTGCGCTTGGAGTGGGCGCCGTAGGAAAGCCCCACGCTGGCCGAGCCGCGGCTGATTTCCTCCATGGCCACCATGTGGGCCAGGTACCCCATATTGGCGCCGCCGTACTCCTCACCCACGGTGATGCCCAGCACACCCAATTCGCCCATCTTGCGCCACAGGTCCATGGGGAACTGATCGCTGCGGTCGATCTCGGCGGCGCGGGGGGCGATTTCAGCGTCGGAGAAGGCGCGTACCGCGTCGCGCAAGGCGTCGATGTCTTGCCCCAATTGGAAATTCAGGCCCGGCAGGTTCATGTCATCTCCGAATTTGATTTCCGTTGACGTAAACGTCAATTTTAGGGATGGCGCACCGTGCCAGCATTCAAGCCGCGGCCGGCGCCTTGGTGCGCGGCCGGCGCGGTGCGGCAGCGGGTGCGGCCGATCCCTTGCGCGCGGGCCCGACCGCTTGATGAACCGATCGCGCCGCCCGGCGCGCGGCCACACCCAGCAAATCCCGGCAACGCGCCTCATGTTGGGTGATCTCGGCCAGGGTCACCTCAATATCGTCCTTCTGCTGTTCCAGCTGTTCCCGGTGAGATTGCAGCACCCCTAGGAAGGCCCGCAGCTGTGGCGCGGTATCGTCGGGCGACTCGTACATGTCCACCAGCTGCTTGATTTCCTGCAGGGTCAGGCCCAAGCGCTTGCCGCGCAAGGTGAGCTTGAGCCGCGTGCGGTCGCGGTGCGTGTAGACCCGGTTGCGCCCTTGGCGCCCCGGCGTGAGGAGCCCCACGTCTTCGTAGAAGCGGATGGCGCGCGGCGTGATGTCGAACTCCTGCGCGAGTTCGGTGATGGTGTGGGTGGTCGCGGGCGGGGCGGCCTTGCGGCTTGCACTCATGGGTGGCTTGGTTAGACTGACGTTAACGTAAACGTAAATGTAAGGCGAACGCACCCCGATGGCCAATTCCAAGGAACACGAACTGCAGTACCCGCTGGGCGAAGCACTGCCGGCTCTGGGTGCCACGATGACGGTGGCCCCAGGCGTGAAGTGGGTGCGCATGGGCCTGCCCTTCGCGCTGGATCACATCAATCTGTGGCTGCTGCGCGACCGGCTGGAAGATGCTCAGGGGAGCCAGCGCGAAGGCTGGGCCATCGTGGACTGCGGCATCACCAACGACGCCACCCGCAGCGCATGGGAACAGGTATTCGATGAACACCTGGAAGGCCTGCCGGTGCTGCGCGTGATCGTCACGCACATGCACCCCGACCACATTGGCTTGGCGCATTGGCTGACCGAGAAGTGGAGCACCCCCGAGCAACCCTGCCGCATGTGGATCAGCGGCACCGACTGGAATGCCGCGCGCATGGCCAGCCGCTCCACCATCGGCCATGGTGGTCAGGCTGCAGCCGACTTCTTCGGCAGTCACGGCCTGACGGATCCGCAGGCGCTGGAGAAGGTGCGCCAGCGCAGCAACTACTACGGCTCCATGGTGCCTTCGGTACCCGACCAATATCGAAGGCTGCTCGATGGTCAGGTCTTGACCATCGGGGACCACCGCTGGCGCTGCATCAGTGGCTATGGGCATGCGCCCGAACACATCGCCCTGTACAGCGAGAGCCAACAGCTGCTGATTTCCGGCGACATGGTGCTGCCGCGTATCAGCACCAACGTCAGCGTCATCGATCTGGAGCCCGAGGCCAACCCCTTGGCCCTGTACCTGCAATCGCTGGATCGCTATGAAGCCTTGGCCGAGGATGCCCTGGTGCTGCCCTCACACGGCAGGCCCTTCAAGGGCCTGCGTCGGCGCATCGCCCAACTGCGCGAGCACCACCACGAGCGTTTGGCGGACACCATGCGGCGCTGCGCCGCCTCGCCGGCCAGCGCGGCAGATCTTCTGAGCGTCCTTTTCAGGCCGAACCTGGATCTTCATCAGACCACCTTCGCCATGGGCGAGGCGGTGGCGCACCTGCATGCGCTGTGGCAGCGCGGGGAATTGGTTCGGCGCCGCGGCGCCGACGGTGTGTGGCGCTTCTCGCCCGTGACGCACTGATGGCCATCGCGGCTGCACGCCGCGTGCCAGCGGCCCAAGGGGCAGTCAGGCCATGCCGCGCTGCGGCGCGACATAACCATACCGAAGATTGGTACGCGCCGCACCGCCGCTGAGGTCATAGTCGCGTTTGGCCTGCGCCACACGGTCTGATGTCAGTGCGGCACGCTCGGCAGCGCCGTAGCCATACAAGCGCGCCGAGTTCTCGCCAAAGATGGCATTCTTCACCGCACCATCGGCTGGCCCCAGTGGCGAAAAGCCGTAGCGCTGGCGCATGGCCTCGGGGATCTCCAGTCGACGCAAGGCCTCAATCTGCCACTGCGGTGCGCCGGTCCACACCGCGTCGGTGCCCCACACGACATGGTCTGCGCCCAGCCCTTGAACCAGCTGGCCCATCATGGCGGCACACAACAAGGGCTGCGCAATCGTGCTTTGGGCAAAGATCTGCCCCAGGTCGCCGTAGACATTGCGCACGCCGAACTTCTGCGGGATCTCAGCCAGGTCGGTCACCCAGTCGATGCGCCCGGTTTGCTCGAACTGCGCCCAGCCCGCATCCTGAGCGCCGGTATAGCGAAATCCCGAGTGGTAGATGATGAAGTTCAGCTGGGGCCAGTCCCTTGCCGCCCGTCCCACATCACGAACATCCGCATAGGCCAGCAACTGCGGAAATCGCTGCGTGACCGAAGGTGGAAACAGGCCCTTGTGAACGCACACATTGCGCAGGCTCGGCTGGTCCTTGGACGCCTTGACCAACTTCTCGTAGAAGGGGTACAGCAGCTTTTCGTCGTCCAGGTGCCAGGGGTGGCGGGCCAGGTGCTTGTTGGTGTTGTCGCCCACCGTGTAGCCCTTGAAACTATCGGGCTTGTGCACAGCCAGATCTTCGTCCACCTTGTCCAACCACCCGGGCAGGCCGGGCATGAAGATGGCGTGCGAGAACAGCCGACGCGCGCCCGACCTCGCATTCACATCCGCGCGAGCCTGAGCCTTCATGCCGTTGGTGAGGAACCAGTCGCGCGGGTCCTCCGATCCGGAGCCTGAGATCAGCGCGACCTGCGTATCGCTGTCCAGCCAGATTTCCTTGAAGTAGTTGGCGAACTTGAGGTCGTCGATGGTCTGCGGCTTGCCCGCCAAGGCCGGGTTCCAACCCGCCTTGCCCACCGCTTCGCGAGAACGCACGAAGCCTTCCAGACGCGTGTCCTCGCGCAGGAAGTGGGTGTGCATGTCCATGATGAACTGTCCGCGCAGGGAGCGGGCGCGCTCGGCAGCGCGTGCCGGATCGGCCGCTTCGGCCAGGCTCGCGTCGTACAGCGGCCCCTGTGCGCGGCCATAGGCTTCATTCATGGCCACAAAGGCTGCGGCCATGCCCGCCGCGCTCTGGAAGAAGGCGCGGCGGCTCAGGCCCTGATGGCGAGCCAGTTCCTCACCCAGCTGCTGCAGACGCGACTGCAGGCGGCGCTGCGTGGGCGTCTGAGGGCCCGGGGTGAATTCCTCGCTAGACACGGGCTGAAGCGGGATAGGCGACCGAAAGCGCAGCCGCTCAGCGGGGATCAGCCGATCCAAGTCATCCGGACTCATCATCGCGCAGCCTCCAAAAGGTTCAATCCCCCAAGGGCAATGCCTGCTTCAAGGGCCTCTGTGCCGCTTCATAAGCGGGCAACACCGAACGAACGACATCCCAGAACGCCGCACTGTGGTTCATCTCCCGCAGGTGGGCCAACTCATGCACCACCACATAGTCGATCGTGCTCACGGGGAACTGGATGAGGCGCCAGTTCAGCCGCACGAATCCATCGGCCGTGGCACTGCCCCAGCGGGTCTGGGCAGAGCTCAAAGACAGGCGGGCAACCGTCACGCCCAACTGCTGGGCGTAGAGCTTGCAGCGCTCCTCGAACAGGCGCTTGGCCTGGCGCTGCCACCAACTGTGCACCACATCCCGGATCCGCTCGGGCTGGGCATCCGCCGGCAAGCCCAGGCGCAGCCAGCCCCCGTGAGCCTGGGCGTGGGGACTTGCCGCCATCGCGCCCACGCCGGCGTCCAGGATGGCTCCGCCGGGCGTGGCCACCGCGCCGGCGTCCAGCACCAGGCGCAGCTCGCGGCCCAAGTAGGGCACGGCGGCGCCATCACCCCACACGATGCGTGCCGCGTTGAGCCGGCGGTTGCGCTCGCCCTGCTCCTGCAGCTTGCGCAGGATCCAGTCACCCTTTTCCCGGAGGGCGGATTCCACCTCGCCCAAACCAACCCAGCGCGGTGCGCTCACGCTGAGCCCCTCGGGGCCGACCACGAAGCCGATGGTGCGTCGCTTGCCGCGTCGAAAGGCGTAGCGCACGCGCTGCCCGGCCAACAGGATCTCACGGCCGGCCTGGGGGTGCGACAGGGGCGCCAGAGCCGAGGCCCCAGTCGATGGCGTGGCAGGGGTTCGGCTGGCAAGGCCACCGGGGGCCAAGCTTGAAGCCGATGGGGGCGGCGGCGGCGGTGCTGACGGGCTCATCCCAGGCGCGGGGACCAGGGGTTCAGACCTCTCATCGAAGCCCAAAGCCAATTGCTCGAACGCCGTCATGGGCGCACAGTCTATGCGCGATAGGCCTGGGGATCCAGGCGCCGCATTTCGGCCTCGATCCAGGTCTCCACATCCCTCATCAGGCTCTCCGGATCACGCCCGGCCGAAGCGATGGGCTCACCGACGGAAACGTCGACCACGCCCGGGCGCAGCAGGAAGGACTTGCGCGGCCAGCAGCGCCCCGAGGTCACCGCAATCGGCACCAGATACGCGCCGGTGACGGTGGCCAGCCGCGAAGCGCCGGTCTTGTAGACCCCCTGCGAGCCCCGCGGGGTTCGCGTGCCTTCGGGAAACATGATCACCCACACGCCGCGGTCCATCAGGCGCCGGCCCTGCTCGGCCACCTTGTTCCACGCCTCGGCCCGCTTGCTGCGGTCGATGTGGATCATGTCCAGACGCCCCATGGCCCAGCCGAAGAAGGGGACCAGGAGCAATTCCTTCTTGAACACGTAGGCCAACGGGTGGCTCATCAGTGTCGGAAAGGCGAAGGTCTCCCAGGTGGATTGGTGCTTGGGGCACAGGATGACCGGGGTCAGCGAGTCAGGCGCCGGCAGCCGCTCCATCCCTTGCACGCGGCAACGGACACCGCAGATCACGCGCGCGCCCCAGATGGCCACGCGAAGCCAGCCCATGCAGAACCCATACAGTGGATCGCCGCGCACGAAGATCGACATCAGCAGTGCGGCCAGGGCCCACGGGATGACCGTGATCGCCATCCACAGGAAAAAGGTGAGCGAGCGGATGAGGCTCAACATGGGGGACGCAGCAGGGACTCGGCCAAAGCCCCCAGGTCGCGGTGCACCCGCGCACCGGGCACCTGTTGAAGCAAGGCCGCCACCTGCTGATCGTCCATCGCCGCCGCGCGCCCGGTGCGCACCAGGTGCGGCTGGCAGCCGGCGGCCACCGCCGCCTTGAGGTCACGCAAGTTGTCGCTGACCATGGGTATCTGGGCCAACTCGATGCTGTAGCGCTGCGCGATCTGCATCATCATGCCCGGCAGGGGCTTGCGGCAATCGCATTGCTCTTCCGGGGTGTGGGGGCAGAAGAACACGGCATCGAGTCGGCCGCCCGCATCGGCCAAGCGCCGATTCATGGCCTGGTGGACGGCGTTGAGCGAGGCCATGTCGATCAGGCCGCGCCCGATTCCAGCCTGGTTGGTGGCCACCACCGCATGCCAACCGGCATGGTTCAGGCGCGCCACAGCCTCGGGCGCGCCGGCAATGGCCTCCCATTCCTGCGGCTCCTTGACATGGTCCTCTCGGTATCGGTTGAGCACCCCGTCCCGCCCCAGGATGATGAGCTTGACCGCGTGGTGGGCAAGGAGGGCCATGGCTCAGGCTGCCAGGCGCGACAGATCGGCCACCTGGTTCATCGCCTCATGCAACTGTCTCAACAGCGCCAGACGGTTGCGCCGCAGGGCCTGGTCTTCGGCATTCACCATGACCCCATCGAAGAAGGCGTCGACCGGCGCCTTGAGCACCGCCAAAGCCTGCAGCGAGCCGGTGTAGTCCTGCGCGTCGAACTGGCGCTGGGCATCGGGGGCTGCGGTCTGCAGGGCAGCCGCCAGCGCCTGCTCGGGCGCCTCGCGCAGCAGCGCGGGCTCCACACCGTCGGGTATCCCGCCTTCGACCTTCTTCAGGATGTTGGACACCCGCTTGTTGGCTGCGGCCAGCGAGGCCGCCTCGGGCAAGGCGGCAAAGGCACGAACCGCCTCCAGCCGCCGGGCCACCTCCCCCAGGCGCGCCGGGCGCAAGCTCAGCACCGCGTCGACTTCGTGCGCGGTGTAGCCCTGCTCGCGCAGCGCGACGGCCAGCCGGTCGTAGAAGAAGTCCATCAGGGTCGCCGATGGGTCGTTGATGCGCTCTCCAAACACCGCAGCCGCCGCCGCCATCAATTCGGGCAGCTGCAGCGGCAGGTTCTTCTCCGACAGGATGCGGATCACCCCCAAGGCATGACGGCGCAGCGCAAAGGGGTCCTTGTCTCCGGTGGGCAACTGCCCGATGCCGAACAGGCCCACCAGGGTCTCCAGCTTGTCGGCCAGGGCCACCACGGTGCCGGTGTGGTTGCGCGGCAGCGCGTCACCGGCAAACCGGGGCTTGTAATGGTCTTCGATGGCAATGGCCACGCCATCACGCAGGCCCTCGTGGCGCGCGTAGTAGGCGCCCATGATGCCCTGCAACTCTGGGAACTCACCCACCATGTCGGTCAGCAGATCGGCCTTGGCCAGCATCGCTGCCTGTTGCACCTTGCTGTCGAGCACCTCGAACTCGTCCTTGGCGTCCACGGTGTAGGGCACGGTGGCCATGCGCAACTGGTTCACGATGGCATGCGCGATCGCCCGCACCCGCTCGGTGCGCTGGCCCTGTGTACCCAACTGACCGTGGTAGACCACCTTCTGCAGCCCCGGCACACGGTCGGCCAAGCTGCGCTTGCGGTCCTGGTCGAAGAAGAACTTGGCGTCGGCCAGGCGCGGGCGCACCACGCGCTCATTGCCCTGTATCACCGCCGAGGGGTCAGCCGGTGAGATGTTGCTGACCATCAGGAAGCGGTTGGTGAGCCTGCCTGTGCCATCCAGGAGCGGGAAGTACTTCTGGTTGGCCTTCATCGTGAGGATGAGGCACTCCTGCGGCACCGCCAGGAATTCCGGCTCGAACTGGCAGGTCAGCACCTTCGGTCGCTCCACCAGGGCGGTCACTTCATCGAGCAAGGCCTCGTCTTCGATGGGCTTCAGGCCCAGGGCTTCAGCCGCAGCCGTCAACTGGCGCACGATCTCGGCTCGGCGCGCCTGAAAGCGCGGAACCACGGCCCCATCTTCGGTGAGCTGCCGCTCATACGAGTCGGCGTGTTGCAGTTCGATCGACTGCACATGCGCCTCAAAGCGATGGCCCTGCGTGCTGCGGCGGGCGCTCAGGCCGAGCACCGACACGGCCACCACCGCATCGCCGTGCAAGGCCACCAGGCCATGCGCCGGGCGCACGAAATTCACGCTCGTCCACCCCGGCTGCACCTCGGGGCCACCCTGCTCCAGTTGGTAGCTCATCACCTTTGGAATGGGCAGCGACGCCAGCGTCTCATCGAGCGCCTGTTGCAGGCCTTCGGCCAGGGTGGCCCCGGGTACCACGGTGTCCAGGAACAGGGTCTCGGCCTTGCCTTCGCCTTGGCGCTTCAAGCTCGCGGCGGCCTGGGGTCCCAGCCCCATCGAGGACAGCTTCTTCAGCAAGGCTGCCGTGGGCTGGCCTTGCGCATCCAAGCCGATGGCCACGGGCATCAACTTGGTCTGCTGCGGACGGTCGGCCGCGCGCGCGGCCACATTCGTCAGGTGCAGCGCCAAGCGTCGCGGCGTGGCAAACGAAGTGGCCGTGCTGTGCGCATCGGCCAGACCCTGGCCGCGCAGGGCTGCCGTCAGCGAGTCGGCAAAGGCCGCGCCGAGCTTTTTCAGCGACTTGGGCGGCAGCTCCTCCACCAGCAGCTCCACCAGAAGATTGGCGGCGTTCCGTTCGGGATTGGACATGGTGTTCAAGCCGCCTTCTTTTGCAGCTGCTCGCGCTGCTCGGCCAACTTGACCAGGGTCTCGTCGGCCCAGGCCTTGGGGGCCAGGGGGAAGCCCAGGCGCGCGCGGCTGTCCAGGTAGCTGGCCGCCACACTGCGCGCCAGGTTGCGTATGCGTCCGATGTAGGCCGCGCGCTCGGTCACGGAAATCGCACCGCGCGCATCCAGCAAGTTGAAGGTGTGCGCAGCCTTGAGCACCTGCTCGTAGGCGGGCAAGGCCAGCTGCTGCGTCATCAGGTGCTGGGCATGACCTTCATGCGCGGCGAAGGCCTGCAGCAGGAATTCCACATTGGAATGCTCGAAGTTGTAGGTGCTCTGTTCGACCTCGTTCTGGTGGAACACGTCGCCGTACGAGATGCCCGGAGCGTAGACGAGGTCGTACACGTTCTCCACGCCCTGCAGATACATGGCCAAACGCTCCAGCCCGTAGGTGATCTCGCCGGTCAGCGGTCGGCAATCGATGCCGCCGACTTGCTGGAAGTAGGTGAACTGCGTGACCTCCATGCCGTTGAGCCAAACCTCCCAGCCCAGACCCCAGGCACCCAGCGTGGGGTTTTCCCAATCGTCCTCGACGAAGCGCACGTCGTTGTTCTTCAAGTCGAAACCCAGGGCTTCAAGCGACCCCAGATAAAGCTCCAGGATGTTGGCCGGGGCGGGCTTGAGCACCACCTGGTACTGGTAGTAGTGCTGCAGGCGGTTGGGGTTCTGGCCATATCGGCCGTCCTTGGGGCGGCGACTGGGCTGGACATAAGCGGCCTTCCAGGGCTCGGGGCCCAGCGCGCGCAAGAAGGTAGCGGTGTGGCTGGTGCCCGCGCCCACCTCCATGTCATAGGGCTGCAGCAAGGCGCAGCCCTGGCGGTCCCAATAGTCCTGCAAGCGCAGGATGATCTGCTGGAAGGTCAGGGTGGTCATGAGGGGGTGTGGTGGGGAGCCCCTGCGAGAAGACAGGCGCAAACGCCCGATTTTAGGGCCGTGGGTCGCTTCAGCCGATCGACAGCCGGCTGCGGCGACAGGCCAAGCCCGCCGCAGCCAAGACCAGCAGGGCCGCACACCACAGCGGCGCCAGCCCGTAGCGCCCAGCCCATTGCGCATAGGGCGTCAAGCCTTCGCGTCCCTCGGCTTGAGCGTCGAGCACCCCCGGCTTTTGGGGCTCGAACCAGGCACGCACCTGCCCGTGATGGTCGATCACCGCCGTGGCCCCCGTGTTGGTGGCGCGCAGCATGGGCCGCTGCAGCTCCAGGCTGCGCAGGCGTGAAATGTTCAAGTGCTGGTCGATGGCGGCCGTCGGACCGAACCAGGCGATGTTGCTCACGTTCACCAACATCGTGGGCGCGCCCGTGGGGTCGTGAAAGCGCAGCGCCAACTCTTCACCGAAGAGGTCTTCGTAGCAGATGTTGGGGGCCAGCCGCTGACCGGCAAAGGCATAGGACGCTTGGACACGCGCACCGCGATCAAAGTCGCCCAGCGGCATCCGCATCAGGTCGACGAACCAACGAAAGCCCGTGGGAATGAATTCGCCAAACGGCACGAGGTGTTGCTTGTCGTAGCGGTAGGCCAGCGGCAGCCCCTGCTCCGTGACCGGGTGGGCCGGGCCCGGTGCCCAAGCGGCAGGGCCCGATGGCACGGGGCCCCAGGCCACCACCGAATTGCTGTAGCCGCCGGCTGCTGTGGTCAATGGCAGGCCCACCAGGGCCGCGCGCAGACCACCCGACTCCAGAAATGGCCGGGCCAGATCGGCCCAGACAGAAGGTGGCAGGTCTTGCGGCAACAGCGGCACTGCGGTTTCGGGCGCCACCACCAAGGTGCCCGCAGCCTGATGCATGGCGGACTGCAGATCGTCGAGCAAACGGGTCAGGCGGCCGGGGTCGAACTTCTCATCCTGGGCCACGCCGGTCTGCACCAGCGACACCTTCAGCGTGCCGGTGGACCGGGTGAAGTCGTGTGGCAGCCAGGCCACGGCTGAGGCGGCGCCCAGCACCACCAACGCAGGCCATAGACCCCGCACGACACCTCGCCTTCGATGCCCCGTACCCACTCCGACCGCGGCCAGGGAAGCCGAGAACCGTGCCCGGCCCACGGGCGGCGCGGAAGCACCCCAGGCCCAGGCCCAGGTGGCGCCGATCAGCGCCAACCAAACGCCCAGGCCGTACACGCCCACCCAGGGCGCCCAAGCCACCAGCGGCGAATCCACCTGCGCATATCCCGAGGCGACCCAGGGGAAGCCGGTGAACCACTGGCCGCGCGCCAACTCGGCCAGCAGCCACGCGGCGGCGAAGGCCGGGACATCCCAGCGGGCGCGCCCGGTGCGCCAACGGGCCGCCAGGCCCATGGCGGCGGCCCAATACAACGACAGAGCGCCGCTCAAGGCCAACACCGCCGCCGCCGCCAGCGGCGCTGGCATGCCGCCGTACTGGTGCATGCTGATGAACAGCCACCAAGTGCCGCTGAGCATCCAAGCCGTTCCGAAAGCCCAGGCGCTGGCGGCGGCTGCACCGGGCGTCTGACGCCACACCGCATGGGCCAGCACCGCAGCGGCCAACGGGCCCCACCACCACGCCTCGGTGTGCACATGGGCCACGGTGGATGCTGCACCGGCGGCAGCCGCGGCCAGCATCCACAGAGGCTTCATGGCGGCAGGCTCACGCGTTGGCCGAAGCCCGATCAGGCGTTGGACGCCTGCCCTGCGGCCCTGGCCGCGGGGAGATCGCCAAGGCCCCCGTTGGGCACGCGGGTGACCCGGAACCAGCGCACCGCACCGCCGCGCGCGAGCATGACCACGAAGCGCAGACCGCCCACATCCACCGATTCACCGCGGCGTGGCACGCGGCCCAGTTCGTGCGCCACCAAACCGCCGATGGTCTCAAACTCGTCTTCGGGGAAGCTCAACCCGAAGATGCGGTTGACTTCTCCGATCGGCCCGTCCCCGGCCACCCGGTAGGAGCCATCGGCCAGCGTGTAAACCGCCGACTCGCCATCGGCGACATCGAACTCATCTTCAATCTCGCCGACGATTTCCTCCAGCACATCCTCGATGGTGACCAAGCCGGCGGTCTGACCGAACTCATCGATGACGATGGCCATGTGGTTGCGGTTGGACCGGAAGTCGCGCAGCAATTCGGTCAGGGCCTTGCTCTCGGGCACAAAGACCGCGGGCCGCAGCAAGGTGCGCAAATGGAGTTCGGGCGCTCGCTGCAGCTTGATCAGGTCCTTGGCCATGAGGATGCCGATGATGTTCTCGCGCGAACCGTCCACCACCGGGAAGCGGGAGTGGGCGGTGCGGATCACGGTGTCGAGCAACTCCTCGAACGGCTGCGCCAGGTCCAGCACGTCCATGCGCGGCGCCGCCACCATCACATCGCCGGCGGACTTGTCCGAAAGGCGCAGCACGCCCTCCAACATGCGGCGGGCGTCAGGTTCGATGAGGCTGCGGTGCTCGGCTTCGGCCAGCGATTCGAGCAGTTCTTCGCGTGAATCCGGACCCGGGGAGATGAAATCGACCAGACGGTCCAAAAGGGTGCGGCGGTCGACGGGGGGCGCTGAGGAGCGCCCAGTAGGGTGGGGTTCTGACACAGCGGGTGTCGGCAGTGAAGGAGCGCGCAGGATACCCCAGCTTGACAGATGGCGCCTCTTGAACCACAGTCCGGCGCCCCCAAATACTGGGATTGACCGATTCGCCCGCACCATGACCACCTCACTGATTCCCGCCACCATCCTCACCGGCTTCCTGGGATCGGGCAAGACGACCCTGCTCAAGCGGGTGCTGACTGAAGCCCACGGTCAGAAGATCGCCGTCATCGAAAACGAGTTCGGCGAAGAGAATATCGACAACGACATCCTGGTGGCCGACACCCAAGAGCAGATCATCCAGATGAGCAACGGCTGCATCTGCTGCACCATCCGAGAAGACCTGCGTGCCACGCTGGCCGACCTGGCCGAAAAGCGCCGCAAGGGTGAACTGGACTTCGAGCGGGTGGTCATCGAGACCACGGGTGTGGCCGACCCCGGCCCGGTGGCACAGACCTTCTTCATCGACGACGAGGTGGCCGCCAGCTTCCAGCTGGACTCCATCATCACGCTGGTGGACGCCAAACACGCGCACCAGCAGCTCGACACCCGCCAGGAAGCCCGCCGCCAGGCCGGCTTCGCCGACCGCATCTTCATCAGCAAGGCCGACCTCGTCACGCCCAACGACATCGAGGTGCTGACCCATCGCTTGCGCCACATGAACCCGCGTGCGCCCATTGAGGGCGCCCATTTCGGCGAGGTGCCCATCGCCAAGGTCTTCGACCTCAAGGGCTTCAACCTCAACGCCAAGCTCGACATCGACCCGGATTTCCTCAAAGCCGAAGACCATGCGCATGATCATGATCATGATCACGGGCACACCCATGGGCACGACCACCACGATCATGAGCATGGCGAGCACTGCGACCATCCGCACCACCATCACCACGACGACGATGTGAAGTCCTTCGTCTTCCGGGCCGACCGGCCTTTCCACGCCGAGCGCTTGGAGGATTTCCTGGGCTCGATCGTGCAGGTGTACGGGCCCAAGATGCTGCGCTACAAGGGTGTGCTCTACATGAAGGGCCACGAGCGCAAGGTGATCTTTCAGGGTGTGCACCAGCTGATGGGCAGCGACCTCGGTCCCAAGTGGGCCGCCGGCGAGAAGAAGCAGAGCAAGATGGTGTTCATCGGGATCGATCTGCCCCGCGACATCCTGCTCCAGGGTCTGGAGCAATGCCTGAGCTGAGCGACGTTGTGCCGCCGCCGGGCAAGCTCTGGGCCCGTGATTACAATCGCGCCCGCCCAGACGTGGGCCCGAGGAGGCCTCTGGCGACCCCTGGCGATTTCTTGGCCGCTCGAAGGAGCTACGGGTACGACCGGATACGCCGATCGCGGGGGCAGGAAGAGACTCCATGCCCCATGACGGGCCCCCAATTGGCGCACGTCGGATGAGGAGACGAAGTTGAGCAAGAGCACGGCCAAGCCGGCGACCTCCAAGGCTGCCCAATCTGCGAAGGCGGGTGTCAAACCCGCGGCGTCCAAGAAGCGCCTGTCCGCTTCCAAACCGTCGGTCAAAGCGGCCGCCAAGCCGTCCGCCAAGCCGTCCGGCAAGCCCGTGGGCAAGGCATCTTCCAAGCCCGCCGCCAAGCCCACCGCCAAAGCGGCGCCGAAGTCTGCGGCAAAAGGCGCAAAAAAGGCCGCCCCAAAGGGGGCCGTGAAGAGCGCGGTCAAGTCCAAAGCTCGGGCCAGTGCCAAACTGTCCAAGGTGAGCAAGCCGGTCAAGGCGACCAAACCGGCCAAGGCCATTGGGGTAGCCAAACCGGCGGCCAAGGTGGCGCGCAAGCCGGCGCCCAAGAAGCCCGTCGGCAAGGTCGGGGCTCGGGCGGTCTCCAAGAAGCCTGCGGCCCACTCGTCCAGGCCACCATCGGGCAAGCCCCGCAACACGGTATCGAGCAAATCCACGAACACAGCAGCGACCAAGCCCTCCGCCAAGCCCTCCGCCAAGCCCTCTGCCAAGAGGTCCGCCGCTCCCGCGGCCAAAGCCGCCACCCCCACCAAAGCCCCGGTGGCGCGCACGGCCCCGAACACCAACCGATCCAAGACGGTGGGTCACCCAACGGGACCCGCCCCCTCTCAGAAAGCATCCGTGAAATCCATCGCTGCGCCGGCAACGTCGGCCTCCGCTCCGTCCCAGGCCACGGCGTCCACCGCCACGGCCACCACCCCCCGCGCCGGCGGCAGGGCTCGGCTCAGCCGGGCCGAGGCCAACAGCCAGCCGATACCGGCCGCCCCCATTCACCCGGCCAATCGCTTCGCCGACCGCTTCGCGCCGGCCAAGCCCAGCGCGCGCCACTGGCCTGAGCCCCTGCTGGACATCAAGCCGGCCGGCAAGCCCGATCCCAAGCTGGCCAATGCATGGAAGGCCAAGGCCGGCCGCGATCTCACCGAGCCTGAGCTGTTGGCCATGCCGGCCGGCGAGTACATGAACGACAAGCAGATCGAGTTCTTCAAGTCGCGCCTGAGCGCTCTGAAGGAAGACCTGCTGTCCAACGCCGGTGAAACCACCGAGCATCTGCGCGAAGACACCACCATCGTGCCCGACCCAGCCGACCGTGCCACGATCGAGGAAGAACACGCTCTGGAGTTGCGCACCCGGGACCGCGAGCGCAAATTGCTGCGCAAGATCTCCCAATCCCTGGCGCGCATCGATTCGGGGGAGTACGGCTATTGCGAGGAGACCGGCGAGCCCATCGGCTTGGGGCGTCTGCTCGCACGGCCTACGGCCACCCTGTCCTTGGAAGCGCAACAGCGCCGCGAACTCAAACAGCGCATGTTCGGTGACTGAGTCCTGCGTGGGCGGTCGATGAGCGAGCAGCCCGTCTTCCACGGCACCACCATCGTGAGCGTGCGCCGTCAGCGGCCGGATGGTCGCTGGCAGGTGGCCTTGGGCGGAGACGGCCAGGTCACCTTGGGCCACATCGTGGTCAAGGCCAGTGCGCGCAAGGTGCGCAAGCTGCACAAGGACCAGGTGCTGGCGGGCTTTGCGGGCGCGACAGCGGACGCCTTCACGCTCTTCGAACGATTTGAGGCCAAGCTGGAAAAGCACCAAGGTCACCTGGCCCGAGCGGCCATTGAGCTGACGCGGGATTGGCGCACCGACCGCGTCCTGCGTCGCCTGGAAGCCATGTTGGCGGTGGCCGACCGCAGTGCCAGCTTGATCATCACCGGCAATGGCGATGTGCTGGAGCCCGAACGCGGCATCGTGGCCATCGGCTCGGGTGGGGCCTATGCGCAGGCTGCGGCCCAAGCCCTGTTGACCCACACCGACATGGGTGCCCCCGACGTCGTCAAACGCGCCCTTGAAATCGCCGGGGAACTCTGCATCTACACCAATCAGAACCACACGATCGAAGTGTTGGACTGAGTGCGGCGGCGCCGAAGGTGTCCGCCCGAAGCGGCCCGGGCGCGAGCAGGCGCCGCCACATCGCCCGAAGGAGACGCCCATGAGCGCCATGACCCCCCAGGAGATCGTCTCTGAGCTGGACCACCACATCGTGGGCCAACAGTCGGCCAAGCGGGCGGTGGCCATCGCGCTGCGCAACCGCTGGCGTCGCCAGCAGGTGGATGAAAAGCTGCGACATGAGATCACGCCCAAGAACATCCTGATGATTGGCCCCACCGGGGTCGGCAAAACCGAGATCGCCCGCCGCCTGGCACGCTTGGCCGACGCCCCGTTCATCAAAGTGGAGGCCACCAAGTTCACCGAGGTGGGCTATGTGGGCAAGGATGTGGACACCATCGTGCGCGATCTGGTGGACGTGGCCGTCAAGCAGGAACGCGAGCGGCAAGTGCGCTCCAAGCGCAGCCTGGCCGAAGACGCCGCCGAAGACCGCATCCTGGACGTGTTGATTCCGCCACCGCGTGCGGCCACCCCCGCCTCGCCCTTCGGGTTCGGTGAATCATCAGCGCCTGTGCGACCGTCGACCGACAGCGCGGCACGGCAGACCTTCCGCAAGCGTCTGCGCGAAGGTTCGCTCAACGACACCGAAATTGAGATCGAATTGGCCGACGCCAAGCCCACCCTGGAGGTCATGGGCCCACAAGGCATGGAAGAGATGGCCGAGCAGCTCAAGGGCCTGTTTTCTCAGATGGGGACCGGGCGGCGCAAGACGCGCAAGCTCAAGATCAAAGAGGCGCTGAAACTGCTGGTGGAAGAGGAAGCCGCCAAGCTGGTCAATGAGGACGAGATCAAGTCTGCCGCGCTGGCGCACGCCGAGGGCAACGGCATCGTCTTCATCGACGAAATCGACAAGGTGTGTTCACGCAGCGAAGGCGGCGGCACAGCCGAGGTCTCGCGCCAAGGCGTTCAGCGTGACCTGCTGCCCCTGGTGGAAGGCACCACGGTGAGCACCAAATATGGACCCGTGAGAACCGACCACATCCTGTTCATCGCCTCGGGGGCCTTTCACCTGGCCAAACCCAGTGACCTCATCCCTGAATTGCAGGGCCGCTTTCCGATCCGCGTGGAGTTGGGTGCCTTGAGCGTGGACGACTTTGAGGCCATCCTCACCAGCACCCATGCCAGCATCGTCAAGCAGTACCAGGCCCTGCTGGCCACCGAAGGGCTGGAGCTGGTGTTCGAGGCTGACGCCATCCGCCGCTTGGCTCAAATCGCCTATGACGTCAACGAGCGCATGGAAAACATCGGCGCGCGCCGGCTGGCCACCGTCATGGAGCGCCTGTTGGACGACATCAGCTTCGACGCGCCCAATCGGTCTGGCACGACCGTGACGATCAGCGCTCAGCAGGTGGATGAGAGGCTGAGCGAGCTCTCGAGCAACGAAGACCTGTCGCGCTTCATCCTTTGACTTCCAGGGCGCCGCCCTATTGTTGTGCGGCCATGCCACGCAGCTGACGCTGGGGCTGGCGCAACTCACGCTGGGCCTGCAGGGCCAACAGACCGTCGAAGATCAGGCCCTCGACCAGTTCGTGCTCGATCTGCAGGTGCGGTGCCACCTTCCACCCCGCGCCGCCGGTGATCAGCGTCAGGGGCTGAAGACCCGTGCGCTGTCTGAGGTGCCGGTGCAGCCGCTCGATCGCACCGGTGATGGCGTAGTTGCCACCGCTGGTCAGCGCATCCGAGGTGTTGGTGGGGAACAGTTGCACCTCACCGGTGGGCACCCGCAGGCCCGCGGTGCCCGATTCCAGTGCTCGCAGCATGATGCCGTGTCCCGGCAGGATCAGGCCACCCAGGAAGGTCCCCTGGGGATCGAGCGCATCCACGGTGACGGCGGTTCCGATCATGACCACCAGCGCCGGTTGGACCAGGCCGCGGTGCTGGACGTGCCAGCGCGCGCCGATGAGCGCGGTCCAGCGGTCTGCGCCCAAGCGCGTGGGGTGGTCGTAGCCGTTGTTCACCCCGGCGTCCTGAGCAGAGGGCACCACCCAGCTCGGCGCGGTGTCCCACAGTTCAAGCTGCTCTTCCACCCGACGCCGTACCGCATCGCCGGCCACATTGCAGCCCAGGATGGCGCGCGGCGCGGGCAGCGCCTTCCAGTCACCCTCGGCCAGCGCATCGATGTTCTCCAGGAACACCGCGCCCTGCAGGCGCGGCACACCGCCGGGCATCGCCGCGTCGTGCAGCGCCCACTTCAACCGGGTATTGCCGATGTCGATGGCCAGAAAGCTCATGGAAAACAGGTTATCAGAGCGGCGCGCGCATCGGCAGCAGCCAGACCTGGCGTCCGCCGTGCGCCAGAATTCAGTGGCATCATTGCGGATTGACGTTTACGTTAACGTCAATCGTCATCAGGCGTCACGGGCGCGCCGATCGACCCCGCGATGCCCATCGTTGCCCGAGCGTTTCCGAGGCTCTCCATGACCGACCTGTCCGCCGACTTCAAGGCCCTGGCCCAATACCGCCCCACCCATAAGGTGCGTTTCGTTACCGCCGCCAGCCTATTTGACGGGCACGACGCGGCGATCAACATCATGCGGCGCATTCTGCAGGGCATGGGCGCAGAAGTGATCCACCTCGGGCACAACCGTTCGGTTGATGAGGTGGTCACCGCCGCCCTTCAGGAAGATGTCCAGGGTATCGCGGTCAGCTCCTACCAGGGTGGTCACGTCGAGTACTTCAAGTACATGGTGGAACTTCTGCGCTCGCGCGGCGGCTCGCACATCCAGGTGTTCGGCGGCGGCGGCGGCGTGATCGTGCCGGCGGAAATCCGTCACCTGAACGAACATGGCGTGCGCATCTACAGCCCGGAAGACGGTCAGCGCATGGGCCTGCAGGGCATGATCGGCGAAATGATGATGCGCTGTGACCGGGACCTCTCGGTTCACGCGCCCGACCGCGTGGACGCGGTGCAGGGCCACACCGGCGCGGCCTGGCGCGCCTTGGCGCAATTGATCACCGCCCTGGAAAACGGCAAGGCCCCGGCGGAAATGGTCGCCGCAGTACGCGCCGCAGCGGCCACGCGGGCCATACCCGTGTTGGGCATCACCGGTACGGGTGGCGCAGGTAAGTCCTCACTCACAGACGAACTGATACGCCGCATCCGGCTGGATCAGGACGACGCGCTGCGCATCGCGGTGATCTCCATCGACCCCTCGCGCCGCAAGAGTGGCGGGGCGCTGTTGGGCGACCGCATCCGCATGAACGCGATCTCGCCATGGTCCAAACCGGCCGGCTCTTCGACCGACACCGGGGCCCGCGTCTTCATGCGGTCGCTGGCCACGCGAGAAGCCGGCAGCGAGATTTCCCAGGCCCTGCCCGATGTGGTGGCCGCCTGCCGCGCGGCAGGCTTTGACCTGGTGATCGTGGAGACCTCGGGGATCGGCCAGGGAGACGCTGCCATCGTGCCCCATGTGGACATCCCGATGTATGTGATGACGCCAGAGTTCGGTGCGGCCAGTCAGCTCGAGAAGATCGACATGCTGGACTTCGCCGAATTCGTGGCGATCAACAAGTTCGATCGCAAGGGATCGATGGACGCGCTGCGCGATGTGGCCAAGCAGGTGCAGCGCAACCGTGAAGCCTGGACGGTCAAGACCGAAGAGATGCCCGTGTACGGCACCATGGCCAGCCGCTTCAACGACGACGGCGTCACGGCGCTGTACCAGGGCCTGAAGGAGCGGCTGGGACAGCTCGGCCTGAGACTCCGCGACGGCCGGCTGCCCCTGGCGAACACCCGCTACAGCACCCAGCAAACGCCCATCGTGCCGCCGGCGCGCGTGCGTTACCTGGCCGACATCGCCGACACGGTACGTGGCTACAAGCGGCGGGTGGCCCATCAGGTGCGCCTGGCGCGCGAGGTGCAGCAACTGCGCGAAGCCGCGCGCATGCTCAGCGTGGACAAGCCGGACAAGCCGCGAGCAGCGGAAGCCGCGCTGGACCTGGCCTCCAAGCGGGAAGCCGAATTGGGACCCGACGCGAGGAAGCTGCTGAACCAGTGGCCGGACATGCAAAAGGCCTACGCCGGTGACGAGTACGTGGTGAAGATCCGCGACAAGGAAGTTCGCACCGCCCTGACGCACACCACGCTGTCGGGCAACAAGATCCGCAAGGTGGCCCTTCCACAGTACGAGGACCACGGTGAAGTCCTGAAGTGGCTGATGCTGGAGAACGTGCCGGGCAGCTTCCCCTACACCGCCGGCACCTTCGCCTTCAAGCGCGAGGGCGAGGACCCCACGCGCATGTTCGCCGGCGAGGGCGATGCCTTCCGTACCAATCGCCGCTTCAAAGTGGTGTCCGAAGGCATGCCGGCCAAGCGGCTGTCCACCGCCTTCGACTCGGTGACCCTGTATGGCCACGACCCTGACCACCGTCCCGACATCTACGGCAAGGTGGGCAACTCGGGTGTGTCGATCGCCACGCTGGACGACATGAAGGTGCTTTACGGCGGCTTTGACCTCACGAACCCGTCGACTTCGGTCAGCATGACGATCAATGGGCCTGCCCCGACGATCCTGGCGATGTTCATGAACACGGCCATCGACCAGAACCTGGAGAAGTTCAAGGCGGACAACGGTCGAGAGCCCACGGCCGATGAAGCACAAAAGATCCGGGCCTGGACGCTGGCCAATGTGCGCGGAACGGTGCAGGCCGACATCCTCAAGGAAGACCAGGGGCAGAACACCTGCATCTTCAGCACCGAGTTCTCGCTGAAGGTGATGGGCGATATCGCGGCGTACTTTGTGCATCACGATGTGCGCAACTTCTACTCGGTCTCGATCAGCGGCTACCACATCGCCGAAGCGGGGGCCAACCCGATTTCGCAGCTCGCCTTCACCTTGAGCAACGGCTTCACCTTCGTGGAAGCGTATCTGGCGCGGGGCATGCGCATCGATGACTTCGCCCCCAACCTGAGCTTCTTCTTCAGCAATGGCATGGACCCGGAGTACACGGTGTTGGGCCGTGTGGCGCGCCGCATCTGGGCCACGGCCATGCGTGACCGCTACGGCGCCAATGAACGATCACAGAAGCTGAAGTACCACATCCAGACCTCAGGCCGCTCACTGCATGCCCAGGAAATCGCCTTCAACGACATCCGCACCACCTTGCAGGCCCTGATTGCGATCTACGACAACTGCAATTCGCTGCACACCAACGCCTACGACGAAGCCATCACCACGCCCACCGAAGAGAGTGTGCGCCGCGCGATGGCGATCCAGCTCATCATCAACCGCGAGTGGGGCCTGGCCAAGAACGAGAATCCCAACCAGGGCGCCTTCATCATGGATGAACTCACGGAGCTGGTCGAGGAGGCCGTGCTCGCCGAGTTCGAGAAGATCGCCGAGCGTGGTGGTGTGCTGGGCGCCATGGAGACCGGCTACCAGCGCAGCAAGATCCAGGAAGAGAGCATGCACTACGAAATGCTCAAGCACACCGGCGAGCACCCCATCATCGGCGTGAACACTTTCCGCAATCCCCACGGCGATCCGGTACCCGAGCACATCGAGCTTGCGCGCTCTACGACTGAGGAGAAGGAGTCGCAGCTCAAGCGCCTGCGTGACTTCCATGCGCTGCACGCGGCACAGGCCGGCCCTATGTTGCAGCGGCTGCAACAGGCGGTGATGGAAGACGCCAATGTGTTCGAGGTGCTGATGGATGCGGTACGCGTGTGCTCACTGGGGCAGATCACCGCGGCGCTGTTCGAAGTGGGTGGACAGTACCGCCGCAGCATGTAGGACTGCTCGGGCTCAGCGCTGACCCATCGATCCAGCCGGTGCCGGTGACGCCGGCTGCCCCAGCAGGCGGTCCAAGCGGCTGGGCCACAACTCTTCGAGGCTGCAGGCTGCGCAGGGCCCTGGCCGGGGGCGGCGCTCCAGGGCCTTGACGAAGAGGCCCCGCGCCACACGCTCAAACCAAGCGGTGTGGCTTCGTCGCTGCGGGGGCTGCGGAGCATGGGAGCCCGCGGGGCCATGGTGGCGACGGACCACGCCAAAGTGATGCTGCATCGCCTGCAGATGGTCCGTGGAACACGCCTCCCACCAGTGCGCCAGGCGCGCCAGCACCCAGGCCGTGTCTTGGCGGGCCTGCCGCTGCTGCCTTTCATCAGCCGGGCGCAGGGATCGCATCATCATCAGCTCATGCGAGGCCTGCACAAGGCTGCGCGGGCCGATGTGGGCCATGCGGGTGAGGGCCTCGACTTCCATGACCGACAGCCCGGTGGCCACCGCCAATTCCTCCAGGCTTGGGTCCCGAACCGGGCCCCAGGAAGACAAGCCCAGACGCAGATGTTCCCGGGCCAGCTTCAGCAGCGTCCAGCGGCGTCGCTGCAGCCGACTGAGGTGGGTCATCTGCCTGACCTCATCGGCCATCGAAGCCATCACCTGTTCCCGGCTGTACGCGACGAAGCCCGGTTCGCCCGCTCCAGGGTCCGCTGGGCGCTGCAACGCGCACTGGACCAGGGTGATGAGGCCCACCTGCAGCAACTCGGCGGTTTCCACCGGTGCCTTCATGTGCAGCACCAAGCCCCGAATCTGGCCGCGAATCCAGGAGTCGTGGCGTACGACGAGAATGGGCTCCGGGGTGTGGGGCATCATCCGGAAAATTCTAGGAAGGCTCGAGCGCCTGCCTACCCCTCATATGAGGGCCCCAGGGCGTGTCAGGCTCGTGTTTCCTACGCGTTCCACAATCGGGCAGGCCTCCTGAAGGGGGCTGATCACGAGCCGCCAGAGGAGAACCGGATGAACACCCCCGCCGTCTACGTTGTCGCCGCCGCCCGCACCGCCATCGGCACCTTTGGTGGCAGCCTGAAGGATGTCCCCCTGGCCGACCTGGCCACCACCGCCGTCAAGGAGGCCTTGGCCCGCAGCGGTGCACCCAGCGACGCGGTGGGGCATCTGGCGATGGGCACCGTCGTGCCCACCGAACCGCGAGACGCCTATCTCAGCCGCGTGGCCGCCCTGAACGCGGGGCTGCCCAAGGAAACGCCCGCCTTTAACGTCAACCGCCTGTGCGGATCGGGCCTGCAGGCCATCGTGTCGGCGTATCAGGCCATCCAGCTGGGGGATTGCGAGATCGCCGTGGGCGCGGGTGCAGAGAACATGAGCCGCGGGGCCTACCTGATGCCGGGCGCGCGATGGGGCACGCGCATGGGTGATGCCTCCATCGTCGACTTCATGACCGGTGCGCTGCACGACCCCTTCCACCAGATCCACATGGGCATCACCGCTGAGAACGTGGCCGCTCAATTTGGCATCAGCCGCCAGCAAATGGACGAACTGGCCGCCGAAAGCCACCGGCGCGCCGCAGCGGCGATAGCGGCCGGGTACTTCAAGGACCAGATCGTTCCGGTGATCACGCAAAGCCGCAAGGGTGAGGTGCGCTTCGACGTGGATGAGCATGTGAAGGCCAACACCACGGTTCAGAGCCTGGCGGGGATGCGCCCAGCCTTCAAGAAGGACGGTGCGGTGACCGCGGGCAACGCCTCGGGCATCAACGACGGCGCGGGTGCGGTGGTGTTGGCCAGTGAAGCTGCGGTGAAGGCCCACGGGCTCAAGCCCATGGCGCGCCTGGTGGCCTATTCCCACGCCGGTGTGGAGCCCACCATCATGGGCATTGGCCCGGTGCCCGCCACGCGCCGCGTGTTGGAACGCGCCGGCTGGAAGATCGGCGACCTGGATGTGATCGAGAGCAACGAAGCCTTTGCCGCGCAGGCCTGCGCGGTGGTGAAGGAGCTGGGCCTGGACCCGGCCAAAACCAACCCCAATGGCTCGGGCATTTCGCTGGGCCACCCGATTGGGGCTACCGGCGCCATCATCACCACCAAGGCCCTTTACGAACTGCAGCGCAGGGGCGGCAAGCGCGCACTGGTGACCATGTGCATCGGCGGCGGGCAGGGAATCGCGGCCTTGTTCGAGCGGACGTGAGTGCAGCGGGTCGCCCTCCCGCAAAAACCCCGCTTGGCCCTTGATCCGGTCAGGGGCAAAATGGGACATGGACCCCCAACTGCCCTTCTCTGCTCCCCAGTCCTTCACCGACCCCGAGGCCGCCCTGGCCCACGCACGGGCCATCTACGAGTCCGCCGTCGACTACCTTCGGGATGAGCTGCGCCGCTTCGTGGCCGGCCAGACGCCCTCCAGTCGCATTCGGGCCTGCTATCCACGCCTGAGGGTGCGCACCGACAGCGTGGCGCGCGCCGATTCGCGCCTGGCCTACGGCTTCGTCGCAGGCCCGGGCTTGTACGAAACCACGCTCACACGGCCTGAGCTGTTTGCCACCTACTACCGCACGCAGTTTGAATTGCTGTTGAAGAACCACGGCGAACACCTCGTCGGAGGCCTGGAGGTGGGCGTGAGCAAGACGCCGATTCCGGTGCACTTTGCCCTGGGCGAGAACGAGCACCTGGAAGGCTCACTGAGCCCCGAACGGCGCCTGCTGCTGCGCGACCTGTTCGACCTACCCGACCTCCACGCGATGGATGACAGCATCGCCAACGGCTCGCACGACCCGGCACCGGGCGAGCCCGAGCCGCTGTCGCTGTTCACCGCGCCACGCATGGACTATTCCCTGCACCGCCTGCGCCACTACACCGGCACGGTGCCCGAGCACTTCCAGAACTATGTGCTGTTCACCAACTACCAGTTCTACATCGATGAGTTCGTGCGCCTGGGCCACGCGATGATGGCCGACCCCTCTTCCGAGTACGAGGCCTTCATCGAGCCGGGTAATGTGGTGACGCGCCGCAACGGCCTGCCTGTGCAGCCGGGAGATGAACGCGGCGCGGCGCCGCCGCGCTTGCCGCAGATGCCGGCCTACCACCTGGTGCGCGCCGGGCATTCGGGCATCACCATGGTCAACATCGGCGTAGGGCCGGCCAATGCCAAGAACATCAGTGACCACATCGCGGTACTGCGCCCGCATGTGTGGCTGATGCTGGGGCACTGCGCCGGCCTGCGCAACACGCAGCAGCTGGGCGACTATGTGCTGGCCCATGGCTATGTGCGTGAAGACCACGTGCTGGATGAAGAACTGCCCCTGTGGGTGCCCATCCCCGCCCTGGCCGAGGTGCAGGTGGCCTTGGAAACCGCGGTGGCCGAGGTGACGCAGTTGAGCGGCTATGAACTCAAGCGGGTGCTGCGCACCGGCACCGTGGCGTCCACCGACAACCGCAACTGGGAGCTACTCCCCTTCCGCGGCCCACACAGCACGCCGGCCCGGCGCTTCAGCCAAAGCCGCGCCGTGGCGCTGGAC
>RFTU01000051.1 GCA_009923315.1 Betaproteobacteria bacterium
TCGTGAGGGCTTGGGCTTGCGGTCCAACAACATCTGCGTGGCCGAAAACGTGAGGAAGGCCACGAACAGCAGCACCAGGGCCTGCCCGCGTACCAGGGCGAAGATGCCCGCTCCGGCGATCAGGCCCCCGGTCAAGATCCCCGGGGCCATGCCACGCACGATGTCCCACCGGACCGCGCCGCGCTGGTGGTGGGCCCGTACGCTGGAAATCGAGGTGAACAGAATCGTGGCCATCGAGGTGGCGATGGCCATCTTGAAGGCCAAGTCCGAGGGCACGCCGCGATTGCCCAGGATGATGGTGAGAAAGGGCACCATCAGCATGCCCCCGCCGATGCCCAAGAGACCCGCCAGGAACCCAATGCAGCCGCCCAGCAACAGAAGTTCAGCGGCCAGCAGCAGGTCCATGGGGGGGTAAAGGTGTCCGTTGCCGACCGCAGGCCGCATTCCTGAACCCAGGGGATTCAGGTGGGCGAGGTCAGTCGGGCTTCGGGTTCATCTGACGCGAGACGCTCACACCAGCCCGACGATGTTCCAAGCCCGGGCTCCAGAGAGCATCGGTTCAAGGAAATATAAAACCTGCGCGAAAGCAGTGTACGCCGCTAGAGCAGTCGACCGTCTTCGGCCAGCACCTCGTCCAGGCGACGAATGAGGCCATCCAGGTCCAGCCGTGCATCGCCGGCGATCGATGAGGGCCGTGCGGGAGCCGACAGGTCCCGCTCAGCCAGGCGATAGGCCAGGTTGAGCGCTGCCAGTACGGCCATGCGCTCGCGGGCCTTGACCTTGCCTGCATCACGGATGGCGCTCATCTCGCGGTCGACCGTGGCCACCGCCTGCAGCAGCGCCTCCTGTCCATCTTCCGGGCAGGCCAACAGGTAGCTCTGACCCAGTATGGTGACTTCAACCTGCTTCATTCCTCGCCCCCGAGGCCGGCGTCCTCGGCCAGGGGCGCCGCCGAGGCGGGAACTCTGGCAATCAGGGCGTCCAGCCGCGTTCGGGCTGTACCCAAACGGCTGCGCAGCGCGTCTCGCTCGGCCGTCAGGTCCTGGACCTGCTGCTGCATCAACTGTTGCGTGCGCTGCAGTTCGGCATGCCTGACCAGCAGATGCTCCACGCGACGGACCAAATCTTCAAGTGTGGGCATGGAAGAAGAGTCTACTGATCACCGCGCCGATTGTAGGCAGTCTGGCACCCGATCGGAGCCTACCGATGACCCGGTCAGGGCTTGCGCTTTCGTCCCATGTCGCAGCATTCCGAAACGGTGCACTGCCCGCACTTGGGGCTGCGCGCCTGACACACATAGCGTCCATGGAGAATCAACCAATGGTGCGCATCCACCAGATGGTCTTGCGGCACTCGGCGAAGCAGGGCCAGTTCCACCGCCAACGGGGTCTTGCCCGGCGCCAGACCGGTGCGGTTGCTCACCCGAAAGATGTGGGTGTCCACGGCCATGGTGGGCTCCCCGAAGGCCACATTGAGCACGACATTGGCCGTCTTGCGGCCCACGCCAGGCAAGGATTCCAAGGCCTGGCGCTCGCGCGGCACAAGACCGCCATGGCGCTCCAGCAGCAGGCGACAGGTCTCGTGGAGGTTCTTGGCCTTGTTGCGGTACAGGCCGATGGTCCTGATGTGGGCCTCGATGCCGGGCACTCCCAGCTCCAGCATCTTGCGGGGCGTCGGTGCGGCGGCAAACAGGCCCCGCGTGGCCTTGTTCACGCCGACATCGGTGGCTTGTGCCGAGAGCAACACCGCTGCGAGCAGCTCGAAGACGCTCGAATAGGCCAGCTCCGTCTGCGGCCGTGGGTTGGCCGCCCGCAGCGTGCTGAAGAAGGTGTCGATCTGTTGTCGGTTCATGGGGTCTGAAGATCTGCCAAACGCCCAAGGCTAGACGCGCTTGGTCGATGCAGCGCGCATTCAAGCGGGGTCGCCGCGCGCCTTGCGCGCCCGGGCCAGAGCGGCTTGCACGGCGGCACTCTTTTGAGACAGCGCATCGGGCCCTTCAATGGCCGAGTGAGCGGCCAGGTCGCGCAGTTTGGCAGCCGCCCTGGTGGCCAGGCGTTCATCCTGCTCCCGCTTGTCTCGGGCCAATCGGTCCCGGCGGAACTCATAGCGCGCGCGGGATTCTTCGGCCTGTGCTCGGCTCCAGGCCGCCCATCCGGTCAAGCCCGGCGTGCTCGGGCGTAGGCTGATGCAGTCGACCGGGCAAGCCGGGATGCACAACTCGCAGCCCGTGCACTCGTCCTCGATCACCGTGTGCATGACCTTGGGGGCGCCGACGATGCAATCCACCGGACAGGCCTTGATGCACAAGGTGCAGCCGATGCACCAGTTTTCGTCGATGACCGCCAGCTGTCGCGGGCCTTCCGTGCCATTGGCGGGGTTCAGCGGGATCACCGCCCGCCCGGTCAGGGCCGCCAATCGCACGATGCCCTCGGCCCCCCCGGGCGGGCACTGGTTGATGGGCGCCGCCTCCTCGGCCATGGCCTGGGCGTAGGCCCGACAGTCCGGATAGCCGCAGCGTGTGCACTGGGTCTGGGGCAGGGCGTCGTTCAGCCGCTGGGCCAGTGGCGAAGGGGGGCGGGACATGGCCACGGTGGGGAGTCAGTCGATCACGGCGCCAGCGACGACAAGGTGCCCAGGCTATCGGGCCACTTTTCCCGGGCGAGCCGCCCCTTTGGGTCGCGGGCGGCCTTCTGCGATGAAGCGACGGACCTCAGGGTAGGCCACTTCGCGCCAGCGCCGGCCACTGAAGATGCCATAGTGCCCTGCGCCGCGCACGTCAAAGTGCCGTTTGCGGTCGTTGGGAATCCCACTGCACAGGCCCAGCGCCGCGCGGGTTTGCCCGGCCCCAGAGATATCGTCGAGTTCGCCTTCCACGGTCAGCAGGCGCACCCCCTTGATGTCCTGTGGGCGCACCGGCTGGCCTTTGACTTTCCAGGTGCCGTGCACCAGGGCAAAGTCTTGGAATACCGTCTTGATCGTGTCCAGGTAGTACTCCGCCGGCAGGTCCAGCACGGCGTTGTACTCGTCGTAGAACTGCCGGTGGCTTTCTGCGCTGTCGTCGTCGCCTCGGATCAGGTCCAGGAAATAGTCGTAGTGCGAGCTCAGGTGGCGGTCAGGGTTCATGGCCACAAAGCCGGTGTGCTGCAGGAAGCCGGGGTACACAGCCCGCCCCGCGCCGGGATAGTTCATCGGCACCCGGTGGATCACATTGTTCTGGAACCACTCGTGGCTCTTGTTCATCGCCAGGTCGGCCCGCCCATCATGGTCATCGTGCGCGGCATCGTGCCACCACGGCTGGCGTTGAGCGAAATGGCAGCCAGCACCGGAACGGTGGGCTGACACACGCTGATCACGTTGACCTCGGGGCCAATGTGGTCGATGAACTCCTGCACATAGGCGACATAGTCGTCCAGATGGAAGGCCCCGTGTTGCAGCGGCACCATGCGCGCATCGGTCCAGTCGGTGATGTAGACCTTATGGTCCTGCAACAGACTCTTGACCGTGTCGCGCAGCAGCGTGGCGTGGTGCCCCGACAAGGGGGCCACCACCAGCACCACGGGCTGGTCCTTCATGGCGGCCAGCACCTTGGGGTTGTCGCTGAAGCGCTTGAAGCGCAGCAACCGACAGAAGGGCTTGTCCAGGGTCACCTGTTCCTGAACCGCCACCTCGGCGCCGTGGGTGCCGCCCATCTGCACGCTCTGGATGCCGAACTCGGGCTTCTCGTAGTCCTTGGCCAGGCGGTGCATCAGGTCGAAGCTGGCCGATATCCGCTGCGCCATGGGCGTGTGCGTAAACGGCGACAGCGGGTGGTTGTACAGCTTGGAAGAGGCGCTGGCGAATTCCGAAAACGGGGCCAACAACGCGCGTTGGGTCTCGTAGAGCTGATACAACATGGTCAGACCTTTGGGGTATAGGGTTGATCGGGCTCAATCATCGCGCCGGCCCGGGTGGACCGGGCTTGCGCCGGCGCACTTTGGCATGGATGATGCTGCGGCGCAACAAACAGTTTGTAACCGTGAAAGCAACCGGTCAAGGATGCCTCACATCACCTTGGCGATGGCCGTGGCCACCGCGTCCAGGTTCTTCCCATTGAGCGCGGCCACGCAGATGCGTCCGCTGTCCACGCCGTAGATGCCGAATTCCCCGCGCAGCCGCTCCATTTGCGCCTTGTTGAGGCCGGAGTAGCTGAACATGCCCTTCTGACGGGTGATGAAGGACAGGTCCCCGGCCACGCCCGCGGCCTGCAGCTTGGTCGGGGGTGTTGAGCACGGTGGCCACCACCTGCGCGCCGAAGGTGGGTGGATTGCTGTAGTTGGTGCGGATGACGATCTTGAGTTGGCTCAGCACGCGTGCGGCTTCTTCCTTGCTCGCGCACACCACGCTCAGGGCGCCCACGCGCTCGCCGTACATCGAGAAGCTCTTGGAGAAGCTGGTGGAGACGAAGAAGTCCAGTCCGGCGGCCATGAACTGGCCGACCACCGCGCCGTCTTGCGCAATGCCTTCACCGAAGCCTTGGTAGGCCATGTCCAGGAAGGCCACCAGGCCGCGCGCCTTCACCGCGTTCACCACCTGCGCCCACTGGTCGGGCGTGAGGTCGTAGCCGGTGGGGTTGTGGCAGCAGGCGTGCAGCACCACCACGGTGCCGGCGGGCGCGGCGTTCAGGGCGGCCAGCATGCCGGCCACGTTGATGCCGCGGGCGGCGGCGTCGTAGTAGGGGTAGGTGTCCACCGTGAAGCCGGCGTTGGTGAACAGGGCGCGGTGGTTTTCCCAAGACGGGTCGCTGATCAGCACCTTGGCGCCGGGGTTCAGGCGCTTCAAGAAATCCGCGCCCACCTTCAGGCCGCCGGTGCCGCCCAGGGCCTGCACCGTGGCCACGCGGCCGCTGGCCACCAGGGCCTTGCCGGCTTCACCCTGGCTGCCGAACACGAGGTCTTGCACGGCCCTGTCGTAGGCGGCGATGCCGTCGATGGGCAGATAGCCTTTGGGCTTGGCTTGATCGATCAGGGCCTTCTCGGCCGCGGCCACGCACCGGAGCAGGGGGAGCTTGCCGTTTTCGTCGTAGTACACCCCCACGCCCAGGTTCACCTTGGCGGGGTTGGGGTCGGCGTTGAACTGCTCATTGAGGCCCAGAATCGGGTCGCGCGGGGCCATTTCGACGGCGGCGAAAAGGGTCATGGTTCGTCCTGTGCTGAAATGAGAGCAAACCCCACATTGTAGTGGGGGCACCCCGGCAAAACCCTGACAATCGAGCTTGTGTCCACATTCCCCATCGAGGCCTCAGGCGCCGCCACCGAAGGCGAATTTGTCAGCTTCGAGGGCTCGCCCTTCCAGCTCTTCCAGCCTTACCCGCCCGCGGGAGATCAGCCCACGGCGATTGCGCAACTGGTGGAGGGCGTGCAGGACGGCCTGAGCTTCCAAACCCTGCTGGGCGTGACCGGCTCGGGCAAAACCTTCACCATGGCCAATGCCATCGCCCGCCTGGGGCGGCCGGCCATCGTGTTCGCGCCGAACAAGACCCTGGCCGCGCAGCTGTACTCCGAATTTCGGGAGTTTTTCCCCAAGAACGCGGTGGAGTACTTCGTGTCCTATTACGACTACTACCAGCCCGAGGCCTATGTGCCGCAGCGGGACCTGTTCATCGAAAAGGACAGCGCCATCAACGAGCACATCGAGCAGATGCGCCTGTCTTGCACCAAGAGCCTGCTGGAGCGGCGCGACGTGGTGATCGTGGCCAGCGTGAGCGCCATCTACGGTATCGGCAACCCCGCGGACTATCACCAGATGGTGATGACGCTGCGGGTGGGCGACCAGGTGGGCCAGCGCGATGTGATCGCTCAGCTCATCCGCATGCAGTACAAGCGCAACGAAACCGATTTCTCACGCGGCACCTTCCGGGTGCGCGGCGACACCATCGATGTGTTTCCGGCCGAACATTCGGAATTGGCCATCCGCATCGAGCTGTTCGACGCCGAGGTGGAGTCGCTCTCGCTGTTCGACCCACTGACCGGCCGCATCCGGCAGAAGATTCCGCGCTTCACCGTCTACCCGGGCAGCCACTACGTGACCCCGCGCGAAAGGGTGGTGGAGGCCATCGAAGGCATCAAGGACGAGCTGCGTACCCGCCTGGCCGAGTTGGTGGGCATGGGCAAGCTGGTGGAGGCGCAGCGCCTGGAGCAGCGCACCCGCTTTGACCTGGAAATGCTGCAGGAAGTGGGCCACTGCAAGGGCATCGAGAACTACTCCAGGCACCTGTCTGGGGCTCAGCCCGGCGAGCCTCCGCCCACTTTGGTCGACTACCTGCCGGCCGACGCGCTGATGTTCTTCGACGAGTCCCACGTGCTCATCGGCCAGTTCGGGGGCATGTACAACGGAGACCGTGCACGAAAAACGACCCTGGTGGAATATGGTTTTCGCTTGCCCTCTGCCCTAGACAACCGACCCCTGAAGTTTGAGGAATTCGAAGGCAAGATGCGCCAGGTGGTGTTCGTGTCGGCCACGCCGGCCGATTACGAACGGCGCCATGCCGGGCAGGTGGTCGAGCAGTTGGTGAGGCCAACCGGCCTGATCGACCCCGTGGTGCAGGTGCGCCCGGCCACCCACCAGGTGGACGATGCACTGCAGGAAATCCGTGACCGCGTGGACATTGGCGAGCGGGTGCTGATCACCACGCTGACCAAGCGCATGGCCGAGCAACTGACCGACTACCTGAGCGACAACGGTGTCAAGGTGCGCTACCTGCACTCAGACGTGGACACGGTGGAGCGGGTGGAAATCATCCGCGACCTGCGCCTGGGCGTGTTCGATGTCCTGGTGGGCATCAACCTGCTGCGCGAGGGCCTGGACATTCCCGAGGTGTCGTTGGTGGCCATCCTGGACGCCGACAAGGAAGGTTTCCTTCGAGCTGAGCGCAGCCTGATCCAGACCATTGGCCGCGCGGCGCGCAACGTCAACGGCATGGCCATCCTGTACGCGGACAAGATCACCGATTCCATGAAGCGCGCCATCGATGAAACCGAGCGCCGCCGCGCCAAGCAGATGGCCTTCAATGAAGCGCATGGCATCACCCCGCGCAGCGTGAAGAAGCAGGTGCGCGAGATGATCGATGGGGTGGTCAGCGACAAGACTGCCCGTGACGACCTGCGTCATGCGCAGGCCGTCGTTGGGGCTGAGACCTTGTCGGAAAAGGACCTGGGCAAACGCATCAAGGCGTTGGAAAAGCAGATGCTGGAACATGCCCGCAACCTGGAGTTCGAAAAGGCCGCGCGGGTGCGGGATCAGCTGGCCCTCATCAAGGAGCAGGCCTTTGGGGCGGCGGGAAACTCCGGTGTGCTGCCGCTGGCGGGTTAGGCGAAGGAAGCCCTAGCGGGGTTTTCGATAGGCCGCACCTATCGGGACCATCAGAAATTTTTCTTCTAGTTGTCTTGGACAAGGGAACTTTTGAAGTCCATAATCCCACTAAGGGACTCAACTTCCCTTCTATACTTGAGCAATCCAGTCGGAATCCGCCGGCTGGGCCTGCTCAAGTCCAAGCCCAGGACTTCACCATGCGACTCACCACCAAAGGCCGTTTTGCAGTTACCGCCATGATCGATCTGGCTCTGCGTTCGCAGAACGGACCGGTTGCCTTGGCTGCCATCAGCCAGCGGCAGCAGATTTCGCTGTCGTATCTGGAACAGTTGTTCGGCAAGTTGCGCCGCCATGAACTCGTGGAAAGCACCCGCGGTCCGGGCGGGGGTTATTCCCTGGGCCGCAAGGCTGACGACATCACCGTGGCCGACATCATCGTGGCCGTCGATGAGCCCATCGACGCCACCGGTTGTGGCGGCAAGGAAAACTGCATGGGCGATGAGGCCGGTCGTTGCATGACGCACGACCTCTGGACGAGCCTGAACGCCAAGATGATCGAGTACCTCGATTCGATTTCCCTCAAGCGCCTGGTCGAGGAGCAGTTGGCCAAGGGTATTTCCATCGATGAAGTCCCGGTCAAGCGCGCCATTTCCAGCACCCCGGTGGTCAAGCCGATCAAGATCACCGCGCCGAATTCCGTGTTCGCACTGGGTTCGGCCTTCGCCAAGTAAGCCGTACCGAATGACGCCACACCTGCCGATCTACATGGACTATGGGGCCACCAACCCGGTGGACCCGCGCGTGGCCCAGGCCATGATTCCTTGGCTGACCGAACACTACGGCAATCCGGCTTCGCGCTCGCATGCCTGGGGTTGGGAGGCCGAGGCGGCGGTGGAGCAAGCTCGTGAAGAGGTGGCGGCGCTCATCGGCGCAGACCCCAGAGAAATCGTGTGGACCTCTGGCGCTACCGAGAGCAACAACCTGGCGATCAAGGGAGCTGCGCAGTTCTACAAGGCGCGTGGCAAGCACCTCATCACCGTCAAGACCGAACACAAGGCGGTGCTGGATACGGTGCGGGAGTTGGAGCGCCAGGGGTTTGATGCCACCTACTTGGATGTGCAGGAAAACGGCCTGCTGGACCTCAATGCCCTGCGGGACGCCATCCGGCCCGACACCATCCTGATCTCGGTGATGTTCGTCAACAACGAGATCGGCGTCATCCAGGACATTCCCGCCATTGGCGCGATGTGCCGCGAAAAAGGGATCATCTTCCACGTGGACGCTGCGCAGGCCACGGGCAAGGTGGCCATCAATCTGGCTGACTTGCCCATCGACTTGATGAGCCTGGCGTCGCACAAGACCTACGGCCCCAAGGGGATCGGCGCCTTGTATGTGCGCCGCAAGCCGCGCGTGCGCCTGGAGGCCCAGATGCATGGCGGGGGCCATGAGCGTGGCATGCGCTCGGGTACCTTGCCCACCCACCAGTGCGTGGGCATGGGTGCGGCCTTTCGCATCGCGCGAGAAGAGATGGGCGTCGAGAACGAGCGCATCCGCATGTTGCAGGGCCGCTTGCTGGCGGGTCTCAAGGACATGGAGCAGGTGTTTGTCAACGGCGATCTGGACCGACGAGTGCCGCACAACCTCAATGTGTCCTTCAATTTCGTCGAAGGCGAGTCGCTCATCATGGGCGTCAAGGGTATTGCGGTGAGCTCTGGCTCGGCCTGCACGTCGGCTTCGCTTGAGCCCAGCTATGTGTTGCGGGCCCTGGGCCGCAGCGACGAGTTGGCGCATTCCAGCCTGCGGATCACCATCGGCCGCTTCACCACCGAACAGGAAATCGACGAGGCGGTGGCCCTGCTGCGTGATCGCGTGGGCAAGCTGCGCGAGTTGTCTCCCCTGTGGGAGATGTACAAGGACGGCGTCGACCTGTCCACCATCCAGTGGGCGGCCCACTAACCGTTCAAAGCAGTTCATAACTCCAACGGCACCTGAGGACACACCATGGCGTACAGCGAGAAGGTGGTTGACCACTATGAAAACCCGCGAAATGTGGGTTCCTTCGAGAAGGGCGACGAGACCGTGGGCACCGGCATGGTGGGTGCTCCGGCCTGCGGTGATGTCATGAAGTTGCAGATCAAGGTGAACCCGACGACCGGCCTGATCGAAGACGCCAAGTTCAAGACTTACGGCTGCGGTTCGGCCATCGCCTCCAGCTCCTTGGTGACCGAGTGGGTGAAGGGAAAGTCGCTGGACGAAGCCCTGCAGATCAAGAACACCCATATCGCTGAAGAACTGGCCCTGCCGCCGGTGAAGATCCACTGTTCCATCCTGGCCGAAGATGCCATCAAGGCGGCCGTGGAAGACTACAAGGCCAAGACCCAAATTCCCCAGGGCTCTTCCCACTGAGCGGCGCCGTACCATGGCCGTCACCCTGACCGAAGCCGCCGCGCGGCATGTGAGTCGCTACATTGCCAAGCGAGGCAAGGGGGTCGGCGTGCGTCTGGGTGTGAAGACCACCGGTTGTTCTGGCCTGGCCTACAAGCTCGAGTACGCCGATGAGGTCGCCCCTGAAGACCATGTCTTCGAGGACCACGGCGTGAAGGTGCTGATCGACCCCAAGAGCCTGCCCTACATCGACGGTACCGAACTCGACTTCGTCCGCGAAGGCCTCAACGAAGGCTTCAAGTTCTACAACCCCCGCGAGAAAGACCGCTGCGGCTGCGGCGAATCTTTCCGGGTTTGAACCATGGGGTCAGCCTCATTTTTTGGCGAACACCTGGCGTTCGGCGAAAAGATGGACTCTGACACCCCCACATGGCGGTGACGGGGCCGCTGCATCTGGGGGCTGACGACTTCGCCCTGTTCGACCTGCCGCGCGCGTTTGCGCTGAACCCGACGGACTTGGACGCCCGTTGGCGCGGCCTGCAGGCGAGGGTACACCCCGACCGGTTCGCCGCCGAGGGCGGGGCTGCGCAGCGGGTGGCCATGCAGTGGTCGGTGAGGGTGAACGAGGCCTATCGTCGACTCAAGGATCCTATTGCCCGCGGCGCATACCTGTGCGAGCTGGCAGGGGTGAGCATCGATGCGGAACGCAACACCGCCATGCCCACGGCCTTCCTGATGCAGCAGATGCAGTGGCGCGAGGCCCTGGAAGAAGCGCGGACGGCCGGCGAGGTGTCCGAGTTGGAGGCGCGGGTGAGGGCAGAATCCCAGGTGATGCAGGCGCAGTTGGCGGTCTTGATCGATGGTCAGCCCGACTCCGCGCCCGATCTGCAAGCTGCTGCGCAGCAGATCAGGGCGTTGATGTTCGTGCAGCGCTTCCTACAAGATATTGCCCGGAGAGCCGACGTGCTCGACCAGGCTTGACAGGACCCCCAGGCCGGTACCGCTAGGTGCGAAGCCGCTTCATTCATGGCATTGCTGCAGATTTCCGAACCCGGCCAGGCGCCCGACCCGCACCAGCGTCGCATTGCCGTGGGCATCGACCTGGGCACCACCCATTCCTTGGTGGCCGCGGTACGCCATGGTGTGGCCGAATGCCTGCCAGACGAAGAGGGCCGCGTGATCCTGCCCTCGGCGGTGCGCTACCTGGGCGACGGCCGTCGGCAGATCGGGGCGCAAGCTCTGGCCGCGCAGGCCCAAGACCCTCAGAACACCTTGGTCTCGGTCAAGCGCTTCATGGGCCGCACCTTGGCCGATGTGAAGGGCGCGGGGCGTCTGCCCTACGACTTTGTGGAGCGCCCAGGCATGGTGGCCTTCCAAACCCGCGAGGGTGTGAAGACGCCGGTGGAGGTGAGCGCCGAAATTCTGGTCACCCTGCGCCACCGCGTCGAAGACACCTTCGCCGACGATCTGTATGGCGCGGTGATCACCGTGCCCGCCTATTTCGATGACGCCCAACGCCAGGCCACCAAGGACGCGGCGCAGCTGGCCGGGATCCAGGTCTTGCGCCTGATCAATGAACCGACCGCGGCGGCGGTGGCCTATGGTTTGGACAACGGCAGCGAAGGGCTGTATGCGGTGTTCGATCTGGGCGGCGGGACCTTTGATGTCAGCCTGCTGCGCTTGTCGCGTGGGGTATTCGAGGTGGTGGCCACCGGAGGTGACGCGGCGCTGGGCGGGGACGACTTCGACCATGCACTGGCCGACTGGGCGTTGGCGCAGCGGCGGCCTTCATCGTCGGAGGATGCTCCATGCTCGGCCGAGGATGCCGTGCTGGCCCTGTCGGCACATGACAAGCGGGCCCTGCTGGTGGCCGCTCGCACCGCCAAGGAAGCTTTGAGTGACCGTGCGGAAGTCGAACTGGTGGCCGCACTGGAGGCTGGTGAACTGCGTGTGCGCGTGACCCGCGCGCAACTCGATGCCTTGAGCAAGCCCTTGATCGACAAGACCCTGCAGTCGGTGCGCCGTGTGCTGCGCGATGCGGGTGTGGTCCGCGAGGAGGTGCTCGGCGTGGTGATGGTGGGAGGCTCCACCCGCATGCCGGCGGTGCGTGCGGCCGTGGGTGAGTGGTTCGGTCGTGAGCCACTGATCAACCTCAACCCGGATGAAGTGGTGGCGCTGGGCGCAGCCATCCAGGCCCACCAACTGGCTGGCCATGCTGGCGACGGCGACATCCTCCTGCTGGACGTGATTCCCTTGTCCCTGGGCCTGGAGACCATGGGGGGGGTGGTGGAGCGCGTGATCGAGCGAAACAGCACCATCCCCACGGCCAAGGCACAGGACTTCACCACGTTCAAGGACGGACAAACCGCCATGGCCATTCATGTGGTGCAGGGTGAGCGGGAATTGGTGGCCGATTGCCGGTCGCTGGCTCGATTCGAACTGCGGGGCATTCCGCCCATGGTTGCCGGTGCCGCTCGCATCCGCGTGACCTTCGAGGTGGATGCTGACGGCTTGCTCCATGTGAGCGCGCGGGAGATGAATTCAGGGGTCGAAGCGACGGTGGCGGTCAAACCCAGTTATGGCTTGGCCGACGACGAGATCGCCCGCATGCTGAGCGACGGCTTCTCGCAAGCCGATGCCGACATGGGTGCACGCGCACTGGCCGAGGCCCGTGTCGAGGCCGAGCGCATGCGTCTGGCCACGCTGTCGGCCCTGCAGGCCGATGGAGAATTGTTGAGCGTTGAAGAACGCGAGGCGATCGAGGAATTGCTGGTCCTGCTGCAGGCTGCTGCGCAAGGGGTGGACCACTCGGCCATTAACGCCGCGGTGGAAAATCTGGCCCACGGTACCGAGGCGTTTGCTGCGATGCGGATGAACCGAAGCATTCAACAGGCCTTGTCGGGCCGCTCGGTCGACTCGCTGTGAACGACCGCAGCCGCCCCGATCAATCCAGCGCCTTGCCAATGGACTTCATCACGCTGACCCGCCGACCGCCACACACTTGCCATGCCCATCATCAAGATCCTACCGAACGCCCACTATTGCCCGCATGGTGAAACCATCACCGCCGAGCCGGGTACTTCGATCTGTGAGGCGCTGTTGGACAACGGCATCGAAATCGAGCATGCCTGCGAAATGAGCGCGGCCTGCACCACCTGCCACGTGGTGGTACGCAGCGGCTTGGCCTCGCTGGGCGAGATCGATGAAATCGAGGAAGACTTGCTGGACAAGGCCTGGGGCCTGGAATCGACCTCGCGCCTGAGTTGCCAGGCGATCATGGCCGATGAGGACGTGACGATCGAGATTCCCAAGTACACGATCAACCACGCGCGCGAGAATCACTGAGCCGGCGCGGCCGCTGCATGTTGATCCTGGGCATTGAATCGAGCTGCGACGAAACCGGCGTGGCGCTGGTGGAGTTTGATCCCGGCGCCGCCGCCCTGCCGCGTTTGTGCGCCCAGGGGCTGCATACCCAGATCGACATGCACAGGGCCTATGGCGGCGTGGTGCCTGAACTGGCCTCGCGCGACCACATTCGCCGAGTGGTGCCGCTGGTGCGCCAGGTGATGGACGAGTGTGGTGGCGCCCTGTCGAGTGTGGACGTGGTGGCCTATACCGCCGGCCCCGGCCTGGCCGGTGCGCTGTTGGTGGGTGCCGGGGCGGCACAGGCCCTGGCGGTGGCGCTTGGCAAACCGGTGTTGCCGGTGCACCACCTTGAAGGCCACCTGCTGTCGCCGTTCCTCTCAGCTGACCCACCTGAGTTTCCCTTCGTGGCGCTGTTGGTCAGCGGCGGCCACACGCAGTTGATGCGTGTGGAGGGTGTGGGTCGGTATGCCTTGCTCGGGGAATCGATAGATGACGCTGCCGGCGAGGCCTTCGACAAGTGTGCCAAGCTCATTGGCCTGGATTACCCCGGTGGCGCGGCGCTCTCACGTCTGGCTCAGCAGGGTAGGGCCGATGCCTTCGCCTTTGCGCGGCCGCTTCTGCACAGCGGCGATCTGGACTTCTCGTTCGCGGGATTGAAGACCTCGGTGGCCACGCAGGTCAGGAAGCTTCAATCCGTCCAGCCCGATGCCGCCCACGGTGCTCTGACCGAGGTTCAGCGGGCCGATGTGGCCGCCTCTACGCAGGCTGCCATCGTGGATGTGCTGGTGCGCAAGAGCGAGGCGGCCTTGAAGCGGACCGGCTTGAGGCGCCTGGTGGTGGCCGGCGGTGTGGGTGCCAACAGTGAGCTGCGTGCACAACTCAACGCCGCCTGTGAGCGCCTGAAGGCCCGGGTGCACTACCCGGAACTGGCCCTGTGCACCGACAACGGTGCGATGATCGCGCTGGCTGCGGCGATGCGTCTGCACAGCGGGGTGGAGTCCCCGGTGCCAGCCGGGGCCTTTGAGGTACGGCCTCGTTGGCCCCTGATGGTCGGGATGCCGCAGCCCCTGGCCTAGGCCCCCAGCCTGGTTTTCTCGTATAATTCTGGGTGTCCCTGATTAAAGGGGCACCACCCACGGCGCCGGTCGGTTTCACTGGCGTTCGCGAGTTCAATCCCGAAACCGTACGACGGCCGGCCCTGCGATGGGGCGTTTGGCGTGCTCTGCGGCATGGGGTCTCCATCCAGGAAACAGCAGAGGAAAACATGTCCGCAGCCGACATCATCAAGTCCGATATCGTGAAGGCCCACGCCCGTGGTGCCAACGACACCGGCAGTCCCGAGGTTCAGGTGGCGTTGATTACCGCGCGCATCAACGACCTTACCCCCCACTTCAAGCAGCATGCCAAGGACCACCATGGCCGTCGCGGCTTGTTGCGTCTGGTCAACCAGCGCAAGCGTCTGTTGGCCTATCTGAAGGACAAGGATGCCGACCGTTACGTCGCCTTGATCCAGAAGCTCGGCCTGCGCAAGTGATGTTGAATTGACGACCGGAGGCCTGTGTGGGTTTCGATCCACCACAGGCTTCTGTCGTTTTCGAGCCGGCGCGAATGGTGTCGTCGATGTGTCATTCCAAGGGGGTTTGGTCGAGCCCCGCTGGAATGGCATCGCGCACAAGGCGCCCGGCAAATGCAATGGCAGAGCGGGTCAATCTCAGCTCATCCATCGCTGCTGACGGTGCTCGGAGAATCCGAGCCGTCAGCGCGATGACCCCGCAGACGCCCACAACCGGAGCAAACGCATGAGCCTGTTCAACAAAGTCAGCAAGACCTTCCAGTGGGGCCCCCACTCCGTCACCATGGAAACGGGTGAAATCGCCCGGCAGTCCAGTGGTGCGGTCGTCGTCGACATCGAGGGTACGGTGGTCCTGGCCACCGTCGTGGCCAAGTCCGATGCCAAGGCTGGCCAGGACTTCTTCCCACTGACCGTGGATTACATCGAGAAGACCTACGCCGCCGGTCGTATTCCGGGCAGCTTCTTCAAGCGTGAAGGCCGCCCCAGCGAATTGGAAACGCTGACCAGCCGTCTGATCGACCGTCCCATCCGCCCGCTGTTCCCCGATGGCTTCTTCAATGAAGTCCAGGTGGTGGTGCATGTGCTGAGCCTGAACCCTGAAGTGCAGGCCGACATCGCCGCGCTCATCGGCACCAGCGCCGCGCTGTCGATCTCCGGCATCCCGTTCAACGGCCCGATTGGCGCTGCGCGGGTGGGCTACATCAATGGCGAGTATGTGCTCAACCCGGGCAAGGCGCAGTTGGCGCAGAGCAAGTTGGACCTGGTGGTGGCCGGCACGCAAAGCGCTGTGCTGATGGTCGAGTCGGAGGCCGACCAGCTCACTGAAGAGGTCATGCTGGGCGCTGTGGTCTTCGGCCACGAGCAAGGCAACATCGCCATTGCCGCCATCAACGAGTTGGTCCGCGACGCCGGCAAGCCGGAGTGGAATTGGCAGGCGCCCGCCAAGGATGAAGACTTCATTGCCAAGGTCACAGGCCTGGGCGAAGAAAAGCTCCGTGCGGCCTACCAAATCCGCAGCAAGCAGGCCAGAACCCAAGCCTGCCGCGACGCTTATGCCGCGGTGGTGGACGGCCTGAAGGCTGACGGCGTCGTGTTCGACGCGGTGAAGGTCGAAGGCCTGCTGTTCGAGATCGAATCGCGCATCGTGCGCGGCCAGATCCTGGCTGGTGAGCCGCGCATCGACGGTCGCGACACCCGCACCGTTCGCCCCATCGAAATCCGCAACAGCGTGCTGCCGCGTGCTCACGGCTCGGCACTGTTCACCCGCGGTGAAACGCAGGCCCTGGTGGTGGCCACGTTGGGCACCGAGCAAGACGCGCAGAAGATCGACGCCTTGGCCGGTGAGTTCACCGACCGCTTCCTGTTCCACTACAACATGCCCCCGTTTGCCACCGGCGAAACCGGGCGCGTGGGATCGCCTAAGCGCCGGGAAATCGGACATGGCCGCCTGGCCAAGCGGGCCCTGGTGCCCTTGCTGCCCAGCAAGGAAGACTTCCCCTATGTGCTGCGCGTGGTCTCCGAGATCACTGAGTCCAATGGATCGTCTTCCATGGCCTCGGTGTGTGGCGGCTGCCTGGCGCTGATGGATGCGGGAGTGCCGATGAAGGCGCATGTGGCCGGTATCGCCATGGGCCTGATCAAGGAAGGCAATCGCTTTGCGGTGCTCACCGACATCCTGGGCGATGAGGACCACCTAGGCGATATGGACTTCAAGGTCGCCGGCACCACCGGTGGAGTGACCGCCCTGCAGATGGACATCAAGATCCAGGGCATCACCAAGGAAATCATGCAGGTCGCCCTGGCCCAGGCGAAGGAGGCGCGCCTG
>RFTU01000052.1 GCA_009923315.1 Betaproteobacteria bacterium
CCCGCATCGCGATGCGGGTCCAGACACAGGGCACACACCGGGCTTTGGCTGAAGGTGTGGCAGAGGCTGCAGTGCCCCACCTCATCCGCCGCCGCAGCCAGCGCCATGGCAAGTCGATGCGCACCCGCTCGGTCATGCTGCAGCAGATGAAAGGCCATCCGTTGCGCTGAGCGCTGGCCCACGCCCGGCAGACAGCGCAGGGCGTCGATGAGGGCTTCCAGGCGCGGCGAATTCGACACGGTCAGAATGGCAGCTTCATACCCGGCGGCAGCGGCAAGCCCGCCGTCAGCTTGCTCATCTTCTCCTGGGACAGCTGCTCAGCCCGGCGTACGGCGTCGTTGAAGGCGGCAGCCACAAGATCTTCCAGCATGTCCTTGTCATCGGCCAGCAGGCTGGGGTCGATGCTCAGGCGCTTGACATCATGCTTGCACGTCATGACGACCTTCACCAGCCCTGCACCGGATTGGCCCTCCACCTCCATCAGCGCAAGCTCATCCTGCGCACGCTTGAGGTTGTCTTGCATGGCCTGTGCCTGTTTCATCAGCCCTGCGAGTTGACCCTTCATCATGGTATTCGGCTCCGAAAGTGTGGGGGGTTAGAGGTTGGAGGCAAGGCCTGCGGCCGGAGGCGCCCTACTGGGCAGGAGGGTCCAAGGGTCGTACGGAGCCAGGGACCAGCTGCGCCCCGGGAAACTGTCCCAAGAGGTCCTGGACCAGCCGGTCCTGCCGGATCATGGCCTCCGCTTGCGCCTGGCGCCGCTCACGTCGGCGAGTCTCGCGGAGGGCCACGCTATCGCTGACCTCTCCGACACGCACCTGTAGGCTCCAGTTCTTGCCCGTGTGCTGCCTCAAGGCCTCGGTGAGCTTGACCACCAGGGCCTCGCCGGTGAGCGACTCGCTGCGCACTCGAAGACGGAGCACCTCAGACGCTTCATCGGCGGCCAGGCACTGCGCCTGCATGGCCAACTCACGTGCCAGGGCCGTCACGGCATTTGCCTGCACGAGTTCCATCACCCAAACGCACCACCGCTCCATGAGCGCCTGACCACCTTCCTCCGGCGTGGCCGCAGCGGTCGAGGCCACCTGCGGCGGCGCTTGCCGGGCGGCCGCGGTTGGCACGACCGGACGGACCTCCGCCCGGGCCGGGCGGTGTGAGGCATCGACCAAGGCCTGGGGTTGAGCCCGTGCGCTCGTCGGTTCGGCAGGCCCCTTCACGAAAGAGAAATACCGCCACGCCACCATCATCAGGGCGGCGCATTCGTCGGGTGCCAGTCCAAGTTCAGGCCGAGCAGACAGCAGCATGGCATACAGAAGTTGCACTTCCTGCGGATCCCATCGCGCGGCCAACTGTCGCCAGGGCTCATCATCGGCGCCCACGAGGGTGCCGGGCAGCATCTGTTCGAGCGCGATGGACTGAAGGGCTTGCGCCATGGCGTCCAGAGCAGCAGCGGCCGACTGCCCGCTGTCACGCAGCGCTTGCAAGGTCCGCATCACCGCTGAGGCATCTCGCGCGGCCAAGGCCTGCAACCATTCCACCGCATGGTCATCGTCCACCAGACCGATCATGGTGCGAACGGCAGCGGCCTCTAGCCGGCCCTGCCCGTAGGCCAGGGCCTGATCGGTCAGCGACAGCGCATCTCGCATCGAGCCGCGTGCGGCCCTGCCCAGCACGGCAAGCGCCTCCTCCTCATAAGCGATTCCCTCGGCCTGGAGCACATGGGCCAAATGCTCCTGCACGGTGTCTGGCGCCATGGGCCGTAAGTTGAACTGCAGACAACGGCTGAGCACCGTTGGGAGCATCTTGTCAGGGTCGGTGGTCGCCAGCACAAACTTCAGGTAGTCAGGCGGCTCTTCCAGGGTTTTGAGCAAGGCATTGAAGGCATCCTTCGTCAGTTGATGCGCCTCATCGATCATGAACACCTTGTAGCGCCCCACCGTGGGCTTGTAGGCGGCCCGCTCCATCAGGTCTCGAATCTCATCGATGCTGCGGTTGCTGGCTGCGTCGAGTTCGACGTAGTCGACATAGCGATCGGCATCGATTTCTCGGCAGGCGCTGCAGCGCCCGCAGGGCTGGGCCGTCACGCCGCCTTGGCCGTCTTCACCCGTGCAATTCAGGCTCTTGGCCAGAATCCGCGACACCGTCGTCTTGCCGATGCCTCTGGTGCCCGTGAACAGGTAGGCGTGGTGCAGCCGTCCGGTGGACAGCGCCGAGCTCAATGCACGGACGACCGCCTCCTGACCCACCATCTGTTCAAAGGTGCGGGGCCGGTACTTTCGGGCAAGCACGACATAGCTCATCGAAGGATTCTATGTGGCGATGCCGGATAATCCGCCGGCGCGTTCGCTCCGCGCGCGCCCCCTCCCAACTGTCCGCCACCGTGCCTACGCCTCCGCTCTCCGCCAACCCCTCGCCCCTGACCTACGAGCAGTCAGGCGTGAACTACGACCTCATCGATCCGCTGAAGATTGCCGCGCAAAGAGCCGCGGCCGCCACCGCGGTTCACCTTCAGACCCATGGTTTTGCCGAGGTGCCTGCATCGCGTGGCGAATCGGCCTATGTGGTCGATGTGGGGCCGTTCTATCTGGCCAGCATCGTGGAGTGCTTGGGTTCCAAGGCCCTGGTGGCCGATGAAATGCAGCGCCTGACCGGGCGGAGTGGGTACGAAGGCATTGCGCAAGACACCATCGCCATGGCGGTGAACGACCTGATCACCGTAGGGGCCACCCCGCTGGTGGTACAGGCCTATTGGGCCGCGGGAGGCAGCGATTGGTTTTCAGACGCACAGCGAGCGCAAGCCCTGGTGCAAGGCTGGAAGCATGCCTGCGATCAATGCGGCGTCGCCTGGGGCGGTGGTGAAACCCCGGCACTGGCCGGTATTGTTGAAGCGAATCGAATCGACCTGGCGGCCTCCTGCACCGGCATCGTCAACCCCAAGAGTCGGCTCAGTGTGGGCGATCGCCTCGAGGCGGGCAACGTCATCGTGTTTCTGGCGTCCAGCGGCATTCACGCCAACGGTCTGAGCCTGGCGCGCAAGCTGGTCGATCGCCTGCCCAACGGCTATCTCACGCCCCTTGAAGACGGGACGGCCTATGGCGAAGCCTTGCTCGCACCGACCGTGCTGTATTCGCCTGTCAGTGAAGCCTTGGCGCGGGAGGGCATCCTGCCGCGCTACTGCGTGAATGTGACCGGACACGGGTGGCGCAAGCTGCTGCGCCACCCCGGTTCCTACACCTACCGCGTGCACACGGTGCCGCCGGTGCCGCCCGTGTTGCGCTTCATCCAGCGATGGGCCGACCTCGACGATCATGAGGCCTACTCCACCTTGAACATGGGGGCCGGCTTTGCGTACTTTGTGGCGCCGGATGAGGCGCAACGAACCGTGGAGACGGCCTGCTGATCGAACCGTTGGGGCTGCGCTACAGCGCCGATGATCTGCAACTTCGCTGATCATGGTCTATCGCACCACCTGAGCCTGGCCGGGCCGCTGGCCCTACAATTGACTGGGACGGGCCTCCTCGCATGGGAACACGGCCAACCGGGTCAGGTGGGGAACCAAGCAGCCCTAACCGGCGAACTCAGTGCCGGGGTCAGGCTCGTCACCCGTCAACGGCTCGCGGGCTTCGAATCCTTTTCTGTCCGGGCCCCGGCCCCCTTCGTCGGCATCCTGTACCCCCGGGTTTGGGCGGCTATTTGAACCACTGGCTCCATTCGGAACATGAGCAGCGAACTGATCAAACACATCTCCGACGCCTCGTTCGAGGGCGACGTGCTCCACGCCTCCACCCCGGTGTTGGTGGACTATTGGGCCGAATGGTGCGGACCCTGCAAGATGATCGCCCCCATCCTGGACGACATCGCCAAGGACTACGCCGGCCGCCTGCAAGTGGCCAAGATGAACGTCGATGAGAACCGGGACGTGCCAGCCAAGTTTGGCATTCGGGGCATCCCCACGCTGATGATCTTCAAGGGCGGTCAATTGGCAGCCACCAAGGTTGGCGCCCTTTCCAAGGCGCAACTCGCCGCCTTTGTCGACGAACACCTATAATGACCCCAGCGCGCCATGATTTCCATGGCGCGACACGAATGAGCGGGGCGGCCCGCGGTACCGTGTACCGCCCGCCGGCCCTCTGACTGGTCCGCACCGTTGCCGACCGGCTGTTCAGAACGTTTTCCTCCCTGTCGTTTGCGGCTGATGCCCAGCACGGCGCGGAGCTTCATTCAAAACCCTCCCGCCTCCGGTCCCACCGCGATCAAACCTCGGCCCACAGCGGCCATCCGCCGGATTCACCCGGTTTTTGTTGCTCTCTTGCGGCAGCCCTCTATGCACTTATCAGAACTCAAAGCCCAGCACGTCTCCGAACTCATCAAGCAGGGCGAGGCCCTGGAGATCGAAAACGTCTCCCGCATGCGCAAGCAGGAGTTGATGTTTGCGATCATGAAAAAGCGCGCCAAGGCTGGCGAGCAGGTGTTCGGCGATGGCGTCCTGGAGGTCCTGCCCGACGGCTTCGGCTTCCTTCGCTCGCCAGACACGTCCTACATGGCTTCCACCGACGACATCTACCTGTCGCCCAGCCAAATCCGCCGGTTCAACCTGCACACCGGCGACATGATTGAAGGCGAAGTTCGGGTGCCCAAGGACGGCGAACGCTACTTCGCGCTGGTCAAGGTCGACCGTGTCAATGGCCTGTCTCCTGAGGAGAACAAGCACAAGATCATGTTCGAGAACTTGACACCCCTGTTCCCCAAGGAGCAGTTCAAGCTCGAGCGTGACATCAAGGCGGAGGAAAACATCACCAGCCGCATCATCGACCTGATTGCCCCCATTGGCAAAGGCCAGCGCGCGCTTCTGGTGGCCCAGCCCAAGACGGGCAAGACGGTGATGATGAAGCAAATCGCCCACGCGCTGGTGGCCAACCACCCGGAGATTCACCTGATCGTGCTGCTGGTCGACGAACGGCCCGAGGAAGTGACGGAGATGGTCCGCGGTGTACGCGGTGAAGTCATCTCTTCCACCTTCGACGAACCCGCGGCGCGCCATGTGCAGGTGGCCGAGATGGTGATCGAGCGTGCCAAGCGCCTGGTCGAACTCAAGAAGGATGTGGTGATCCTGCTGGACTCGATCACGCGACTGGCCCGCGCGTACAACAACGTGCTGCCTTCGTCGGGCAAGGTGCTCACGGGCGGCGTGGATGCCAACGCTCTGCAGCGCCCCAAGCGCTTCTTTGGCGCGGCACGCAATGTCGAAGAAGGCGGCAGCCTGACCATCATCGGCACGGCCCTCATCGACACCGGCTCCAAGATGGACGAGGTGATTTACGAGGAATTCAAAGGCACCGGCAACTGCGAAATCCACCTCGATCGCCGCATGGCCGAAAAGCGTGTCTACCCGTCCATTCTGATCAACAAGACCGGCACGCGGCGCGAGGAACTGCTGCTCAAGCCCGAGATCCTGCAAAAGACCTGGATCCTGCGCAAACTCCTGTACAACATGGATGAGATCGAGGCGATGGAGTTCGTGCTCGACAAGATGAAGGCCACGAAGAACAACCTGGACTTCTTCGACATGATGCGCCGCGGCGGTTGACGGCGGACATGAGGTGTCCGCTGCGGGCCCACGCCAGGCCCCCAGCCCAAGCCGCCTACTGGGTGCCCTGGGCGCCCTGGGCGTCCTGCGGCACCCTTGCCGGAGCAGGCCCGCAGGCTGCCCCACGGGATGAATTTTCAGTCTATAATCCGAGGTTAACCGCACTTTCGTTGGCAAGTGCGTCGCAGACTGCGGCGTGGCTACCACAACCCATCTGACTGAAGGCGACCCCATGAAAGAAGGCATTCACCCCAACTACCGCGACGTGTGCTTTGTGGACCTGTCCAACGGGTTCAAGTTCGTCACGCGTTCTTGCGTCCAGACCAAGGAAATGGTGAAGATGGACGACGGCCGTGAATTGCCCCTCATGAAGCTGGAAACGACCAGCGAGTCTCACCCCTTCTACACGGGCACGCAAAAGAGCGTGGACAACTTGGGCGGGCGAGTCGAGAAGTTCCGCAACAAGTTCGCCCACCTCAAGAAGTAAGCGCAACGCGCGTGGCGAGAGCCTCGAATCAAGGGCAGCATGGGCTGCCCTTTTTTCTTGCCCGCCCGGTTCTTGGCATGATGCAGGCATGATCACCACTCCCGCCCTGGTCACGAAGGACGCTGCGCAGCGCTTGCCACGGATGGCTTTGTGGCTGATGGCGGCCGTCTATCTGCTGCCCGGACTCATTGGGCGAGACCCTTGGCGCAATGCAGACCTCACGGCCTACGGCGTCATGCTGGCGATGGCTGAAGGACGGACCTCCTGGTTGGAGCCCACCCTGGGCCTGGTGCCGGTTGACGCCTCGCTGCCCGCCCACGCCTTGGGTGCACTGTTCATCGCTGTGCTGACCCCGCTTGGCGTCTACGCGCCACTGGCCGCCCGTCTGCCGTTCGTGCTCCTGCTGGGGGCCAATATGGCGCTCATTTGGTACGCCACCTACCGCTTGGCGCGCACGCAGGCGGCACAGCCCGTGGCCTTCGCCTTCGGGGGCGAAGCAGCGCCCAAGGACTATGCGCGCGCCCTGGCCGACGGTGCCTTGTTGGCCTTCATGGCCACCCTGGGTTTGCTGCAGTTGGGCCACGAGACCACGCCCGAGCTGATGCAGTTGAGCTCGGTGTCGCTGCTGTTGTGGGCCCTGGCCCTACCGGCGCAGCGGGGCTGGCAGGCTGGGGTGATGGCCATGATCGGTCTGGCTCTGCTGTCGGCTTCCGGCGCAGCGGAGCTTGCCCTGGCCTGCGGAGCCGCCGCAGCCCTGGTCTGCCTGCGCTCAGAGGACCCATCCCTGGCGCCCATGCGGTGGTGGGTCGGGGCCGGCACCCTATTGGCGTGGGTCCTGGGCTTGGCCCTGCAGACCTTTCGCGCCACGCTGGACTGGCCGGACGAAGCTGCTGACTGGGTGCAACTGGCTCGCCTGTTGGCCTGGTTCACTTGGCCCACAGCGCCCTTGGCGGTGCTCACGCTGTGGCGATGGCGTCGGCAGTGGGGGCGCCGGCACATCGCCGTGCCCAGCTTCTTGGCCCTGCTGCCGGTGCTCCAGGCCGTCTTCGTGGGAGGCTCTGACCGCGCCCTGCTGCTGGCCCTACCCGGTATCGCCGTGCTGGCGGCTTTTGCACTGCCCACCCTCACGCGCAGCAGCAGCGCGGCGGTGGACTGGTTCTCCGTCTCCTTCTGCAGCGGATTGGCGCTGGCCCTGTGGGTGGTGTACCTCTCGTTTCAGACAGGGTGGCCCGACGCCCCGGTGCGCAACGCGATGGCCGTGGCACCCGGCTACCAGGCGGACTTCCAAATCCTGACCCTGGCCTTGGGTTTGGGGGCTACCGCCGCGTGGCTGTGGTTGGTGCGCTGGCGCACAGCCAGACACCGCAAAGCCCTTTGGAAGAGCCTGGTGCTGCCTGCCGGAGGGGTGCTGCTGAACTGGCTGCTGGCCATGACCCTGCTGCTGCATCCCCTGGACTACACCCGCAGCCTGACGCCGTGGGTACTCGCCCTGCAGAGGCCGGTGGGCAAGCCCGACTGTCTTGCCGCACCGGGCATGCAGCTGGCCTATGTGGCCGCACTGGAAGCACAAGGTGGTTGGACCGTGGACGCGCGTGAGCATGCGGCCCGCAGCTCAGACTGTTCCGTGCTGCTGATCACGGAATCCCGCGACGGTGGCACGCCAGCGGTGCCGGGCTGGGCCTTCAGTGAACGGGTGCGTCGGCCAACGGAGCGCTACTTTGCAACGCTGGTGTATCGCCGCCTGGGGCCACACGCCTCACCCGAGCGGCGGGAAGGCGAAGACTGAACCGCGAGCCACGCCCCAATTCACTGTCGATCAGAAGCTCACCGCCGTGACGTTGAATGGCATGCTTGACGATGGCCAGACCCAAGCCCGTGCCTCCCGTTTCGCGTGATCGACTGGGGTCTACGCGATAGAAGCGCTGCGTCAGCCTTGGAATGTGTTCGCGTGCGATGCCGATGCCACTGTCCTGAACCGCAATGAGCGCGTGCGCATCACGGTTGGTGCCGCCTTCCACGCGAATCTCGCCCCCCTCCGGGGTGTAACGGACCGCGTTGAGCACGAGGTTGCCGATGGCACTGTGCAACTCGGATTCCTGCCCAGCAAGCTCCAGCCCTGTGGGTGGCGGAAACACGATGTGGTGCCGCCCGCCCGAGACGCTGCGCACTTCGGCCTCGATCCGCGAGAGCAAACCGTCCAAGTCGACCCAGCGGTCGACTGGTGGCCTGGGGCTACCCTCTAACCGTGCCAACACCAGCAAATCAGACACCAGGCTCTGCATGCGTTGAGATTGCTGGCGCATCAAGCCCAGGATGCGATCACGCTCGGAGCGATCCAGATCCAGCGCCTGCAAGGTTTCTACGAATCCAGACAAGACGGTCAGGGGTGTGCGGATTTCGTGCGACACATGAGACACGAACTCACGGCGCATGGCGTCAGCCTGTTCCCGTGCCGACACGTCTTGAAGCAGCACCATCAGCCGGTCGGCTGCATAGCGGCGGATCACGATGCTCAAGCTGCCCTGATGGTGGGGGCTGCCCATCAGCAGCGGCTCGTCGTGCTCGCCACCCAAGAGGTAGTCCACGAACAGGGGCTGGCGTACCAGGTTGGTGATCAATTGCAACCGGTCACGATCGGGATCCAGGCCAAAATGGTCCGCCGCCACACGGTTGCACCACACCACATGGTGGGCGGCATCCAACAACATGACGCCGTTGGGCGTGGCCTCGAAGGCCTGAAGAAACTGCGCGTGGTCGGCAAGCGCGGCGGCGAGCTCGCGCTCGCGCGCACGAAGCGCTTTTTCGGCATGGTAGGCGACATCGCCCCAGCGGCCAGGCAAGGCCGGTGAGGGGGCATCCGAATCGCGTTTGAGCCAATCGATCAATCGACGGCTGCGCCATTCCTCGCGCAAGGCCCACAGCGTGGCCACGGTGCTCAGGCCCAGCAGTCCGCCCACCACCGAAACACCCAAACGAACGCCGATCACCTCCCCAGCCGCCGTAGCGGTCACGAGGATCAGGATGCGCAGGAACAATCGACCCCAGTTCACGCCTGTGCCACCACATCCGCCAGTTGGCGACAGCACTGCTCGACCTGCTGCGCATCGCGGGCCTCGACCATCACCCGAACCACGGGCTCGGTCCCGGAAGGACGGATCAGCACGCGGCCTCCTTCGCCCAACTCAGCCTGGACGCGGCGAACCTCATCGTCTACCCGAGGCGTTGACTTCCACGGCGTGGCCTGCTGAAGCCGCACATTGATCATCTTCTGCGGATAGAGGGTGGCACCCTCCAAGCATTGCGTCAGGGATCGGCCTTGCCGTTGAAGGGCCTGCAGCACCTGCAGTGCGCTGACCAGGGCGTCCCCCGTGGTGTGACGGTCCAGCACCAAGAGGTGGCCTGACCCTTCTCCACCCAGTTGCCAGCCGCGTCGCAGCAACTCTTCCAACACGTAGCGGTCACCCACCTGGGTGCGCACCAACTCCACACCCGCCCGCCTGAGTGCCAACTCCACACCCAGATTCGTCATGAGCGTACCCACCACGCCGGGCACAGGCTGGCCGGCCTGCAAGCGATCGATGGCCAACAGGTACAGCAGCTCGTCACCGTTGTAGAGGCGGCCCTGACGGTCTACCAACTGCAATCGATCAGCGTCACCGTCCAAGGCAATGCCCAGGTCGGCTTGGTGCTCGGCTACCGCAGCCACCAAGGCCTGTGGTGCGGTGGCGCCCACGCCATCGTTGATGTTGCGCCCGTCGGGCGCACAGCCGATGCGGACCACATGCGCACCCAGCTCATGAAACACGCTGGGCGCCACCTGATAGGCCGCTCCGTGCGCCGCATCCACCACCAGCTTCATCCCTGCCAGGCTCATGCTGTCGGCTACCGTGCTCTTGCAGAACTCGACGTACCGGCCCGCGGCGTCGTCTACCCGGCGAGCGCGCCCCAGAGCGGCGGAGTCCACCCATTGCGGAGCCTCATCCAAAGCCGCCTCCACCTCGAGCTCCCAGGCATCCGGCAACTTGGCACCATCGGCCGAGAAGAACTTGATACCGTTGTCCCCGTAGGGGTTGTGGGAGGCACTGATGACCACTCCCAGGTTCTGGCGCAAGGCCCGTGTGAGGTAGGCCACCCCCGGAGTGGGCAAGGGGCCTGTGAGCAGAACATCCACGCCGGCAGAATTGAATCCTGCCTCGAGGGCACTTTCGATCATGTAGCCTGACACGCGGGTGTCCTTGCCGATCAGCACACTGGCGCGCTTGGCGTGGCGACGCAGGACGCGACCCACGGCATGACCCAGTCGAAGCATGAAGTCGGGGGTGATGGGGTAGTGGCCAACGGTGCCGCGAATCCCGTCGGTGCCGAAATGGCGTCGGCTCATCTTGCTGCGTTCTCCCAAGTCCGTCACCTGTGGACCCAAAGGCTATTGTCGGCCCTGTTGGGACGGTTTCCCATGCACCGTGGCTCGCCAGACGCTCAGAGCGTCCACGGTGGCCGCCACATCATGGACGCGCAGCACCGAGGCGCCGGCCTGTGCAGCCAGCAAAGCGGCCGCCAGACTGGCCGCCTGACGCTGATGCGCCGGCCGGCCTGTGATCACGCCCAAGGTGCTCTTGCGCGACCAACCGACCAGCAGCGGCAGTCCGATGGACAGCAGCTCCGTCTGACGCCGCAGCAGGGCAAGGTTGTGCTCGGCTGTCTTGGCGAACCCAATGCCGGGATCCAGCACCATCCGCTCGGGCGCCACACCAGCGGCCCGTACGACCTGCACGCGCCGGGCCAGCCAAGCACGAACCTCCTGAACCACGTCCGTCTCGTAATGGGTCTGCTGCTGCATGGAAGTCGGCTCGCCACGCATGTGCATCAGACACACCCCGACCCGATCGTGCCCAACCAGCAGATCCAGGGCACCGGGCGCCTGCAGTGCCTGTACATCGTTGATGATGTCAGCCCCCGCATCCAATGCGCGGGCCATCACCTCAGTGCGGCGGGTGTCCACGGACAGGGGGACCCTCCACTGCACCAGCTCCCGCACCACGGGGGCTACACGCTCCCACTCCTGCTGGGGCGAGACCGGCTGAGCGCCAGGGCGGGTGCTCTCGCCTCCGATGTCCAAGATCTGAGCACCTTCGTCGAGCAACTGCCGCGCATGCGAGATCGCCGCCTCGGCGGTGTCGTGGCGCCCGCCGTCGGAAAACGAGTCAGGCGTCACGTTGACGATGCCCATGACCAGAGGCTCGCCCAAGGCCAGATCGAAGCGTCCAGCGCGCCAGAATGAAAACGGGGCCATGTGGCCCCGTTCTGAAGGATGCGGCATCACGCGATCACGTTCAGGCGGCGGCCGTGGCCTCGCCCGGATTGACGGTGGGTGCCGAAGGTGGCTGACCACCTCCTCGATTGCTCGGCGTCCAATCCTTGGGGGGACGGGGCGGCTTGCCTTCCATGATGTCGTCGATCTGTTCGCTGTCGATGGTCTCCCACTCCAGCAAGGCCTTGGCCATGGCGTGCATCTTGTCCTGGTTGTCCTCGATCAGCTTGCGCGCAGCGCTGTACTGACCGTCGATGATGCGGCGTACCTCACGGTCCACCTTTTGCATCGTGGCTTCGGACATATTGGTCGTCTTGGTCACCGAGCGGCCCAGGAACACCTCTCCCTCGTTCTCGGCGTACACCATCGGACCGAGCTCTTCGGTCATGCCATAGCGGGTGACCATGTCGCGCGCAATCTGTGTCGCGCGTTCAAAGTCGTTGCTGGCGCCGGTGGTCATCTGGTTCATGAACACCTCTTCAGCGATGCGCCCACCGAAGAGCACGCTGATGGTGGAGAGCATGCGCTCCTTGTCCATGCTGTACCGGTCGCCCTCGGGCAGCTGCATCGTCACGCCCAACGCACGACCACGCGGGATGACGGTGACCTTGTGCACCGGGTCGGTCTTGGGCATCAGGCGCGCCACCAGGGCATGGCCTGCCTCGTGGTAAGCGGTGTTCTTGCGCTCCTCCTCGGGCATGACCATGGACTTCCGCTCCGGGCCCATCATGATCTTGTCCTTGGCCTTCTCGAAGTCGACCATCTCCACCACTCGCGCATTGCGCCGCGCCGCAAAAAGCGCCGCCTCGTTGACCAGATTGGCCAAATCGGCGCCCGAGAATCCCGGCGTACCGCGCGCCAGAATGTCGGCCTTGATGTCCTGACCCACCGGCACCTTGCGCATGTGCACGTTCAGGATCTGCTCGCGGCCGCGCACATCGGGCAGGGTCACATAGACCTGCCGGTCGAAGCGGCCCGGACGCAGCAGGGCCGGGTCGAGGATGTCGGGACGGTTGGTGGCGGCCATCACGATGACGCCCAGATTGGTCTCGAAACCATCCATCTCGACCAGCATCTGGTTCAGGGTCTGCTCCCGCTCGTCGTTGCCCCCACCCAGACCTGCACCACGGTGACGGCCCACCGCATCGATTTCATCGATGAAGATGATGCAGGGCGCACTCTTCTTGGCCTGCTCAAACATGTCGCGCACGCGAGCAGCGCCGACGCCGACAAACATCTCGACGAAGTCGGAGCCTGAAATGCTGAAGAAAGGCACCTTGGCTTCACCGGCGATGGCCTTGGCCAACAGGGTCTTGCCGGTGCCCGGTGGGCCCACCAACAACACGCCGCGCGGAATGCGGCCACCGAGCTTTTGGAACTTTTGGGGGTCTTTGAGGAAGTCCACCAGTTCCTTGACTTCTTCCTTGGCCTCATCGCAGCCTGCGACATCGGCAAAGGTGGTCGAGTTGTTGGCCTCATCGAGCATCCGCGCTTTGGACTTGCCAAAGCTGAAGGCGCCACCCTTGCCGCCACCCTGCATCTGACGCATGAAATAGACCCACACCCCGATCAGGAGCAACATCGGCCCCCAGGAGACCAACAGGCTCATGAGCAACGAGGGCTCCTCGCGGGGCTTGACATCGAACTTGACGCCGTTGTTGATGAGGTCCCCGACCAACCCACGGTCCAGATAGGTGGCGTTGCTGCGGATTCGGCGGTCATCGTGCGTGATGGCGATGATTTCGGTGCTGCCGTTGCCTTCCTGCAACGTCACCTGGCGGATCCGCTTGGCCCGAACCTCCTCCAGGAAGTCCGAGTAGGCGATGGTGTTGCCGGAGCCCACGCTGCGGTCGAACTGCTTGAACACGGTGAACAGCACCAGGGCGATCACCAGCCAGACAGCCACCTTCGAAAACCATTGATTGTTCACCTGAGCTCCTTGGGTGGAAACCGGGTGCGGTTCCCCAACCTTCAATATGCGCCCGATTCTAGGAGAGTCAAGGCTTGTGTACGTTTGGCAACACACCCCGCACCCAGGAGGGTCTCAACGCGCCGACTTCGGGTGCAAACCCACCAGGAAGGTTTCGGCAGACCGGTCTCGAGAGGCCTTGGGCTTGATTTTTTTCACGATACGGAAATTCAACTTGAAGATTTCCACCAACTGGCTGTAGCCGCTGCCGTGGAAGGCCTTGCAGACCAACGCACCCTCCCGGCGCAGGTGCACCTGGCAGAACTCGATGGCCAGCTCAATCAGGTGGGCGATACGGGCGGAGTCCGATGATTCGATGCCGGACAAATTGGGCGCCATGTCCGACAGCACCACATCCACCTCACGTCCGGCCAAGGCGGCCTCCAACTGACGCAGGACCCCTTCCTCACGGAAGTCACCCTGGATGAAGGACACGCCCTCGATGGGTTCGAAGGGCAGGATGTCCAGCGCGATGATGGTGCCGTTGAGCTCGCCAACCGCAGCGCCTCCAGCCCCAGCCTCCTTCGGCGCAAATCGACGACGCAGGTACTGGCTCCAGGCTCCGGGCGTGGCGCCCAAATCCACCACCACCTGCCCGGGTCGGATCAGCTGCAATTCATCGTCGATTTCCTTGAGCTTGTACGCCGCGCGCGACCGATAGCCTTCGCGCTGGGCCAGCTTCACATAGGGATCGTTGATGTGGTCAGCCAACCAGGCCTTGTTGACCTTCTTGCTCTTGGACTTGATCTTCATGTGTGCACCGATAATGCTTCAATGTCAGCGATCCAACTCACGCCCGCTCAGCGCAAGGAGCACCGTGCCGCCGCCCATCACCTCGATCCGGTTGTGATGATCGGCGCCGAGGGCCTCACCGCGGCGGTTCGCAAGGAGGTCGACGCGGCGCTCAAGGCCCATGGGCTCATCAAGATCCGGGTGTTCAATGATGACCGAGCCACACGCGAACAAGCCCTGGCCGACCTGGCGGCCAGCCTGTCGGCTGCACCCATTCAGCATATAGGCAAGCTTCTGGTGCTCTGGCGCCCCATACCGCCCAAGGAAAAGGCGGTCGACGAGACCCGCATGGCCGGCCCGCGAGAAGTCAAGATCCTGAAGTTCAGCAAGAGCGGCAACCACCGACCGCAGGTCAAGAAGGTCCGCGTGATGGGCAACGAGCGCCTCACCGCTGGCGGCATGATCAAACGTGCAAAAAAGCGGCAGACCAGCTCCAAAAAGGCCTGAACCGCCTCAGACGTAGCGCACCTCGATCACTTCGTAGCTGCGCTTGCCGCCCGGGGCCTGCACTTCGGCCACGTCGCCTGCCTCCTTGCCGATCAGCGCGCGCGCGATCGGCGAGCTCACCGAGATCAGCCCCAGCTTCAGATCGGCCTCGTCGTCGCCCACGATCTGGTAGGTGACCTTGGCGCCGCTGTCTTCATCTTCGAGGTCGACCGTGGCGCCGAACACAATGCGCCCGTCAGCGTCCAGCGAGCTGGGATCGATGATCTGCGCTGCGGCCAGCTTGCCCTCCAGTTCGAGAATCCGGCCCTCGATGAAGCCCTGCTTGTCCTTGGCCGCGTCGTACTCGGCATTTTCGGACAGATCACCCTGGGCGCGCGCCTCCGCGATGGCCTGGATCACGGCATGGCGCTCGACGGTCTTCAGGCGGTGAAGCTCTTCCTTGAGCTTTTCGGCGCCGCGCTTGGTCAGCGGAATCGTCGTCATCGGGGTCTCCATCAATGAAAACCGCCGCCCGGCTTTCGAACAAGCCCAGGGCGGCGATACGGAACGCGAAGTTTAGTGGAGTTGGCGGTGCAGTTCCTGAACCGACATCACCATGAGGTCTTCTTCGTGCTTGAGCGCCTCGGTGGCCGCCTCGCATCCGGCCATCGTGGTGTAGTAGGTCACCCGATTGGCCAGGGCGGCGGTACGGATGTAGCGCGAATCGGCAATGGCCGTGCGCGTTTCGTCAACGGTGGTGAAGACGAGCTGGATTTCGCCGGCCTTGACCATGTCGGCGATGTGCGGTCGGCCGTCCTTGACCTTGTTGACGACCTTGACCGGGGTTCCGGAGGCACTGATGGCGGCAGCCGTGCCCTTGGTGGCCACGATCTGGAATCCCAGGCCGTTCAGGTCGGCCGCCACCTTGGCTGCGCGGTCCTTGTCGTGGTCCTTGACCGTGATCACCACCGTGCCCTTGGTCGGCAGGCGCGAGCCTGCGCCCAACTGGCTCTTGAGCATGGCCTCACCGAAGGTGGCGCCCACCCCCATGACCTCGCCGGTGGAGCGCATCTCCGGGCCGAGGATGGGATCCACGCCTGGAAACTTGTTGAAGGGAAAGACCGCCTCCTTGACCGTGAAGTAAGGCGGGATCACCTCGTGCGGGGCGCGGCCGCCCAAACCGGTTTGCTTGGCGATCCTCTGGCCGGCCATGCAGCGCGCGGCGATCTTGGCCAGGCTTTGGCCTGTGGCCTTGCTCACATAGGGCACGGTACGGGACGCACGCGGGTTGACTTCGAGCACATAGACGACCGCCTCGTCGCCCTCACCCTGGATGGCGAACTGCACGTTCATCAGGCCCACCACCTTCAGGGCGCGGGCCATCAGCGCCGTTTGACGACGCAGTTCGTCCTGCAGCGCGGAGCTCAGCGAATAAGGTGGCAGCGAGCAGGCGCTGTCGCCCGAGTGGACGCCGGCCTGCTCAATGTGCTCCATGATGCCGCCGATCATCACGTCGGTGCCGTCGCAGATGCAGTCGACGTCCACCTCAATGGCGTCGTCCAGGAAGCGGTCCAGGAGCACGGGCGAC
>RFTU01000053.1 GCA_009923315.1 Betaproteobacteria bacterium
TCGAAAACTAACTCTGCGGGTGGTCTGAAAAGCCAGAGCGGATCACTGTGGGGCCCGCTGATCGCTGCCATCGTGTTCAGCCTGCTGGCCGAAACCCTGCGCCTGCAGGCCCCGCAGGTCTACATGATGTCGCTGGGCCTGCTGCTGATTCTGTGTGTGCTGTACCTGCCCGGGGGCCTGGCCTCACTGCGCTGGGACACCTGGAAACTCTGGCGCGACGACACCCGCGCCTGGTGGAAGGAAAAGAAGCGCGAGTGGACCGGCGAGAAGGAGCGCGAGAAGAAGCGTTCGAGGGAGCAGCGACTTGTCTGAAGCCGGCGCATCCGTGTTGCTTGAGGCCCGCGAGGTCACCGTGCGCTTCGGTGGCCTGGTGGCCGTTGATGGCGTCAGCGCAGCCTTTCGGACCGGTGAGCTTGTGGGGATCATTGGCCCCAACGGCGCGGGCAAGACCACTTTCTTCAATGCCATCAGCGGCGTGACCGAGCCCACGTCCGGCCGCCTCCTGGCCGCCGGGCGCGACCTGACCGGCGCCGGCCCGCACCGCTTTGCCGCGCGAGGCCTGGCGCGTACCTTTCAGACGCCGCGCGTCTTTGCCGACCTCAGCGTCCAGGCCAACATTGAATTCGGCCTGAAGTTCGCCGGGCGCCGGCGCCGCAAGTGGATCTTCTGGGGCGACGAGGTGGGCGTGCCGTGGGCCCTGCGCGACGCTGCGGGCATCCTTCGCCTGGTGGGCTTGAGCGAGCAAGCGGGCCTGCGGGCCGGAGACGTTACGCCCTCTCAGCAGCGCTTGTTGGAAATCGGTATGGCGCTGTCGACCCGGCCTCGGGTGCTGCTGCTCGATGAAGTGGCCGCTGGCCTGACCGAGGCCGAGGTGGTGGCCATGGCGCGGCTGATTCGGCGCCTGCGCGATGAACTGGACCTCACCGTGGTGTGGATCGAGCACGCGGTAAAGATCCTCGTGCGCCATGTGGAGCGCGTAATCGTGCTGCACCAGGGGCGCAAGATCGCCGATGGCCCGCCACGCGAGGTCGTGCGTGATCCGCAGGTGATTGAAGCCTACCTGGGCGACGAGATGAGTGAGGACGAAACCGTGGAGACGCCCGACGCCTTACCGACAGGGGGCCGCGCATGATGTGGCACCGACCGGAGGGCTTCCGCTTGGGCGGCACCTCGCGCGCCCGGCTGCGCGTGTGGGGCCTGACGGCAGCTTACGGCCCAGTGCAGGTCTTGCGCGGCCTCACCTTTGAAGTCAAGCCAGGGCTCACCGTGATCCTGGGCCCCAATGGCGCGGGAAAGACCACCCTGCTGCGGGCGCTCAACGGCCTGATCCCGCGAGGCGGTGACGCCATACTCGACGGCGAAGAATTACCCGAAAAGACCCACGAGATCGTTCGCGCCGGCGTGAGTCTCGTTCCGGAAGGCCGCCAGTTGTTTGGCCAGATGACCGTGCGTGAGAACCTCGAATTGGGCGGCTGGCTCTTCGACAGAGCCGAGCGCGAGCAGCGGATCGAACAGGCCTTCACCGATTTTCCCAAGCTGCGCGAGCGCGCCCTGCAATTGGCCGGCACCATGAGTGGGGGCGAACAACAGATGGTGGCCGTGGCCAGAGCCATGGTCAGCCGCCCGCGCCTGCTCATGCTGGATGAACCATCATTGGGTCTGGCGCCGCGCATGGTCGACGAATTGCTTGGCATGGTGCGCCGCATCGCCGATGCCGGTACCACCGTGCTGATGGTCGAGCAGAACGTGAAGAAGGCGCTCGCCGTGGCCGATCGCGGCTATGTGATGGAGCGCGGCGAGTTGGTGGCCTCGGGCGATGCGCGCCTGCTGGCGCGTTCGACCGTCGTACGCGAGGCCTACCTGGGTGCGCAAGACAGCCAGACCACCGACGCGCGCGACGCGGTACAGCGCCGACAGCGTGGACAGGGCACTGCCACCCCCGTCGGCTGAGCCGCATCGCATTCAGACCGCTGCCACACTTCCCCTCAAGAATCCAAGGAGTCCACCATGTCCGACCTGTCGATGCTCATCAACGGCCTGAAGGTCACGGCCGAGAAGAACGCCACCTTCGAGCGCCGCAATCCCCTGGACGGCACGGTGGCCACCCGAGCACCTGCTGCTTCGCCCCAGGATGCTGTGATGGCGGTGGAGGCTGCGGCTGAAGCCTTCCGCACCTGGAGCGAAACCGGCCCCAATGAACGCCGCGCCCTGCTGCTCAAGGCGGCTGATCAGTTGCAGGCCAAAACGCCGCAATTCATCGAGGCGGTGGGGGCTGAAACAGGCGGCACCGGCATGTGGGCCGGCTTCAACGTGTTCCTGGCCGCCGGCATGCTGCGCGAGGCTGCAGCACTGACCACTCAGATCAGTGGCGAGGTCATTCCTTCAGATGTCCCGGGCAGCCTGGCCATGGCGGTGCGACAACCCGCTGGCGTGGTGCTGGGTATCGCGCCCTGGAACGCACCGGTGATTCTGGCCGTGCGCGCCATCGCCACGCCCTTGGCCTGCGGCAACACCGTCATCCTCAAGGGCAGCGAAAACTGCCCGCGTACCCATCAACTCATCATCGAAGCCTTGCAGGAAGCGGGCTTTCCGCCAGGGGTCGTGAACTACATCACCAACGCGCCGCAGGATGCCGGCGCCGTGGTGGAGGCCATGGTGGCTCACCCGGCCGTACGTCGTGTGAACTTCACCGGCTCAACCCGCGTCGGGCGCATCATCGCCATGACTTGCGCCAAGTATCTCAAGCCAGCGGTGCTGGAGTTGGGTGGCAAGGCACCGCTGGTGATCCTGGACGATGCCGACCTGGACGAGGCCGTCAAGGGTGCGGCCTTCGGCTGCTTCGCCAACAGTGGTCAGATCTGCATGAGCACCGAGCGCATCATTGTGGACGAGCAGGTGGCCGACGAGTTCGTCCGCAAGTTCACCGAGAAGGCGAAGTCGCTCCCTTTGGGCGACCCACGCAAGCCCGAACCTGTGGTGCTGGGCAGCGTGATCGGCATGCCGACGGTGGAACACTGCAACGCCTTGATCGACGATGCCCTGGCCAAGGGAGCCAAGCTGCTGTGTGGCGGCAAGGCCGACAACACCCTGATGCCGGCCACGCTGCTGGACCGCGTCACGCCGCAGATGCGCATCTATCACGAAGAAACCTTCGGCCCGGTCAAGGCCATCGTACGCGTGAAAGGTGTGGAGGAGGCCATCGCCTGCGCCAACGACAACGAGTACGGGCTGAGTGCTGCCGTGTTCGGCCGCGATGTGGCGCGCGCGTTCAATGTGGCGCGCCGCATCGATTCCGGCATCTGTCATGTCAATGCGCCGACCGTGCACGATGAAGCGCAGATGCCCTTTGGCGGTGTCAAGGGCTCAGGACTCGGGCGATTCGGCGGCAAGGCCGGGATTGCGGAGTTCACCGAGCTGCGCTGGATCACGATGCAGACAACGCCCCGACACTATCCCTTCTGAAGCTTGAAGCCTCAGCCGCGCACCGCCGCCTCATTGGTTGCGATGCCGATGCGCCGCATCGACATCGTTGCTTCGAAGGCCCGCTGGGCTGCCGCCGTTGTTCACGACCGCCTCCCAGTAGCGATCGGTTTCTGCCTAGTCCCGCGTGGCCACCTGGAAGCAAAAGGCCTTTCGTGGGCTCAAAGGCCGGTCCTCCATTGAGGCCCGGGCATGGGATACCCAGGACATTGAATTCGACGCTCAGCACGTCGCCGCGAACGCGCGAAGGAAAGTCGCCCGGGGCAGGGTGAACCGCCCGCACCGTGCCGTTCGGAAAGGTGGCTGCATAAAAGCGTGCGGCGGCCTATGCCATGCCTGTGTAAGCCGTGTGCTCACTTCGCCAAGCCGAATACATTCTCAGCAGTGGACTTGTTGAATGGGCAACAGCTCCAAACGACGGGAGGAAACTCACGATGCAATGGCCGCACCTTTCGGAGGTCGAAAAGCTTGTTCCCCTGCCAGAAGGCTGCCACGGCACAAGGCTGCGCCGCAGCGAAATTCCGCTCCTCATCAAGTCGATCCAAGAGTGGTACCCCGATGTCGCGGTGGGCGGTGCCAGTTGCTACCTGACCACCGACTTTTATGAGAATGAAGCCACTCTTGAAGGCGAGGAGGACAAGTCGCTCTTCGTTGTGATGATCTGGAAGGGGGACCAGCTCATCGGCTTCATATCCTGGGACTGGGAGGAGGCCCCACAGGCCCTCTACGCCCGATTCGGCGTCGTGAATCCCAAGCATCGCGCATCCGGCATGGGCACCTTCAGCATGCGGTTCGGCGAGGCCCTGGGGCGGCTGATCGGCGCTGGTTTCATCTACTCGATGTGCACGCTCAAGATGGTCAACATGCAGAAGGCTTTCGAGCACGCCGGCTACAAGTTGCTGGGGTTTGCGCCGGGCTATGACAAAGAGGTGGTCGCGCCGGGCGTGGTCAAGCGGGTCTTCGAGGCCTACTACGCCAAGATCCTCGTTCCCCATGACGAGTTATTGGTGCCCGACATGAAGAACCTCACGCCTCAGACTCTGGCGCTGTTCACGCAGCTGTTCCCCGAGTTCGCTTCTGCGCAGTCGCAGGATCGATCTTGATTGTTGGGAAGGGCCAAGGTCCGGCGTGGTATGTCCTGGAAAAGGACTTCTAGAGTATCTGGCTAGAGCCATTTGGGCCTTCCCCCCGCGAACATCAGCTCGGCCATACTCCGGGCCCATCCCCTGGAGCCCGATTGACCGACACCCCAACGCCCCTTGCACCCACCCCGGCCCAGGTCCGACGCGGCCTGATGCTGGGCCTGCTGGGCGTGGTGATGTTCGCGATGACCTTTCCCATGACCCGGCTGGCCGTGGGCGATGTGTCGGCGCCGCAGATGTCGCCGGAGTTCGTCACCGCAGCGCGCGCGGCGTTGGCGGGCCTCTTGAGCATCGGCTACTTGCGCTGGGTGGGTGCGAGGGTGCCTGAGCTGCAGCACTGGCGGCCGTTGGCGGTGTGCGCTCTGGGCACGGTGGTGGGCTTTCCGCTGTGCATCGCCTTGGCACTGCGCGAGGTGGAGTCCATGCACGCGGCGGTGGTCACCGGCATCATTCCCCTGGGCACGGCGGTGGTGGGGGCACTCACGCTGCGCCAGCGGCCCTCGGCCGGATTCTGGGCCTGTGCGCTGGCAGGGTGCGCGTTGGTGATGAGCTTCGCCGCCTGGAAGGGCGGCGGGCGGCTCGCGGCAGCTGACGGCTGGCTGCTGCTGGCCGTGTTGTCCACTTCCATCGCGTATGTGGCCGGGGCGCGGGTGTCGGGGGTCATCCCCGCGCAGCAGGTCATCTGCTGGGTGGTGGTGGGTTCGCTGCCCTTGACCTTGCCGGCCACCGTGTGGTGGTGGCCTGTGGACACCTCGCCCTCCCTGGCTGCGTGGGGCGGGCTCCTCTACGTGAGCCTGTTCTCCATGTGGCTGGGCTTCTTCGCCTGGTATGGTGGGCTGGCGATGGGGGGTATCGTGCGGGTCAGCCAGGTGCAGCTGATCCAGCCTTTCCTGGCGCTGCTGTTCGGTGTGCCGATCCTCGGCGAACGGCTGGACCCCATGACGGTCGCCTTCTCGCTGGCCGTCATCGCGGTCGTGTTCGTCAGCCGGCGCATGGCCGTGGGGCAGCCGGCGGGGCGTTGAATACCCGCTCGCAGCATCACGGGGGCGGGAGGTGGCGCCCATCGTGGGATGTCCTTCAGACGGATAAACGGTAATGGGAGGTGGGGCAGGTCAGTGTGACCCACTTGCCCCATGAGAGTCCACGTGACCTGCCCCCAGGCCTAGCCCGTCAGGGCGTTGTGCAGGGGCTGTCCCGTCACCCATTGCGACAGATTGGCCATGAACAGATCGGCCACCCGAGCTTCATTGCCATCCGAGTGGCCCGCTCCGTGCGGCGTGACGATCACATTGGGCATCGCCCAGAGGTCGGACTCGGCCGGCAGCGGCTCGCGGCTGAACACGTCGAGGAACGCGCCGCCAAGATGTCCGCTGCGCAGCGCATTGACGAGGTCGCACTCACAGATCACCTCCCCGCGGGCCACGTTGATCAAGTGTGCGCCAGCCGGCAGCGCAGCCAGCACGGAGGCGTCAACCAGCCCTCGGGTGAGGTCGGTCAAAGGGCAGGCCAAGATCAGCCAGTCGGTGCGCGGCAGCACGGCAATCAGGTCGGCGTAGGTGCACATCCTCACGCCATCCGCAGGCGCAGCGGCCTGCATTCGCACCGCGGTCACGTGCAGTCCCAAGGCCTGCAGCAGCCGAGCGAGTTCCTGCGCGATCGGCCCCCACCCCAGGATGGTGGCGGTCTGCCCCGGCAGGTCTCGGGGCAGGCGACCCGCGCCCAGCAGGGGCACCCACTGGCGCTGCAGCTGCTGTGCCCAGAGCATCGGAAAACGCCGATTGAGGGCGAGCAAGCCGGCCAAGGCCGTGGCCGCCACCACGCGTGCATTGGCGCCGGAGGATGTGGTCACCCGCACCCCGCGCTGGTGCAGGGTGACGAAGGCGGGGCGGTCTGCGCCGGCCGAATGGATGTGCACCCAGCGCAGCTGCTGGCTGGCCAGCAGCAGGTCGTACACCGCCTGCAAGGCCGGCTCGATCCGGTGCTTGGTGGAAGTGCCCGTCACATCGCGCGAGATGAAAGCCACGTCGAAGTCCGTTCTCTGCGCACGCACCGCGTGCTCGAGCGTCAGCACATCGAAGGCGCGGTCGCCGCAGGCTTCCCTGACCCGGTCACCCAGATGCGCGCGCGCCGAAGCGGACATCAGCAGGCGAAGCGGCTCGGGTTCGTCGCGCGTGTCGAATCCGGGTTCCAGCGTCAAGGCTGCCGTCCTCAGGGTTCAGATTGGGCTTGCGGCTTCCGCTATGCCTATTCCGCCTTCGCGCCCGAATCGCGAACGATCACGCGCCACTTCTCGTATTCCCGTTGCAGGAACTGCGCGTACTGCTGTGGGGTCCCGCCGGCGGGATCGGCGCCCTGGGCCACCATCTGCTGCTCCAGCGCTGGAATCTGGATGATGTCGTTGACGGCCTTGTTGAGCGTCTGGATGACGGCATCCGGCGTGCCCTTGGGTGCGAAGAATCCGAACCATGAGCCCGCCTCGAAACCCGGGAATCCTTTTTCGGCCACCGTGGGCACCTGGGGCAGGGCGCGCGAGCGCTTCAGGCTCGACACCGCCAAGGGCCGTAGCCGCCCGGCGTTGATGTGCTGCACCACCGAAGGGATGGTGGCGAACATGAACTGAATGCGCCCGGCCAGCAGATCCTTCAGTGCGTCTGCGCCCTTGTAGGGCACGTGCGTGGCGTCGAAGCCGCCCCGCTTGGTCAACATGAAGCTCGACAGGTGTGAAGAGGTGCCGATGCCGGTGGAGCAGTAGTTCAGCACGCCCGGGTTGGCCTTGGCGTGGGCCAGGAACTCTTCCATGGTCTGTGCCGGCACCGAGGGGTGCACGATGAGCACATTGGGCACCTCGGCGATCTGCACGATGGGCACCAGATCGGTCAGGGGGTTGTAGGACAGCTTGTCGTAGAGCGTGGGGTTCACCGCCATCGGGCCCACCGAGTTCACGATCAGCGTGTAGCCGTCGGCCGGCGCGCGCACGACCATCTCGGTGCCCAGATTGCCGCCCGCGCCGGGCTTGTTGTCGATCACGAAAGGCTGCTTGAGCCGCTCGGCCAATTGCTGGGATACGGCACGCGCCAGGATGTCGGTGGTGCCACCGGCGGTGAAGGCCACCACCACGCGAACCGGCTTGGCGGGCCAGCTTTGGGCTCTGGCCGCACCGGACCAGGCGATGGCCCCCACACCTGTGCAGGCGCCGATGACTTGTGCGCCGGTGCCGCTCAACCATTGACGGCGGTTGATCAGGCGTGTCGTGCAGCTCATGCTTTTTTCTCCAGCGGGGGTGTGTCAGGTTCTGTAGCTCGGGTCTAGCCGGTCCAGCTTTCGAAGTAGGGCAGGCCACTCCATCAGCCCATAGGGCCGCCGCGTGCCAGGTTGGTAGTTGTTCCAGGTTTCTTCCAGCACCTCAGGCGGCACCTTGTGGAATGGGCTGTTGCAGGCCATGGCGGCCAGCTGCGAGCGACAGGCCAGTTCGAGCCGGTGCATCCAGTTGAAGGCCTCGCCCACCGTGCGGCCCACCGTCAGCGCGCCGTGGTTGCGCAGGATGAGCGCCTCGCCTTGTCCGAGGTCTTGCAGCAGCGACGCCTTCTCGGCGTCGTGCAGGACCACGCCCTGGTAGTCGTGATAACCAATCTTCAGGAAGCGCATGGCCGTCTGCGTCAGGGGCAGCAGGCCGCATTCGAGCGAGGACACCGCCATCGAGGCCCAGCTGTGCGTGTGGATCACGCAGCCCACCTCAGGTCTCGCCTCATGGATGGCGCTGTGGATGACGTAGCCGGCCTTGTTGATGCCGTAGTCCAGCACGCCGAAATCAGGCTTGCTGAGGATGCGCCCCTGCAGGTCCACCTTGATGAGGCTCGAGGCGGTGATCTCCTCATACATCATGCCGTAGGCATTGATCAGGAAGGCCCCCGGCTCGCCCGGCACGTGGCTGGAGATGTGGTTGGCCATCATGTCGGACATGCCGTACAGGTCCACCAGCCGGTAGCAGGCCGCGAGGTCCACCCGAGCCTGCCACTCCTGCTCGGTACAACGGCCCTTCATCGACTCGATCTGCAGCACGCCCTGGGCTGTCACATGGCGCTCCCTGTGATGCGACGGGCAGCATTATGGGCCGAAGGCTTGCTCGCCCTCGACGGCCTGCCAGTAGACGCCGTCTGGGCGCCCATGATGACGGGCGTGATGACCCCATCGCTGATCCATCGCACCAAGGCAGTACCCCTCCACCTCTTGATCATGGTGGGTGAAAGCCCTGACTCGCACCCCGCCGGGCATCAACGAGACTCCCAGCAGCCCGCGCCTGTTGCGGTGCGGATCGGGGGAACACATGCCGTTTGTTGAGACTTCGCCGTCTAAGGGATCATGGAAGGCCCTGGTCACGCGGGTCATGGGGTTGATCGTGGCGGTCCTGCTCCCAACGTTGGCGGGCGCTCAGTCCTTCCCGCAGAAGTCGATCCGTCTGATCGTGCCCTTTGCGCCCGGCGGCTCCACCGATCTGGTGGCGCGGATGCTGGCTGAACGCATGGGGCCGCTGCTGGGCCAGACGCTGGTGGTCGAGAACCGAGGGGGAGCAGGCGGCACATTGGGCGCCGAGATGGTGGCCAAGGCAGCGCCCGATGGCTACACCCTGCTCATGGGCACGGTCAGCACCCACGGCGCCAGCCCGGCCATTTACAGGAAGATCCCCTACGACCCGGTGCGTGACTTCCAACCGGTGACCAACATCATGTCGGTGCCCAGCGTGTTCGTGGTTCATCCCAAGCTGGCCGCCAAGACCATGAGGGATTTCATCGCCATGGGCAAGGCAGCGCCGGGCAAGCTGACCTTCGCTTCACCCGGCATTGGGTCGCTTGGGCACGCCAATGTCGAGAATTTCGCCCATCTGGCCGGCATCCAGTTGCTGCACGTGCCCTACAAGGGCGCAGGCCCGGCGCTCAATGACGCGCTGGCCGGCCAAGTGGACGCCCTCACCGACAACCTCCCTTCCGCCCTGCCGCACATCCAGGCCGGGCGCCTGCGGCCCCTGGCCTTGCTGTCTCCTCAGCGCAGTGCCCTGCTGCCCGATGTACCCACCTATCGTGAATTGGGTTTCGAAGACATGGCCGAAGGGGGATGGTTCGGGCTGTTGGCACCGGCCGGCACGCCGATGGCCGTGGTGCATCGCCTGCGCGAGGTGGCGCACAGGGCGATGGAGGAGCCCTCATTTCGGGCACAGGCCGAAAAAATCGGTGGCGTGTCGATGGCCAACACGCCCGATGAATTTGCCCAGCAGATCAAGGCTGCATTGGCCCGGTATCAGCGGGTGGCCCGTGTGGCCAACATCCAGCCTGAGTGAGCGCCACCCAAGCGGCTCTTGATGCCCGACGACCATGAAGGATCTTCAGCAGGCACCTGCGGTGCGCATCACACGGCCTGAGGGCGCTGCGTCGCTTCCACTGGTCTGCGATTCGCCCCACAGCGGCACCGAGTACCCGACCGACTTCGATACCCGCGTCCCTCTTCACATCCTGAGGCAGGCGGAGGACACGCATGTGGAGGTGCTTTGGGGCGCAGCCCCGCAGGTGGGTGCAAGTCTGGTTTCGGCCCTGTTTCCGCGCAGCTACATCGATCCCAACCGTGGGCTTGAGGACCTCGACCCCAGCCTCCTGGACGGGCCGTGGCACGAGCCCCTGCAGCCCGGTGAGAAGTCACGCCTGGGTTATGGGCTCATCTGGCGACAGATCGACGCGGACCATCCACTCTACGACCGGCGCTTGTCCGTGCAGGAGGTGCGGCATCGGATCGTGCGGTGCTGGCAGCCGTATCGCAGCGCGCTGCAAGGTGAGATCGACCAAGCGGTTGAGCGGTTTGGGGGCGTGTGGCATCTCAATCTCCACTCGATGCCCAACAACGCCTATGCGCGCTTGGGCCTCAACCCTGACAAACCCCTGGCCGATTTCGTCTTGGGCGACCGAGACGGCAGCACCTGCGAGCCCGATTTCATCGACCAGGTGGAACGCAGCCTGCGGGACCGCGGGTATTCCGTGGCCCGAAACGACCCCTACAAGGGAGTGGCCCTGCTGGAACAGATCGGTCGACCCCGGGACAACCGGCACAGCCTGCAGATTGAGATCCGCCGGCCCCTGTACATGCACGAAGCCACGCGCGAGCGCAACACCGACTTCGAGCGCCTTCGGGGTCACCTGACGCAGGTGTTGGCCGAGGTGGCCGCCTTTGTGCGGCGGCGCGTGCAGCCGCCGGCAGCGGGCTGAATACGGCGGTGCCACTCCCCAAGGCGCCGACCGGCTGAGGGTCAAATTTCAGCCGGCGCCAACGATTCAGGATCCCAAAACGTTCAAAATCAGGGTGGAAGCGGGTGGGTGAACTGGGCTTGGCCGCCAGTCATCGGGGCTGGAAGACCTTTCGCTCAGCATCGGCCATTCAATCCGGAGGTGAACCGTCGTGCTGTTTGATCACTGCCAGGAGTGCCGCAAGTGCTGTCATGTGGAGCCGGGTTATCCACCTCTGGAGATTCCCTTGCGTCAGGCAGAGCGCAAACAACTCGGCCGTATACAAGTCAAGACCACCTGTCGATTTCTGGGCAACGGGGGTTGTGATCTCGGGCAAGACAAGCCCTATGCCTGCTACCAGTACCCGCTGTCATTCGATCCCCACACGCTGCGCTTTTATTTTGATGCGGACTGTCCGCTGTACGACCGCTACCAACAGCAACTGCGCCACAAAGGGTCCGAGGCGCTGGCCCACCTCAACAAGGTGGTCGAGACGATTGCGCAGATGATGGGCACCGACCGTCGATTCCTGCAGCGCAATCATGAACTCGATGCCGACTACTTTGAACTGTTGCCCCTGTCCATCCCGGATGAGGTGCTCCATGCGCTCCAGAAGGCAGCAGGCGCTCAGAACCGATGGGTATCCCCAAAGGCCGAGTCGTAGTCCATCGTCAGCTCCTCTTCGCGCGCAATGCGCCGAAGCGTGCGGAACGATCCGTCCTCGAGCATCTCGAGATTGGGCCGCTTGTCGTGATTGAGATAGATCGCGAGCCTGACCACATTCAGCCCCGCTGAGGGGATCCAGATATGAGTGGCGTCGTAGTAACAGAAGCTCTTGAGGAGACGCCGCAGACCGGGGGGTAGGCCAGCGACCTGCTCCTTGGCAACTCGGATTTCGCGGCCCTTTAAAGAGTTGCGCAGCGGGTCTATCCCTTTGGGGATGGTGCGGATGGCGAAGACGCCGATGCCGTGAATCGGGGAGGGCCTGAGTTCACAGAACTGGAGCTCACGCAAGCTCTGGATGAGCTCTCGACTCATGCGGCCGAGGTGAGACGTATTCTGGCTGGCCATCGGCATTGGAGTTCGCGGATAGGGGTCGAGATGGGATCGCCCTAGCCTAGAGATAACGCTGGGCGTCCCACCGCCTCCTCTTGCTGCGCTCCAGGCGGTTCCAGTCGCGGCGCTCAAAGTCGGTGAACAGGGGCGATGTCCTGTCCTGGGTGAGCGGGTGATCCGCGGGGCAAATGGCCAGCGAGTAGATCGGCTCCACTCGATTCACAAACAATCGTTTGTAGGGGTAGTCTCCGACCGGACCCAGGTTGTAGGTCTCGTAACCGTTGTCCAAGGTCCATTGCGCGGCGAGCAGGCAAGCGTACAGGCCGGGAGAAAGGTTGGAGAAGGCCGGATTCCACTGACAAAAGCTGCCATAGACCTGACCGCGCTCTGGCAGGAGGATCGACACATCGGTGAGGATGTTCAGGCCTGCTGCGGTTTCCACGCGGAGCACAAGCACCTTCAAGTTCCCCACGTAGTCGATGAATCCGTCGATTTCCTGAGGCGTAACGCCATAGCGCGCAAAGTGCCTTCCCCCCCAGGACATCATCAACTCTCGGCTGATCGTCGATCCATCGATCACTTCAACGTGATGGATGTGCCCTCGATGCTTGTTGCGCAACTCTTTGAACTTTCGGGCCCTGCGACAGTCGGCCCAATAATCGAGCGCGCCGACATTCACGAGGCCGTACGCATCTCGAATCGGATTTCCCCAATCGCTCTCGGGCGGAAGCGCGTAAATCAGCAAGGGTTTCTTGGCCATGGCCAGCAGTTGCTCGCTCACGTCCACATAGGGACACAGGGCATCCCACCGGGTGGTGTAGTACACGGTTTTGGCGTGCAAACTCCTCACGCACAGACTCTTTTCAGACCAGGACTGATGCTTGAGTCGAAACGTGGTTTGCGAAGGGGCCGGCCGTGTTTCCAAGGCGGCGCCCTGCAGGCTCGACTCCAACAGCGCCATCATGAGCTATACCTCCGCCTTGCAAAAGGCGAACCGCTCAGTGCTCGACGGTTCAATACCACCTCAATGCAACGAGTGCCGTGTACGTGCAACAAGCGTAGTACAAGTCCTCGCGCGTGACTACGAAGGGTTCACCCTAGGGTGCCGCAAGGTCCCGCGTGCTCATGCGCCAAGGCGGTAACGACGAGGTTCTGAGAGGGGGCGGTCGTGGCATCGGTGCCGCTGTCGGGCACTCGCATCCTCCAGGGGCAAGAGCACCTGCGTCTGTACCTGTTCAACACGCCGGGATGCAAGCGTCTCATGCCCCGCGCCTGGCTCGTATGGACGAAAAAAAGGGCCCGCATGGGGCCCTTTGGAGTGGGAAGTCCGGCGGTCACCGCCGCTGCGTCACACCGAATCCCGCTTGAGGATCAGAACTCATAACGAGCTGCCAGCCGCACCGAGCGAGGGGTCTGGAAGCCTGTGGGCTGCAGATAGTTCAAGCTCTGTTGGAACGGCGCGGTGATGCTCGTCTGACGGCTGAAGTCCCGAACTTCGTTGAGTTCGATAGGCTTCTGACTGTTGAAGACATTGAACACATCGGCCTGCAGCGTGAGCTTGTTGCCTTTGCCCACCCACTTGGGGATGTAGGCCACTTGCAGATCCAGTTGATTCGTCCACGGCGTGCGACCTACCGAGCCGCGCGGGACCAGGGTTTGCGTGGTGGTGCTGGTGGCGCAGTAGTAGGACGAGGGGCTTGTGTACTGGCTGGATTCGGCATAGTCGGCCACTGTCTTGGGTACGAAGCCGATGCAGCTGTACGGACGACCTGACGACAGGATGGCGTTCATACCCACGCGCCACTCGTCGGTGAGCGCATAGTTGCCGAAGAACTTGAAGACATGGCGACGGTCGTTGGGCAGGTAGCCCTTGGAGCCATGCGTGAAGGAGCCGAAGTCGAAGTCCTGCGTGATGCCGGCGTCTTCCTGGTTCAGTTGCGACTGCACATAGCCCTCTGCCGTTCCCACGCTTCGCGACATCACGTACGAGAAGAATGCGCCCCACTTGCCGTCGAAGGGCTTCTCCAGCTGGAATTCAAGGGCTTGGTAGGTGCGCTCATACTTCTCAAGGCCAAAGTAGCGGGCTGGAATATTGACGACCGTGTACTTGCCGTCGTTGTTCACATCCATCGCCAGGCTCACGTCGCGGCCCGGGTTCATCAAGATGCATCCGGCCAGGGTATAGGGATCAAACTTCGTGAAGCCGTTGTCCTTGGCCCAGTTGATCATCGCGTAGTGACCGCAGAAGTCGTCCATGCCCGCGTTGATCTTGCGGTAGGTTCCCTTGATGCCACCATTCCAGCCAGGAGCAAGCGCTTTTTGGATGCCCAGGATGAACTCATCCTGGTTCATGGGCTTGAGCTGGGTGTCGGCGATGGTGCGCGGGTCGGGGAGAGCCCCGTCACCGCCCACGTTCACGACCGGTCCGATCTGCTTGAGTCCGGTCGGTGCCTGAGTGCGGGGATCAATCCCGGTGTAGGTGTAGAAGGTGTGCGTGAACACCTCGCCGCGCGTGGCGCGGATGTTGGTGTTGGATGCCACCGGGATGAAGTAGCGACCCGCATTGCCGTACACCTTGAGCGACGCATCGCCGTTGACGTCCAGCGAGAACCCCGTGCGCGGAGCCAACAGCCGATCGGCCTTCACGAAACTGATGCCGTCGCCGTTCTTGTTGTCGAAAGACTCTGAACGCAAGCCTCCATACAGCAGGAGATTCTTGGTGACCTTGTAGTTGTCCTCGATGTACATCGCCTCGTTCTTCACTTCGTAGGAGCCCGAAGTGCTTTGGTAGATGCGATCGCGGACATAGGCGGTGGGAGCAGACTGCACCACGCCGTTGATGGACAGCGCCGGGGTGTAGTAGCGGTAGTAGTGTCCGCCCGTGTAGGCGCTTCCACCCGCGTAATCTGACGTGAAGGTCTGTGAATCCAGGCCTGCCCTGATGGTGTGCTTGGAGCCCAGGTTGTATTCGACATCCAGGCGATACGCCTTACGGGTGTCTTTGTCAGTCGGTGCCTTGGGATCCCGCGCGCCACCTCCAGGGAAGGGCCCGACCCAGCAACCCACTTCCGCCAGGTTGGTGGCCAGAACGACCGGGCAGTCCTCACCCTGTACGCGAGCGCCAGTGGTG
>RFTU01000054.1 GCA_009923315.1 Betaproteobacteria bacterium
TTGAGAGGAACACACATACATGCAAACCAATCTTCTGAAGCCCAAAGCCATCAATGTTGAACCCCTGGGTGCCAACCGCGCCGAGGTCACGCTTGAGCCTTTTGAGCGGGGCTATGGGCATACGCTGGGCAACGCGCTGCGCCGCGTGCTGCTGAGCTCGATGGTGGGCTATGCGCCCACCGAAGTGACCATTGCCGGCGTGCTGCACGAGTACTCCACCATCGATGGTGTACAGGAAGACGTCGTGCACATCATGCTCAACCTCAAGGGCGTGGTGTTCCGCCTGCACAACCGCGACGAAGTCACGCTGGTGCTGCGCAAGGATGGCGAGGGTCCCGTGACCGCTGCCGACATCCAGACCCCGCACGACGTGGAAATCATCAACCCCGACCACGTGATCGCCAACCTGGCCGCCGGCGGCAAGCTGGACATGCAGATCAAGGTGGAAAAGGGCCGCGGCTATGTGCCGGGCACCATGCGCCGCCACGCCGACGAGCCGACCAAGAGCATCGGCCGCATCGTGCTGGACGCTTCCTTCTCGCCGGTCAAGCGCGTGAGCTATGCGGTGGAAAACGCCCGCGTGGAGCAGCGCACCGACCTGGACAAGTTGGTGATGCAGATCGAGACCAACGGCGCCATCAGCCCCGAGGAAGCGATCCGTGCCTCCGCCAAGATTCTGGTGGAGCAACTGGCCGTGTTCGCCCAGCTCGAAGGCAGCGACATCGCCTCCTTCACCGAGCCGGCACCCCGTTCGGGCGCGAACTTCGACCCGATCCTGCTGCGCCCCGTGGACGAGCTCGAGCTCACCGTACGTTCGGCCAACTGCCTCAAAGCCGAAAACATCTACTACATCGGCGATCTGATCCAGCGCACCGAAACCGAGCTGCTCAAGACGCCGAACCTGGGCCGCAAGTCCCTCAACGAAATCAAGGAAGTGCTGGCTTCGCGTGGTCTCACGCTGGGCGCACGCCTGGAAAACTGGCCCCCGCAGGGTCTGGATAAGCGCTGACATGTCTGCTTCTGGTCGGTGGGTACACCGGCCACCCGTGCGAGGGTGAAGAATCGCAACTCCCGGCCGGTGAGTACACCGGCCACCCTCCGAGAGGGTGACCAAAGGGCTTGGGGCGGCCCGACGCCCTTTGGTCTCTCGCCAACAACAGTCGATGGACTGCACCCCCCGGTACCTGATACGGCCGGGGTTCAATAAGGAAAGGAAAGCACCATGCGTCACGGACACGGACTCCGCAAACTCAACCGCACCAGCGAACATCGCCTGGCGATGCTGCGCAACATGTGCGTCTCGCTGCTTCGCCACGAAGCCATCAAGACCACGGTCCCCAAGGCCAAGGAACTGCGCCGTGTGGTCGAGCCCCTGATCACCCTGGGCAAGACCGCCACGGTGGCCAACCGCCGTCTGGCCTTCGCCCGTCTGCGCGATCGCGACATCGTCACCAAGCTCTTCAACGAGCTCGGCCCGCGCTACGCCACCCGTCCGGGCGGCTACACCCGCATCCTGAAGATGGGCTTCCGCGTGGGCGACAACGCCCCCATGGCCTTCGTGGAGCTGGTGGACCGGCCCGAGCCGGTGGTGGCCGAAGAAGCCGCCGCCGCTGCCGAGTAACGGCCAATGGCCCCGGGCCAAGGGCCGTGGCGCCGAAGCGGCCCGGCCTTGCCGTGAGACGAAAGCCGACCTTGGGTCGGCTTTTTCAATTCCACGCGTCGGATAGGGGCGAGACGGTGAGCACCTTGGCCCAAGGCAGCCGAAGGTCCCTCGTGCGGCCGCTTGCCGGCATTCAAGCGACTTGAGGTGTGGCGTCAGTGGCTTTGATGGGTATTGGCCTGCACCGTCGTTACAGTGAAGGTTTGGGTGAAAACTTTTCTATTGCATCGGGAGACCCCTGAACATGACCACCGCACTGGACGCCATCCGCAGCCGCACATCGGCCAACCATTTCGACCCCACGCATGTGATGAGCCGCGAGGAAGTCACGGAACTGGTGTCCCTGGCCACCGAGTCGCCGAGCTCCTTCAACATGCAGAACTGGCGCTTCATCGCCGTGACCAGCCCCGAAGCCAAGCAGCGTCTGAAGGCTGCCGCTTTCAATCAGCCCAAGGTGGGCGACGCTGCCGTGACCTTCGTGGTGGTGGGCGAGGTGGGTGGCCACAAGCACCTGCCGCGCCTGATCAAGCCGATGCTGGACGCGGGGGCCATCAACCAGGCGGCCTATGACGGTTGGATCAACATGGCCAACGGCCTGTACGAAGGCAAGGAGCAGTTCCAACGCGATGAGGCCATTCGCTCGGCCTCACTGGCCAGCATGACGCTGATGCTGGCCGCCACGGGCAAGGGCTACGCGTCGGGCGCGATGATCGGCTTTGATCCGGCGGCCGTGTCGGCAGAATGTGGTTTGGCTGCAAACGAAGTGCCGGTGATGCTGATCGCGGTGGGCCATGCGGCGCCCGGCAACTGGCCGCGCAAGGTCCGACGCTCGATCGACGAGATCTTGACCATCCGCTGAGATCGCGCGCGCCGGGCTGCGCCAGGCCGCATCGGCCGCGTGCTCATCAGGCGCTGTGCGCGTGCGCCATCAGGTCTTGGAGGTCCAGTACATCCAAGGCCTTGATGTGTGTGGCTTGCAGCACCACCTTGGGCGCTGCGCCGGCGTCCAACGCCTCCTTCCAGCGCAGGGCGCACAGACACCAGCGGTTGCCTGGCTTGAGCCCCTTGAAGCGCCATTGCGGGCGCGGTGTGATCAGGTCGTTGCCCATGTTGCGGCTGAAGTCGAGGAATTCGGCCGTCATCACAGCACACACCACATGCAAGCCGCGGTCATGGCCGTCGGTGTTGCAGCAACCATCGCGAAAGTAGCCGGTGAGTGGGTCGTAGGAGCAGGCCTGCAGCTGCTGGCCCAGCACATTGAGCGCTTCGCGAGGGTTGACGTCGGTGGACATGCAGAGGATGGTGTGCGTGGCGTTGCCGCGATCGTAATCCGGCCACGAAGGCTCGCGCGCGTAACGACCCGTGGTGCCAACGGTTGACGGCACGTAAAAAAATATAGATTTGAAAAGTCGTCAACAGCGCTGTCACCCACTTCGTTGAAGGTGCAAGGCCACAGCGGCCCTGCTCAAGAGAGTCGGAGCTCATGGCGACACTCAAACTGCCTTCAGGAGAAGACCACATGAACGTCAAGTCCACCATCGCCGTTACCGTGTTCTCTGCCCTCTCGGGTGTGACCCTGGCGCAAGCGCCGGCGGCGTCGCCAGCCGCGACGGCAACGGCCAAGCCCGCCACCACGGTGTCGCCACCTGCAGCAGCGACCCCGGCACCGACCATGGCCGCACCGGCTGCGACCAAGACGGCGCCGGTGGCTGCGCCCACCACGACCAAGGCTGATGCCGTCAAGCCGGCCGTGAAGGCTCCGGCCAAAGCCGACAAAGCCGACAAAGCCACTGCGGTGACCACGCCCTCGACGCCCGCACCGGTCAAGAGCACGCCCAAGGCTTCATGAGCGCAAGGCGCAGTGAAATGCGCTACACTGCAAGGCTCTGACGCGGGATGGAGCAGCCTGGTAGCTCGTTGGGCTCATAACCCAAAGGTCGCAAGTTCAAATCTTGCTCCCGCAACCAAACAAGTTTGACGAAAGTTCCAGTTCGTCGGGCACCTTCGAAGGCCGCTGCAAAGCGGCCTTCGGCGTTTCAGCGGGGCCTCTGGCCTGGCAAGGAGCGAGCGCAGGACGCATCGATTGCCCTCCGTCAATTTCTGAAATTTCACTAATTTCTGAAATGTGAGATACACTGAGGTCAACGTAGCCGCTTGAGCGTCGAGTGATGTCGCCCTCCCTCACCCCTTTGGTTCGCAGTTTCGTCGCACACTTCGGTGAGATGGGCAGTCGCTGGGGCATCAACCGAACGGTGGGCCAGATCTATGCGCTGATCTATGTGGCGCCGCAGCCACTGAACGCCGATGAGATCGCCGACGCTCTCGAGTTCAGTCGCAGCAATGTGAGCATGGGCCTTAAGGAGCTGCAGGCGTGGCAGTTGGTGAAGCTTCGTCATCAGGCCGGTGACCGCCGCGAGTACTTTGAGGCACCCGGCGATGCCTGGGAGGTGTTCCGCACGCTGGCCGAAGAGCGCCGGCGACGTGAGATCGAGCCGACCCTGACGATGTTGCGCAACGCTCTGCTGGAAGAGCCGACCACGCCCGAAGATCGCCACGCCCAGAAGCGCATGAAGGGCATGCACGACCTGATCGAGCTGATGACGAGTTGGTTCGACGATGTACAGCGCATGGACGCGGCGACGTTGGCGCAACTGATGAAGATGGGCGCCAAGGTGCAGCGCCTGCTCGAGTTCAAGGACAAGCTCAAGGTGCTGCCCGGCGGGCGCGCCTGAACGAAGAAGGACGATTCATCATGGACGCTTTGATACTCGCGCGCATCCAGTTCGCCGCCAACATCACCTTCCACATCCTGTTTCCGACGATCACGATCGCCCTGGGTTGGGCACTCCTGTTTTTCCGCCTGCGCTGGCTGAAGACGGGGGACGCCGGGTGGCTGATGGCCTATCGCTTCTGGACCAAGGTGTTCGCGCTCAGCTTCGCGCTGGGGGTGGTCAGCGGCATCGTCATGAGCTTCCAATTCGGCACCAACTGGCCTGGGTTCATGGAGCGGGTGGGCAATGTCGCCGGCCCGCTACTGGGCTACGAAGTGCTCACGGCCTTCTTCCTGGAGGCCACTTTCCTGGGGATCATGCTGTTCGGCCACGGCAAGGTGTCTGAGCGGGTGCACCTGGTGGCCACTGCTTTGGTGGCCTTTGGCACGACGATGAGCGCCTTTTGGATCCTGGCCTTGAATTCCTGGATGCACACGCCGGCGGGCGTGGAGATCCGCGGCGGAGAATTCTTCGTGACCAGTTGGTTCGAGGTGGTGTTCAACCCGAGCTTCCCGTATCGCCTGGTGCACATGTTGCTGGCCAGCGGCTTGACCATGGCGTTTCTGGTGGCCGGCGTGAGCGCCTGGCAGTTCCTCAAAGGCAAGGCCAACGCCAGCTCGCCGCGTGCGCTGCGCTTCGGTTTGACCGTGGGTGCGGTGCTGATTCCGCTGCAGATTCTGGCCGGCGACCTGCACGGCCTGAACACCCTGGAGCAACAGCCGGCGAAGGTGGCGGCCATGGAAGGCGTCTGGGAGACCCAGCGCGGCGCACCGCTGCTGCTGTTTGCCCTGCCTGACCAGCAAGAGCGCCGCAACCGGTACGCGCTGGCCGTACCCCAAGGCGCCTCGTGGATTCTCACGCACGACCTCAACGGTGAAATCCGGGGGCTCAACGACTTCCACGGGCAGCACCCGCCGGTGGCGCCGGTGTTCTGGGCCTTTCGCATCATGGTGGGCACCGGCATGCTGATGTTGCTGGCCAGCTGGGGTGGGTTGTGGCTGCTCAAGCGCCGGAGCTGGAATGCCGCCAGCTTGCCGCGACCGGTGTTGCTGGGCCTTTCGTTGATGGCCTTCAGTGGCTGGACCGCCACCGTGGCCGGTTGGTATGTGACCGAAGTGGGTCGGCAGCCATGGATCGTGCAGGGATTGTTGCGTGTGGATGAGGTGGCGTCGACCGTACCGGGGTCGCATATCGCGCTCACCTTGGCCCTGTACCTGACGGTCTATGCGGCGCTGCTGCTGGCGTATGTGAGCGTGGTCAAACACATGGCCGAGAAGCCCGTGCCCATGCCCGACGAGGGTGGCCATGTGGGCGTGCAGGGAGCGCGGGGCTCCGCAGATGAGCCCACAGCCGGCTTGGCTTCCCTCGCTTCCTTGAATGCCGCCGCGCAGTCGTCCACACAACCGGGGGCGGGCGCATGAACGGCTTTGATTGGGCCACGGCTCTGCCGGTGGTGTTTCTCGCCCTGATGGGCGTGGCGATGTTGGCCTATGTGGTGCTGGATGGCTACGACCTGGGCGTGGGCCTGCTGCTGCATCGCGCCACGCCAGAACAGCGCGACACGATGATCGCCAGCATTGGCCCCTTCTGGGACGCCAATGAGACATGGTTGGTGCTGGGGGTGGGCATCCTGCTGATCGCCTTCCCCAAGGCGCACGGCTTGGTGTTGACGGCCCTGTACCTGCCGGTGGCCCTGATGCTGGTGGGCCTGGTGCTGCGGGGCGTGGCCTTTGACTTTCGCGTCAAAGCGCAGGACCAATGGAAACCGCTGTGGAACTTCGCCTTCTGGGCCGGCAGCGGGATCGCCGCAGCGTCACAGGGTTGGATGCTGGGCCGCTACATCACGGGGTTTTCCGAGACCGACCTGGCGGTCGCCTTTGCGGCGGCCATTGCCTTGTTGCTGCCTGCAGCCTATGTGCTGCTGGGGGCATGCTGGCTGGTGATGAAGACCGAGGGCGAGCTGCAGGCGTTGGCGGTGCGTTGGGCGAAGTGGGCCTGGCCGCCCGTGGTGCTGGGCATGGGGCTGGTGTCCCTGGCCACCCCGGTGGTCAGTGAGACCGTGCGCAACCGATGGTTCAGCATGCCGGAGTTCATCGCGCTGCTGCCCATACCGTTGGCCACACTGGCGGCCCTGGTGGTGGCGCGTACCATGCTGAATTCCCGGCTCGTGTTCGGCCACCTCTGCTGGGTGCCCTTTGTGTCGGTGGTGTCGGTGTTCCTGTTCGGCGCCATCGGCTTGGCCTACAGCCTGTTTCCCTATGTGGTGATGGACCGGCTGACGGTTTGGGAGGCCGCCAGCGCCACCTCCTCGCTGGCCGTCATCGCCGTGGGCTGTTCCGTGACCGTGCCGGCCATCGTGGGCTACACCATCTTCAGCTACCGGGTGTTCGCGGGCAAGGTGCGCGAGCTGCAGTACGCCTGAGCGAAGGTCAGCCTTCCGGCAGCCGCCAGTGACCGAGCACCTGCAGGGCGTGGCGACCCTCCGGTGCGCGAGGGTCCCCGCGCAGCAGCAGTGCTTCTGCCGAACCCACGCTTTGGCCCACGAGATCCTGCAGCACGAACAGGTGCGTGATCCACACTTCGATGCCCCCGGTGGCCCGTCGTTGCGCGGCCGCTTTGCGCAGCATCGTCTGGTACTCGGGGTAGGCCTGCTCCGATGTGCCGCGCGGCGAACCCAGGGCGGCCCAGGGCTGCACCACCTCGACACCGAAGGCGATGCGGGCCGTCTCCAGGCACCGGCACCACGGGCTGCTGCGCACCTGTGCCGGCGTCAGGGCCTGTTCGCGGAACCATTGCCCGATGCGCGCGGCCTGGACGCGGCCCTCGCCGTTGAGATTGCGCTGGGTATGGCAGTCTTCCAGCACAAAGCCGGGCGGGTCGAAAGTGCCCGGGGCCAGGGCGTGGCGAAAGGCGATCACCACGCCGCCGCTGCGCAGTCGTGCGGCCAGGCCGGCCTGTGGGTCGCCCCCTGCGGCCACGGCCACCTGCGTGAGGGAGGCTGCGCCGCCCCCCGCCACCATGGTGCCCGCGCCTTGGATCAAGAGTCGTCTTCGGCTGATGTTCATTTCATGCGATGCTTCCACGACCCGAACGGTCCGTCAAACCCCAGGACGCCGCCCCGATGAATTCTCCCGGACTCACACCCCGCGCTCTGCTGTTGCTGATCGGTGTGGCCTTTGTGTTTGGCGCCAACCATGTGGCCGCGCGCATGGCGTTTGACCATGGCCTGGATGTGGCCACGGCGGTGTCGGTGCGCAGCCTGTGCACCGCGGTGGTGGTGGCGATGCTGGTGCCTTGGGGGCAGGCTGCTGCACGGGCACTCACCAGGCGGCAGTGGAAGGCGATGTCGGCCATCGTGCTGCTGGTGGCGGTGCAGAGCCTGACCCTCTATGCCGCCGTGGCGCGCATCCCGGTGGGTTTGGCGCTCTTGACCTTCAACCTGTATTCGATTTCGGCGGTGCTGTGGAGCCGAGTGGTCTATGGCGCCAGGCCAGAGCGCGCGGTGCTGCAGGCCTTGCCGGTCATCTTCCTGGGCCTGGCCCTGGCGCTGGATGTGACGGGCGCGGCTTCCGGATTGGACGCGCAGGCGCAGTGGAGCCGCATCGGAGCCGGTGTGGCGCTGGCGCTGGTGGCGGCGCTGTCTTTTGGCTTGGTCCTGGCCTTGACGCAGCACGAAGTGGGTGCGGTTGACGGTCGCCTGCGCACGCTGATCACGCTGGGATCGGTGGGCCTGTTGGCCTTGCTGGCCACGCAGGTGCAGGGCGGTGCTCATTGGCCCGACACGCAGGACGCCTACATCGGCTGGTGGGGTCTGGCCCTGCTGACGATCTTCTACGGAAGCGCTTTTACCCTGATGTTCACCCTGCTGCCGCGATTGGGGGTGGTGGGCAATTCACCGATCATGAACATCGAGCCCGTGGCCGCGCTGCTCATGGCCTGGGGGCTGTTGGGGCAGCAGTTGGCGCCGATTCAGTGGTTGGGGGCGCTGTTGGTGGTGACGGCGGTGATCTGGCTCGGGCTTCGAAGGCGCACGGGCTGAGACGAACCTTGCTCCGTATCGATCCGTACGGACCGCACCCGTGTGATCCACAGCCGCCCCACCACCGGCATCTTCAGCCGAGAGTGGTCATCATGAGGCCCGCGCCCGGAGGCGCTCACCGTTTGCCCTCATGGGCCTTGTAGGGCTCCACCACATCGGCATTGATGGCATAGCCGCTCACACCCATGCCGGTGTCCTGACGTTCGATGCCCAGTACCCCGGTCACCCACACCACATCCATGGTGCGCAAGGTCTGCGGCTTCTTGAGCGTGATGTGCACGATCTGGTTGGCTGGAGGCGGGGGGCTGTGGATGCAAGCACCGAAGTAGGGTACGAGCAGGAAGTCCTGCAGCTTGTCGCCGACCATGTCCAAGGGCACCACATAGCCGGGCAGGCGCACGCGCTGTCCCTTGAGATCGTCGCGGGTGGGCGCCTTGTCCCACACCTCGCGCATTTCCCGCATCAGTTCACGCTCGGCGGCACTGCCTTCGCGAATGAGAGCCGTGGGCTTGTCGCGAAACATCGCCATGGGGTCCCAGTTCTTGGGCACGAGCTCTTCCCAGGTGAGGGTGCGGGGTACCGGCGCCGTTCGTGCAGCCGCCGATTGAGCCCATGCGTTCGGGGAGGCCACCCACAGGGTGCCCAAGAAGGCGCTGCTCAAGGACGCCGCGGCCAGAGCCAGGGTCACGGAGCGTCGTGGGGTCGGTCTCTTGATCATCGAATGGATCGCTGTGAAGAAAAGAGGGGTCCGTGCGGCGGTCCAGCGTTCACTCAGGCGCCCCGAGGCGCCAGGCCATCGGCCAGACTGAGGCGGTAGGCGCGCCAACCGGGCCACAGGCTGGCCAGCAAACCAGCCAGCACCACGGCCGCGGCCAGCAGCGCCTCACGGGCAGTCGGCGCACCGACTCGCAGGATGATGCCGTATTCCGCTTGCACCCACGGCGACCCTGCCCAAAGCACCAGTGCCCAGGCCAGCACGCCGACCGCAGCGCCCGACAGGCTGACGAGCAGCCCTTCCATCAAGAGCAGCCCGAACACCCGCCGCGGGCCAGCGCCCACCGAGCGAAGCACCGCGAGTTCCCGGCGGCGTTGTTCCAGGGCGGTCATCACCACCGCCATCAGGCCCGCCAGGCTCACCAGGCCGACCAACACGCTCATCAGAGACAAGGCCCTCTCGGCCTGCGCGACCGTGCCCCACAACTCGTCCAATGTCACACCCGGCAGGACCGCCATCAAGGGCTCAGCCTCGAATGCGTTGACCCGTCTTTGCATGGCGAACACCGCTGCGCGCGACTTCAGCCCCACGAGAGCGGCGGTCACGGTACGCGGCGTGAGGTCCATGCCGGGCACGTCCTCGGAACGGGTCCGCTTGGCCCCGGGCAGGGGCATACCCGCGATCCAATCGATGTGCAGGGCCTGCATCCCTTCCAGCCGGATGTGCACCGATCGGTCCACCGGCGTGCCGGTGCGTGCCAGGATGCCCACCACGGTGAACGGCATCTCGTCGTGGTCAGCGCTGTCCAGCGCGCCGCTGCCGTGGCGCAGTACCAGCCGCTGACCCAGCCGATAGCCCAACTGCTGCGCCACATCCGCCCCGAGTACGGCGTCGAACACCGCTTCAAAGCGCCGCCCCTCTCGCATGGACATTTCCAGCCGCGGCCCGTAGCGAACGTGATCGAAGTACGCCGTCGTGGTGGCCACGACGGGATACCCGCGGTGCGTGTCGCCCAGGGAGATGGGCACCACCCAGCGCACGGCCGGGTCCTGTTGAAGCGCCAACACGCTTCGGTGCTCCATGGTCTGCGTTGGCTGGCCGATGCGAAACACCGAGTACAACAGCAGTTGCACCGCTGAGCCGCGCGCGCCCACGATGAGGTCGGTACCGGAGACGGCGTTGGAGAAGTTCTCTCGCACATCGTGCCGCACGCGCTCCACCATCAGCAGCAGGAAGGTGGAAAGCGCCAGGGACAGCACCACCAGCGACAAGGCGAAGCGGCGGTGCCAGGCGCTGGCCCAAGCGATGGTCAGAAGGCTGCGCATGACTTCAGCGGACCTCGACGCCGGCGCGGTTGATGCTCGGCAGGTCCACCACCCGGTCGAAGTGACTCGCCAAGCGCGCATCGTGGGTGACAAACAGCAGGGCAGAGCCCGCCTGCATGGCATGCAGCAGCAGCCGCATGAACGCCTCGCGGCGGTCTTCATCCAAGGCCGAGGTGGGTTCGTCGGCGATGACGATGTCGGGTTGACCGATGAGCGCACGCGCTGCCGCCACACGTTGTTGCTGGCCCACCGACAGCTCGGCGGCCGGTCGGTGGTGTGCGGCTGCCGGGAGCTCCAGCGCATCCAGCAGCGCCACAGCCGCAGCCCTGGTGCTGCCGTGAGCGGCGGCGGCTCGCTGGCTTCGTCGACGCGAAAACCCGCAGGGCAGCAACACGTTGTCCAACACCCCCAGGTAGGGCAGCAGATTGAACTGCTGAAAGATGTAGCCCACATGGTCCACGCGGTGGGCGTCGCGCGCGGCTCCCCGAAGCGTGGCCCAGTCGCGGCCCATCAACTCCACGGAGCCTTCTTGGGCCACCAGCACGCCGGCGGCCAGGGACAGCAGCGTGCTCTTGCCGCAGCCGCTGGGGCCACGCAGCATCACACGCTCACCACCACGCAGGGTCAGCGCCTCAAGGTCCAGAGTGGTCCGTGTGGCGCCTGGATACGCATAGCGCACGCCCTGCAGGTGCAGGGCCGTGAGGGTGTTGGGGTGGGCGGCGGGCATGGGGTGTCGGGGTGCCGGCGCCAGAGGCACGGTGAGGGCGCCCAAGCGGCTGGACCCTCCGGCGCGGGGGTCCAGCTGTTCGGGCCTTGGGCCTCGGGCGGTGGGCGGCTGCGCGGAAGGTCAGCCGCCGACGGACTCCTTGACGCACTTGTTGACGTTGCCGGTGCGCGCGGCGCCGGCGAGCTTCTTTTCCGCGGCAGCCGCCTCGCAGCGCTCGGTGGCTTCACGCTCACACTTGGTCAGGAAGGAGCTCTTGGCGGCGCCGGCCAACTTCTTCTCGCTGGCCTGCTGATGGCAGGAGCCGCTCGGCGTGGGCGGGGCTGCCGAAGTGGGCGCCGCCCCAGCCGGCGTGGTCGGCGCCGCGCCGGCTGAATGGGACGCTGCGTCGACGGGGGAAGCGGCGATCAGGGCCAGGGCACACAGCAGTGCCGCCGCAGACGGCCGCGCACCAGGGTGTTCGAAGCGGGGGGCGAGGATCAGACGATCGGCATGCATGGGGGGTCTCCTTGTCGTGGGGGTGATGATCGCACCGCTTAGGTGCTGGACTTGGGGCGAATGAACAGGGTGTGCAGGCTGTGTCCCACCGGGCCGCGCTCGTCAAACACGGTGGTGGTGGTGGTGCCGATGCCGCCGTCATCGATCACGGTGCGCGCAGCCATGCCGAACCACGGGCCCACGGGCAGGCGGTGCAGGTTCAGGGTCTGGTCGACGGGCACGAAGCTCCATTTCTGGAACGCCAGTTCGGCGCTGATGCCATTGGCCGAATCGAGCATGGTCATCAGACCGGCCAGTCCACTGGTCGGTTGACCCTGCACCAGGGGAATGCGCAGGCGTGCCCACACGGTGGCCGGGCCGAGGGTGTCGAAACCGCCTTCGGTGAAGCGCCATTCCAGCGATCGGCCATACGGGAAACCGTTGGTGCCGGGGAAGAACCGTAGGCACTCGTCCTGCGGCAGCGTGGGGACGGTGAAGCTATCAGCGACGGCGGGACAGATGCCCGGCTCGCGTGCCAGGCGCCAGGCCTGGGCCGTCAGCACCGGCTTGCCCTGCACGGTGTAGTTCGCCTGCAGCAGCTCCACCCGTTTGCCGGGGCGCAGCACCTGCGTCCTCACCTCGCAGGTGTCCAGCGGCACGGGCCCCAAGAACTCAACCGTGATGCGACCCAAGTCCATCGGCGCCGCGCTGGGGTGGTCGGCCAGGGCTTGGGCCACGAGGGCAATCGGCGGGCCGCCGTGTTGGTGCTGCGGCGACCAGGGGCCGACGGTGGCCTCGGTGGGGTGATACCGCCCCGGTTGGGTGCTGTCGGGAATGAAGAAGGCGCTGTACACGGTGAGCCGGTGTGGCGGTTGGGGTGGTGGCTGGGCCATCCCAAGGGGCGCACCCCCTGGAGCGTTGTCCAGCGACCAAGTATGGCGCAGCCGCAACCGCCGCAGGGCGCACAATCGGCGCATGAGCGAATCGCAGATCCACGTGCCCGATTCCTTTCTGACCCTGTTCCAGCCGGCCCCGGGGCGCCGCCTGACGGAACCCTGGCACCACATTTTGGTGCGCTACGAAAGCTGCGAAGATCTGGCGCAGAGTCTGGCCCCGCAGGCGCGGGCCTTGTCGGCCGACCTGGGCGTGACGACCGAAGCGGTGGCCGCCAAGATGGCCTCGGGCCTGCAGCACCCAAGTGTGGGCTTGGCGCCGGAAGAGGCCCAGTGGGTGTGCACGCGTTTGGTGGAATTGTTGGAGCATGGGCTCTGAGAACGAAAGGCATGGGCATGAACGACAGCAAGACGCAGGAATCCTGGCGCGGCAACGGTGCGGCGGATGGGGGGCGGTTGTCGCGACCCGCCGCCAAGGGATACACGGCCAGCCGTGCGCTGCTGGGGGGCTTGTTCTGGGTGCCTCTGCTGGCTCTGCAGGCGCCTGCCGCGGCCCTGGCACAAACCCCGGCACCGGCGCCTTCGACCGCCCCGGCCGCTGCGCCGGAGCCCTTGAAGGTCGGTACAGCGCGCACCCTGCCCAGTGGTGTGGAAATCACGCTCACCCGCGCGGGGCGCGCGCCGCTGTCCTATCCCAGCGCCACCGATTCGGTGAAGGTGCACTACGAGGGCACATTCGAGGATGGTCGAGTGTTCGACTCTTCCTACGAGCGCAAGCAAGCGGCCACCTTTCCCTTGAACCGCGTCATTGCCTGCTGGACCCAAGGGGTGCAAAACATCCCGGTGGGTGGGGCCGCCACCTTGAACTGTCCGGCATCCTCGGCTTACGGGGAGCGCGGCGCCGGCGGCGGGCGAATCCCGCCCAACACCCCGCTGCGGTTCAAGGTGGAGCTCTTGGAGATCGTCGGCCGGTGAGGGGATGAGTAAGCACTTGCTTACATACTGGACGCCACGGTTCTGAGGGGTTGAGTCGACCGCCCTCGCCGCCCGGGCGGCGCGCTGTGACACACTGGCGCGACGAGTTGTCACGAAACGTTCACAAACCCCGCGTAGAGTGCGGCGTCCTTCCAGTCGCCGCCCTCGATGGGCTCCTCAACCATGTTGCTCCTGAACATTTGGCCACGCGCCGCTTGGGCCTTGGCGGTCGCCGTGGCGTTCATCTCCGGCCCCGCGCAGGCTCAAGATGTCACGGGTGCCGGGGCCTCTTTCCCGGCGCCGGTGTATGCCAAGTGGGCCGACGCGTACCACAAGGCCACCGGTGCTCGCGTGAACTACCAATCGGTGGGCTCGGGCGCTGGCATCAAGCAGATCAAGGGCAAAACGGTGGACTTTGGCGCCACCGACATGCCGCTGAAGGATGAAGAACTCAAGGCCGAGGGCCTGGTGCAGTTCCCCACCGTGATCGGTGGCGTGGTGCCGGTCGTGAACATCAAGGGCATCGCGCCGGGTGAGCTCAGGCTCACCGGTGCGGTCCTGGCCGACATCTACTTGGGCAAGGTCGTCAAGTGGAACGACGCGGCCATCGTCGCGCTGAACCCGGGCGCCAAACTGCCGGATGCCGCCATTGCGCCGGTGCGCCGTGCCGACGGTTCGGGCACGAGTTTCCTGTTCACCCATTACCTGTCACAGGTCAGCGCGGACTGGAAGAGCAAGGTGGGCGAGGGCACTGCCGTGAACTGGCCCACCGGTGCGGGCGGCAAGGGCAATGAAGGCGTGGCCGCCTTTGTGCAACGACTGCCCAACGCCATCGGCTATGTGGAGTACGCCTACGCCAAGCAGAACAAGATGTCGCATGTCCTGCTGCAGAACAAGGAGGGTGTCTACGTGGCTCCCGACGACTTGACCTTCAAGGCTGCCGCGGCCAATGCCCAGTGGGCCAAGAGCTTCAACCAGGTGCTGACCCAGCAGCCCGGCAAGGACAGCTGGCCGATCACGGGCGCCACCTTCATTCTGATGCACGCCCAGTCGACCAAGCCGGCGCAGTCGGCGGCCGCCCTGAAGTTTTTCGACTGGGCCTTTGAACGGGGCGACGCGATGGCCACCGAGCTGGAATACGTACCACTGCCCGATCCAGTGAAGGCCCTGGTGCGCAAGGCCTGGATCGGCATCAAGTGATGAAGGTTTGGGCGGATCGCCTGTTCTCGGCGGTGGCGACCTCGGCTGCCGTGCTCACGCTCGCCTTGATGGGGGGCATTCTGGGCTCGCTGGTGGTGGGCGCGGGCCCGGCGATCCACGAGTTCGGCCTGGGCTTTCTCACCTCTGCGGTTTGGGACCCCGTGGGCAACCAGTACGGTGGTCTGGTGATGATCTACGGCACGCTGGCCACCTCGCTGA
>RFTU01000055.1 GCA_009923315.1 Betaproteobacteria bacterium
CCCAGACCCAGGCGCAGACCCAGGTACCGGCCCAGCCACCGGATGGCGCCACGGTGCAACGCAGTTTCAGCGGCCGAGCGGTGCACGCCGAAACCGGCCAGTGGCTGTACACCGAACAGCATCAGCAAACCCTCCGTGCCGGCCGCTGGGTGGCGGGCACCATCCGCTATGTGGCGCCGCAGGGCCAGCTGCTGGGCGAAAAGAAACTGGAGTTCGGCAGGGACCGCTTCGTGCCGGTGATGCGCACGGTCTACCCCACGCTGCAGGAAGAAGAGGCCATCACGCAGGTGGCCGATGGCACCGTGACCATGGAAACCGTCAAGGCCGGCCAGCGCAAGACACGCGAGGTGGCGCGCACGGCAGGCCTGGCCGTCGACTCAGGCTTTCATGTGTTCGTGCAGGACAAGCTGGAGGACCTCGCCGCGGGCCGCACGGTACAGATGCAACTGGGTGTGATCAGCCAGTTCGACCACTTTCGGTTTCGCATCCGCCGCGCCGAGGCGACGGCCGGACCGGTCATTCGGCTGCTGGTAGAGGCCGATTCGATGCTGCGATTGCTGGTGCCCACCGTGAAGTTGGCCTACGACCTGCGCAGCCGCGACATGCTGGAATACGAAGGGCTGTCCAACCTGGTGGACCCACAGACCCGCAAGGCGCCCGTGGTTCGCATCACCTACGACTACTCGGCCTGAATTCCATCAGTCGAATTTGTCCAGCACCGCTCCCGCGCTGGCACTGGCGGCGTTCTTCGCAAACTTGGCCAACACACCGCGCGTGTAACGCGGCGCTGGCTTCTTCCACGCCGCCCGGCGCTTGGCGAGCTCGTCGTCGCCCACATGGAGCTGCAGCAGCAACTGGTGAGCGTCGATGGTGATGGAGTCACCCTCCTGCACCAAGGCGATGGTGCCGCCCTCAAAGGCCTCAGGCGCCACATGGCCTACCACCATTCCCCAGGTGCCGCCACTGAAGCGCCCATCGGTGATCAGGCCCACGCTTTCGCCCAGTCCTTGACCGATCAGCGCCCCGGTGGGCGCCAGCATTTCCGGCATGCCCGGCCCACCCTTGGGGCCCAGGTAGCGCAGCACCATCACGTCACCGGCCTTGATCTTGCCGTCCATGATCGCCCCCAGCGCCGACTGCTCGTCATCGAACACGCGCGCAGGGCCGGTGATGACGGGGTTCTTCAGCCCGGTGATCTTGCTTGAGGATGGCCAGGTGACCCTGGGCATAGATGGGCTTGCTGACCGGCATGATCACATCCTGGTTCGGGTCGAGATCAGGCACATCGGCCAGGTTCTCTGCGACGGTCTTGCCGGTGATGGTCATGCAGTCGCCATGCAGCAAACCGTGCTTGAGCATCTCCTTCATCAGGGCTGGTATGCCGCCGGCCCGGTGCAGGTCGATGGCCAAGTACTGCCCGCTGGGCTTGAGGTTGCACAGGACCGGGATCTTCTTGCGCATGCGCTCGTAATCGTCGATTGTCCATTCCACACCCGCGCAGTGAGCGATGGCCAGATAGTGCAGGATGGCGTTGGTGGAACCGCCGGTGGCCATGATCACGGCCACGGCGTTCTCGATCGACTTCTTGGTGACGATGTCCTTGGGCTTGAGGTCCTTCTTTACCGCCTCCACCAACACCGCGGCAGCTTTCTTCACGTTGTCCACCACTTCATCTTCCACATTGGCCATGGTGGAGGAGTAGGGCAGCGACATGCCCAGGGCTTCGAAGGAAGAGGACATCGTGTTGGCCGTGTACATGCCACCGCACGAACCACTGCCGGGAATCGCACGGCGTTCGATTTCGCAGAAATCTTCCTCGCTCATCTTGCCGGCGCTGAACTGACCCACCGCCTCGAAGACGCTGACGATGTTGAGGTCTTGTCCCTTGTACTTTCCGGGCAGGATGGTGCCCCCGTACACGTAAAGCGAGGGCACATTGGCGCGCAGCATGCCCATCATGCCGCCGGGCATGTTCTTGTCGCAGCCGCCGATGACGACAACGCCGTCCATCCATTGACCGCCCACGCAAGTCTCGACGCAATCAGCGATCACCTCGCGACTCACCAAGGAGTATTTCATCCCTTCGGTGCCCATGGCCATACCGTCGGAAATGGTGGGGGTGCCGAAAATTTGAGCATTGGCTCCGGCCTGCTTCAGGCCTTCAACCGCCGCATCGGCCAGCCGTTGCAGGCCCGAATTGCATGGGGTGATGGTGGAGTGGCCGTTGGCCACGCCGATCATCGGCTTGCCGAAGTCCGTCTCCTTGTAGCCCATTCCGTAGTACATGGAGCGATTGGGCGCGCGGGCTACGCCTTCGGTGATGTTCTTGGAGCGTCGGTTGAATGGGTGGCTCATGGCAAAGTGTGAAGAAGGCGGTAAGCCACCATTCTAGGATCGGCTGATAGCATGCCGTCCATGCTGATGCATCCCCAGTTTGATCCTGTGGCCTTCTCACTCGGGCCGCTGCAAGTGCACTGGTATGGCCTGACCTATCTGGTGGCCTTTGTCTTGTTTCTTTGGACGGCACGCTTGCGCTTGAAGCAACAGGCGGTAGCCGCACAAGGATGGTCTGCGCGAGACGTGGAAGATCTGCTGTTCTTCGGCATCCTGGGCGTGATCCTGGGGGGTCGTCTGGGTTATGCGCTGTTTTACAAGCCCGACGTGTACCTCGCACAACCGCTGGAGATCCTGAAGGTGTGGCAGGGGGGTATGTCCTTTCACGGCGGTCTGTTGGGCGTTGTCGTCGCGATGGCCCTCTTCGCGCGCACCCGGGGCAGGCCCTTCTTGCAGGTGACCGACCTGATCGCTCCTTGCGTTCCGCTGGGCCTGGCCAGCGGCCGAATCGGTAACTTCATCAACGGTGAACTCTGGGGTCGGGTGACGGACGCCACGATGCCCTGGGTGATGGTGTTTCCCCAAAGTGGGGTGATGTTGCCGCGCCACCCTTCACAGCTCTACCAGTTCCTGTTGGAAGGCTTGTTGCTGTTCGCGGGGCTGTGGATGTATGCGCGCCAGCCGCGTCGGCTGGGGCAGATTTCAGGGCTGTTCCTCATCGGCTACGGTGTTCTGCGGTTCGTGGCCGAGTTTTTCCGCGAGCCTGATGCCTTCCTGGGTTTGCTGGCCTTGAACATGAGCATGGGGCAATGGTTGTGCGTACCCATGGTGCTGGTGGGTGTGGCGCTGTGGTGGCGTGGAGCTCGGGACTCAACGGTGTGAACGGATAGCCAAGCGATGAGACAAGTTTTTCTGGACACGGAGACCACCGGTCTGAGCCCCGAAGCGGGCGACCGTGTGATCGAGATCGGGTGCATCGAGATGGTCAACCGAAGGCTGACCGGTCGCAACCGCCACTATTACCTCAACCCGGAACGGTCCAGCAGTGCCCAAGCGTTGGAGGTCCACGGGCTGACCGATGAATTCCTGGCTGACAAACCCCGGTTTGTCGAGGTAGTCGACGAATGGATGGCGTGGCTCGAGGGAGCGGAAGTCATCATCCACAACGCCTCGTTCGACACCCATTTTCTGGATCACGAGTTGAAGCGGGTCGGAAGAGGGCCTTTCGCGTCGCACGTCAACGGTGTGCGCGACAGCCTGCTGATGGCGCGCGAGTTGTTTCCAGGCAAGCGCAATTCCCTGGATGCCCTGTGTGCCCGGCTGGGCGTGGACAACAGCAACCGAACACTCCACGGCGCGCTTTTGGATGCCGGCCTGTTGGCTGAGGTATTCATCCGGATGACCCGCGGGCAGGAGAGCCTGGTGATCGAGCAGGGCGCATCGGCCTCAAGTGCCAGTGGCCTGGCTCCGTCTGCAGACTTTCATCTTTCTGGCATTCCTGTATTGCTGGTGTCGCCGGACGATCAGGAGCAGGCGGAACATGCGCGCGTGCTGGAGGAGTTGGACAAGGCCAGCGGCGGCAAGACGGTGTGGCGCGAACTTGTGTGATAATCACGGGTTTCCGGCTGCGCGCGACTTGGCGCGCCCTTGTCAGTTCCCCTGGAGGGTCTGCAGGGCATCAAGGCGAAGCGATTCCGGGCGGTTAGCTCAGCGGTAGAGCACTGCCTTCACACGGCAGGGGTCGCAGGTTCGAACCCTGCACCGCCCACCAAGCTTCGATCTCTCGATCGAAATCAAGCACTTAGGCATCAACGCCAAGTGCTTTTTTGTTTTGTGGCGATATGCTGTCCTCGACAGCATCGGGGTGCTGACCGCTAATGGCTGCGCCAGCGCCACGCGTTTCTCCTCTGAAAGCGCCGCCGTTTGAGGCCTATGCTCACGCGACGTGAGCACGTCGTTCCTGATGGGTCCGGCTGGAGCCAGCTTCCCATCAAGATGATGGACTCTGCATGGGCATCGTGGCGATGACGGTTGTGCCGCAGGCCAGATCCTCCGATTGACCGCGGCTGACGCTCAGCGTCCCGCCCAGTGCGGTCACACGCTGACGCATGCTGATCAGTCCAAATGAAGCAGTAGATGGAGCTGGCCACGCGTCAACGTAACCGATTCCGTCGTCACTCACCATCACCGAAAGGACGCCGGCGGCTGATGTGTCGATCACAACATGCACGAAGGTCGCCTGAGCATGCTTGCGCACGTTGTTCAAGCACTCCTGGATCACGCGAAATGAACAGCTCAGCAGTGGGACTGACAGGGAACTCAAACCGGATGGGTCACCAACCGACTCCACTTCGATCAGCAGCCCTGTGGCATGGTGGACGTTTTCCGACAGCTGCTGGACAGCATCGATCAACCCACTTTGATCAAGCGCGTAGGGGCGCAGGTCATTCACAATTTGGTGCAATTCGTCGATGGCCTGTTGGGTGGCTTGGCTCGCACGATGCAGCAAGTCCGCACGCTCAACTGGATCCGCTCGCTGAGCCGCCAAGCCGACCATGATCTTGACGCTGGCCATGTGCTGCTGCAACCCATCGTGTAACTCTTGCGCCACTCGCTGGCGCTCTCGGTCTTCGGCCATGTGTTCGGTTGTTCTCAGCAGACGCAGCTCGCGATGCACCTCCTCCATCTCGGCGATTCGCAAATGGACGGTATCGAGCTGTCTTTCCTCGGTTTTCTGCTGGCCCGAGTCGGTCAACCGCAACACCGCCGCATTGATCCGGTCACTGCTCCTGCGTACTGACCACAGCGTGCTGGCGCCTGCGATGCTCAAGAGCACCAACATGCCCGACCCCATGTGTATTTGCGGCTGGTAGAAGATCCATGGACTCGCATGGGCTACAAACATCCACCGCGCATGACTCACTGGCGCCGTGAAGCTGATCGCACCATTGGCTGAGAGCGCTTCAGTTTGCGCGTCAGGGCCACGCGCTGCGAGTACCTTGCCATTTCCGTCTACAAGCGCAGCAGTCCAGCCGGAAGGAATCGTCTGCTCATCTAAATGTCGCTGCAACACATCGGTGGACACGCTGGAGATCCACGCTTTGGTGTCCGGTGCCCATGGCGCCGGCACGACGACGGCGACGACAGGCCCCTTCGAGACAGTCCCTAGCACCAAGTCGGTGACCTGCGGTTTTCCCGTTTGCAGCGCCCGATCCAGCGCGGAAGGACCCGCCGCTTTCGGCAGCATCGGCAAGGGTTGACCGAAAGGGCGGGCACTGCTGAGCAAGATGCGCCTGTCGGCATCCGCCAGTGCTACCGGTAGTCCAATCGACTGCTCGTACGAGACCGCCTCGGCATGCAAGCGCCACAGAGGGCTAGCCCGACTCTGAGACGCCGTACCGGCTGCCAACGCCTGCAGCCCCTGAATTTGCTGGGCCAATTGGGCATCGACTTCGCCCGCCAAGGTGTCGACCCGCTGTTGCACAAGGGCGACCTGCTGCTGGTGCGTCAAGTACATCAGCGCAGCGGCACAGATCAGCAAGGCTAAGGCCAAGGGAAACCAACTGTGCCAGGCCAGCTCCCTCAGAACTTGTCGGATGGGAATAGCCTTCATCACCGTCCGAACCCCTTAATGACGAAAGCGGCATCCCAAAACAGAAAGCTCCAAATACCCGGGATCCAACTTGTCCGTCTGAATGTACCTTCGTTTTACGAAGTGTCATAGCCTCACCAGGTGGGTGCTCGCTCATGTCCTGGTGATGGCGTTCGCCAGACCCATGACTGGCGTGCGTCATCCCCGGCGCCGCCCACCCATGTCCTCTGATCCTCAACAGCAGAATCGGAGCACGCCAAAACGCGCCATGCGCGGTTCTATGGTGACGTTTGCACCACAGGATTCGTGTCGAGTGCGGCACCAACGGTACGCCACGGTCGCGCTGGGTGCCATCGCGCCGTTGGAGGCGTCCACCCCAGCAGACGGCTGACGGCCTCGCATCGCCGCTCCAGGTCTTGCGCATCAGCGCCACCGAGGTTCAAGATCCCGTGCCGCGAGCTGCCCAGCCACTTGTGGTCGCGTGCAACCGCAGTTGCGGTACGCGGATAGGTCATGAGCAGCGCATCGGGGTGGGCGTTTTGCAGCCACTGCCGCTGCGCCGGCGTGGGCGTGCGCAGAGGATCGAGACCAGGAAAGCTGCGAAAGACAAAGCTGGAGGCCCGTGCCGCCGTGGGTGCCCGCGTCTTCAGTTCGGCGGGATCGCGGCCGTGGGCCAGGGCCAGTCCGATCTCGTGCAGATTCAGGCCATCGACCTGTTCATAGAGGCTGCCGAACTGCGAGGCCAGACGCGGATTGAATTCAATGACAGACAGTTCATCGGTGCCCTCGTTGTAGAAGAACTCCATGTTGAACAGACCATGGGTGAATCCAACGGCTGACAGGAACCGTTGCGCCACATCACGGGCACGCACCACCACCTCGGGACGAAGTCGCGATGGGTAGTCGAAACGCATGAAGGCCTGTGTTCCAGGGTACATCTCCGCGTCCACCACCCCCAGGGATCGCACGGCGCCCTTGTAGGCATACCCGTCCAGATTGAACTGTGGCGCATGAACCGGGTGCTCAAGCATCAGCCCCGAGGCGCTGCCCGCTTCGGGAAGGCGCGCCTTGACCACCCGCTCAAAGGGTTGTGACAGCCTGTTGAGCAACAGGGCTTCCCACCAGCCAAAACCCACCAGTCGCCCCAAGGCGTCCGCGTCCCCGATTTCACGGGCCAAGATGGAAAACGCCGCCTTGATCGGCTTGGCGAACAGTGGAAACGGCAGCTTGGCGGTGTCGGCTGAGGGGTCCCAGCGGTGGGCTGGGACGTTGGCTTGGGGACACACCTCCTGCAAGATCTTGCGTGCGTAGAGCTTGTGCTGACAGGCCAACACCGCTCTCACCGGCGTCCCCGGCCAGCCCAATCGTTCCGCAATCAAGGCCGCGGCCAGTGCGCCGAACTGCTCATGGTGCGAAACCACCGCTCGGCAGCCCTGGGCGCGCGCCCGCACCGCCTGCAGGGCGGCGAACCGTTCGATATCGAACCAGGCCAGCCGAAGTTGGCTCGGAAAGGCGAAGAGATCAAAGCCTGCGCTGACCAGCGGCCAACTCGCCCGAAGCGAGCCATGGGCCAATTCATCGAAGTCATGGTTGAACAGCACCAGGGTGCGTTCAGCTGTTGGATGCGCCATGCGGTCCCTTTGCCCCGTCGATGCCCCGATCGGCGCGCAGGCTCGCCGCGTTCCGAGACAATCGGGCATTGTGTCTTCAGTCGACTTCCAATTGACCCCGTCCCCAGACAAATTTGACCGCCGTGCGCGGTTGTTGCGCTTAGGGCAGGCCGTGGCCGCCATGCTGGTGCTCAACGCCTTCCTGAGCTTCAGTACCTGGTGGCCGACACCCTGGGTGATACCGGACGCGCGTGTGGCGCCGGAGTTCATTGGCCTTTGGGTGGTGGTCTTGGGTCTGGTGGCGTGGCGTGGGGCGCTCGGACCACGCGGCTTGCGGCTGATTGCACTGGGCTACCTGATGCTGGTCTTGGGCCGGTACGCCGACGTCACCGTCCCGGCGCTGTTCGGTCGACCCATCAATGCCTACTGGGACGTTCCGCAGATCCCGCGCTTCCTCTGGGTGTCGGCGCAAGAGTGGCCGTGGTGGCTCACCGCGGGGGTGATGCTGGGTGCGTTGCTGCTGCTGATAAGCCTTTACGGCGCGCTGCATTGGGCGGTGAGCGTCATGGCCCGTCAGGTGGCCCCGGCGGCGCGGCGGCGCGGCTGGGCGTGGCTGCTGACCCTGGCGGCCGTGGGGCTGGCCGGCGCGAACTATGCGGGGGTGCAGGCCACGTGGCCCTATGTCTCCAAGCCCGTCGTACCCGTCGCCTGGCGCCAGGCACAGGTGCTGTGGGGCGCGTGGTCGAGCACCCGCCAGTCGACCCTGTTGCCGCCCACCAGCCCCGTGGATGAAGCTCGCGGGCGGCCACCCGGCAGCGCACTGGCAGCCTTGGCCGGCGCGGATGTCGTGCTGATGCCCCTGGAATCGTTGGGGGCCATCACCTACGACGATCCCGCGATGAGCGCAGAACTGCACAGCGCACGCGAAGGATTCGAGCAGGCGTTGCGCGCTGGCGGCTTCCAAGTCGTATCGGCTTTCCTGAGGTCGCCGACCTTCGCCGGTGGTTCGGACCTGGCCCATCTGAGCCTGCTGTCAGGCATCGACTTGAGCGACCCCATGCGCCACGATGTGTTGCTCACCACCCACCGTGAAACACTGGTCACTCTCTTTCGCGCCAATGGCTACGAAACCTTCGGCGTCTATCCCGGCGTGTTCTGGCCATGGCCCGAGCGTGCCTTCTACCGCTTTGACCAGTATGTGGATGGGCCGGCGCTGGGCTATCCGGGGCCGCCGATTGGTTTTTGGAAGATTCCGGATCAGTTCAGTGCAGCCCAACTGGAGGCTCGATACCCCCGAATCGGAGCCGCCCGGCCACGATTCACGTTCTTTCCTACCATCACCACCCACTTGCCGTTCAGTCCAGTGCCTCCGTTCCAGCCTGATTGGCAGCGGCTCTTGAGCGATCAACCTTTTGATGAGGCCGATCTTCAGCGCACACTGGCCGAGCGACCCAACTGGACGCAGATGCGACCGGACTATGTGCGAATGATGGACTATGCCTACCGATGGCTGGGTGCTTTTCTGCGGGACCGCTCGGGACGTGAATCCTTTTTCGTTCTGGTGGGTGACCATCAACCGGCGGCCAGCGTCACCGGCGAGGGCGCGTCCTGGGATGTACCGGTGTACCTGGTGTCGCGCAACGAGCGGCTCTTGCAGCGCTTTGTCCTGTTGGGCTACCGGCCCGGTGTGCACCCCCCACGCCAGGCCTTGGGCGGCCTGCACGATTTGACCGACCATCTGTTGCAGGCGTTTTCGGCAGAGGGCCCGGGAGTTCGCGCCACGCGCCTGGCGCGAAGCGAGCGATGAGCCTGCATCGCTACACGCTGTCAGCCCTGCGCTCAGGCGCCTGGTGGATCGGCCCGTGCGTTGCCTTGGCAGGTGCTTTATGGGCGCGCCACCATATGGTGCAGGCCAGCGGCATGGCCGACGCGTGTGAGCGGGAGCCCTTGAGCGACCTGTGCCTTTGGCGCGGATGGGTCATCCAGGCTTTCACAGACCATCGGCTGAGCAGCGCCGCCTTGATGTTGGGGGCTTGCGGGTGGTGCCTGGTGCTCGGTTCGCGGTTGGCGCGTCGTTCTTCACCGATCCTGCTGCCTGACAGGCTCCACTGGGCGCAGCAGGGCGCGACCGCTGCCGCTTGGCTGGGCCTGTGCGTGGCAGTCTGTGGTCTTGTGCTGTACGACGCTGAGCGATCGGCATTTGCCGCCTTGGCGTGTGCGCTGTGTGCCGTGCAGGCCCGTCACGGGCGCATGGCGTTCGGCCGCTGATGCGGAAGAAGGAAATGGGGCAGTCGGTCGACACCAACGGCGGCTGCCATCAACAGCCACCCGGCGCACATAGCCACGGCTTGCGTATTGGCCCACCCCTCCATCACCAGCAGCACCGGCGCAGCTGCAGCCAACACGAGGGCCAACAGCAGCGCCGAGGGATCGGCCGGCTTGCGGTCCTGTGCGGCCCGCAGAACCCACAAACCGATCGCTGCGGCGCCCACCAGACCGGCGTGCAAGGGGCGATAGCGAGCATCAAACACCAAGGTCAAGGCCTCCCAGGCGGTGAGGAAGAGCAGGGCCTTTTCGAAGGTGCCCGGCCAGGCCAGGCCCCCATTCCCCGGGGTTTCCCGCGCGGCGCGCCACAGGGCCCGACCACAGACCCCCAAGGCCAGCATGCCGTGTGTGAGCGCCACGGCCCACTCCTGGGGATCGCGCAACCAGATGACCACCCCGGCTGCGTGCACCCCGGACAAGAGCCCCATGGTGGCGCCGACGCACAGCACACTCAGCGCTCCAAGCGGTGGCGCCGACGCGGCCAGGCTCAAAGGGCCACCCGCGGCTGGGCTTGCCCGCCGACGCGCCAGGGCGAGGAGTCCCCACGACGTCAAGCCCCCGAACAACAAGCCCCAGGCGGCCGCGGTGGCGCGCGGGTCATGGGGCAGCGGCCCAGCACCCGGGTCGCGCAAGCGCCCCTGGGCGTCTGCGATCCCCCAGGCGCCACCCATGGCGCCTTCGAATTGCCGCTTCCAAGGTTGGTCGAAAGCTTCGATCACGTTGTAGTCGATGCCGGCGGCGTCAAGCCGTTCGCGAAGTTCTCTCAAGAACAGGGCCTGCTCGCGCGGCCCTGGTACGGCCGGCCCCCGCTGGCGTCCTGCTGCGGGCCAGCCTGTCTCCGCGATCCAGATCGGTCTGTCGGGAAAGGCCTGCTGCAGCAGCCGATGACTCGCCAAGACATGGTCGACCGAGCGGTCCAGGCCCACGGGCACGTCCTCCCAGTAGGGCAACACATGGGCAGCCACCACATCCACTTCAGGTGCCAGCACCGGTGCATGCCTCAGCCAGAACTCCCACACATCGGCGTAAGCCACAGGCACCGGGGACCGTTGGCGGGCGTCGCGCAAGATGAGCGCCAACTCCTGGGGACTGCGTTCTTGCCTCAGCAAGACTTCGTTGCCCACGATCACCATGTGCACCGTGCCGGGGTAGGCCAAGGCCAATGCCAATGCGGTGTCGACTTCCTGTTGGCTGGCTGCTCGGTCACGGCTGACCCAAGCGCCTTGGATCACCTTCAGGCCCAGTTGGGCAGCCAGCGCCGGGATGCGATCCTGGCCATGGTCCGTGCCGTAGGTGCGGATGCAGCCGGTCCACTGCGCCATCAGGCGCAAGTCCTCCAGCAAGGCCGCCTCCTGCAGGCGCAGTGTGGGGTCCATGGGCGTGTGGCCGGTGCGCCGAAAGGGGGCGTACGACAAGCACGGAAGGCTTGCCGACAGCTGCGTCGATTTCGACGGGTCCGGGGGCTTCGCCCCGTCGGTGGCCGCGGGCCAGATCATCGGGAACAGCAGCACGCCGAGGCCCACACAAAGCCAGGCGAACCAGGCCACACCCCACACGCCTTGGCGCTGAGGGCTCAAGCAGGGCTTGGCGGGCCCGTTGAGCGGGTCGGGTGTGTCAGACATGGTCCGGGAATAGGGTGGTGGGGGCATTGTGAACCCCGATGCAGGTCCCGCACGCACCCCCTCATCCCGAACGCGGCGTGGCGCCAGAGCGTTTCGACCCTTCAGGCGCTTGTCGAGGAGGCGGGCGTTTGAGCCAGACCGCACACGAGCGAAAGTGGCGCGCGCTCAAGAGCACGCTGCTGTGCCTGGTGCTCGCGGTCCTGACGGGTGCCGTTTGGCAATGGGCGAACCCCGCCTTGCCCGGCGCCGACGCGCCGGTGCCCGTGAACGGCTTGGCCTACAACGCGTTTCAGCGTTGGCAGAGCCCCCTGGAAGGCCAATCGCCGCAGGACCGCGACGTTGCCGCCGATTTGGATGTCCTGTCGCCGATCACCACGCGCCTGCGCACCTACAGCGCATCCGAATTGCCCTCCCTGCCGGAGTTGGCGCGCGCACGAGGCCTGCGCATCACCGCGGGGGTGTGGCTGGATGCGCAAACCGCGCGAAATGAACTCGAACTCCGAGCCATCGAAGCTGCGGTGCACGCCGAGCGCGATGCCTCGAGGCACCGCAGCCCGCAGCCGCCGTCAGCGCCTGGGATCGGCGGCTCAGTCCACAGCGGCCGCAGCATTGAAAGGGTCATCGCGGGAAACGAAACCCAGCTGCAGCGCTCGCTCCCCATGGAGGCGCTGATCACGGTGCTGGACCGCTTGCGGCTGACCCTGGATGTGCCGGTGTCCACCGCTGAGCCCTGGCACGTTTGGTTGGCGCATCCGGAACTGGTCCGCCATGTCGACTTCATCGCGGTGCACCTGCTGCCGTACTGGGAAGGGGTGCCCGCCGACGTGGCCGTGCACGAGGTGTGGCGCCGATACGAGGAGCTGCGTGCGCGCTACCCCGACAAGCCGGTGGTGATCGCCGAGGTCGGATGGCCGAGTGCAGGACCCGATGTGGAAAAACGGGTGCAGGGCTTGATCAATCGCGCCTCCGCCTCACCCCTTGAGCAGGCGCGTTTCCTTCGAGAGTTTGTGGCTTCGGCCCGGATCCGCGACCCGCAGCTGGACTATTTCCTGATGGAAGCGATCGACCAACCTTGGAAAGCGAATACCGAGGGCAGCGTTGGAGCCCACTGGGGCGTGCTTGATGCGCGGCGCACGGCCAAGTTCAACTGGACGGGGCCGGTGGAGCGAGACCCCTACTGGCGCGGAAAGGCGCTGGCCGCGGCGCTGCTGGGGGCGATGGTGCTGTGGCCTTTCTTGATGCGTGCGCCACACCTGGGCCTAGCCGGTCGGGTCGCTTTTGGCATTGCCGCGCAAGCGGTCTCCTCCCTCATGGTGGTGCTGGCCACGCTGCCGCTGACGCATTACCTACAGGTCTTGGACGCTTTGCTGCTGACGCTGCTGGTGCCCGCGCTGTTGCTCATGGCCGCCATCCTGCTCAGCCATGCCTTCGAGTTCGCGGAGCTGTTCTGGGAGGGCAGCCTTCGTCACCAAGCACAGGCAAGGCCCTGGGACCGCGAGCATCCCGCGCCCCTGGTCAGTGTCCATTTGGCATGCTGCAACGAGCCGGCCCCCATGGTGCTGGCCAGCATTCGCAGCTTGCAGTCCCTGGACTGGCCCAGGCTCGAAATTCTGGTGGTCGACAACAACAGCACCGACCCGTCCTGCTGGCAGCCGGTACAGGCCTATGTGGCCCAGCAGCGTGATGCGGGTGACCTGCGGTTGCGCTTCATTCATTTGCCCCATTGGCCCGGCTACAAGGCCGGTGCGCTCAACGAGGCCTTGCGTCAGACGGACCCCGCTGCCCAGTGGGTGGCGGTCGTGGATGCAGACTACGTCGTGTCACCCCACTGGTTGCGCCGTCTGGGTGGCTGGTTCTCGCAACCCGATGTCGCCGTGGTGCAGTCTCCGCAGGCCCATCGCGCTTGGGGACATGCGCGGTTGACCCGCATGATGAATTGGGAGTACGAGGGCTTCTTTCGGCTCGGCATGCACCACCGACACGAACGCAACGCGATTGTCCAGCACGGCACCATGACCATCATCCGCACCGCGGCCTTGGTGGGGGTGGGGGGCTGGAACCCCGACTGCGTATGCGAAGACACCGAGCTCGGCCTGCGACTGTTGGAAGCCGGGTGGCGCAAGGTCTATGTGGACGAGGTGCTGGGGACCGGGCTTGTGCCGCGCAGCTTCGCCGCCTATCAGCGCCAAAGAGAGCGCTGGGCAAGAGGCGGCATGCAGATTCTGCGCGGGCATGCGGGGGCGCTCTTGGGTCCATCCGCACTGAGCCTAGGGCAGCGTTACCACTTCGTGGCTGGTTGGCTACCCTGGATTGGCGACACGCTGCATCTGGTGTTCACCGTGACGGCACTGGTGTGGAGCTTGGGGGTGCTGGTGGCCCCATCGGCCTTTGCCTTGCCGCCACACACGATGGCGCTGCCCTTGTTGGTGTTTTTCTTGGCGCGCCTGGTCCTCGTGCCCTTGCTCTACATGCGACGGGTGAACTGTCCAACCCGCGATGTGTGGGGTGCCGCTTGGGCCGGCATGGCCCTGTCACACCGAATTGCCCGGGGGGTCTTGGCAGGGCTTTGGGGCGGAAAGGCCACCTTCCATGTGACCGCCAAGTCGGCGGCCCCGCCGGGTGCAGGAGGCCAGCAGGCCACTTGGCATTCGGTGCGGCAGGAAGCGATGCTGCTGTTGGCCTTGCTGGGCGCTGCCGCAGGCTTCACCTTGTCCGGCACCGCGGTCTCGGCCAGCCTGACCGCCTGGTGGACGATCCTGTTTTTGCAGGCTCTGCCCTACGCCGCCGCGCTGAGCTGCGCTTGGTGGGGAAGGGCAGGTGCCCACGGTCACTTGAACACTGTATAGAACCACAGTATGATGGGGGCAGGACTGTTTGACGCTCCTTCACCCCCTTGACCGGACCCGCCATGAACCATCGCCTTCAGATCGAGCCCTTGCCGCCCACGCGCGTCGTCGCCGAGCCTGCACCCACGCTGGAGCACCCCCTGGTGTACGCCGCGTGCAGCGTGGACATTCCCGCAGGACGGCCGCAGCCCCTGGCACCAGGGTCCTCAAGCGACCCAGACCGACTGGTGCTGTTGAGCTGTTGGGTCAGCTTCATGGTCCTGCCCTTCGTGCTCTGATGTTTTGATGGAGCGGCCTGCGCAGCGCGCCTCGCGGCATCCCCAGGGGGAGGCGGGCTCACGTTTTGAGCCCGCTGGGTGGCATGATCAAGGCTACCCGCTTCTGC
>RFTU01000056.1 GCA_009923315.1 Betaproteobacteria bacterium
TCATTACAGTATACAACAACATTGCATCCACCTACAAGACGAATAACACGACCATACATTTGTCCTGGCAGTAATTCGTACAGAATTGGGCGTTTGTTCCCAAACGACACTCAGCTCTCGTGAGTCACGATCAATTCTCGCCATCGCATCAATAAGTTTTGACGCGGCGCTGACCGTTGATCTGTCATCTGTGACGCTAATGATGGCTTGCGAAGTGTTGATACCAAGCATGCCAACCGTTTGCGCATAGTAGAGCGCTGCATTCGCACGGTTATTGAAAAAATTGGAGCTTTTGATGCCTTCAGCGACCGTACCGTTGTAGTTCACTACGACGGCGATCATCTCGGCTATGACGCTACCTTCCGTGGCGCCTTTGATATTCAGCTTGGCTGTCCAGTAATCGAGCCCTCCGGTATCAGCATCGCGCCCCAGAACATTGCGGTAAAACGACCCCACCACGTCCCGGGGCGATAGGCCCGCGGGGTAGTACTGCCGAGCTGGCTGAACGGCGTACATTGCATCGGCCAAAGTCGAGACGCTTTCGCCCGCCTGAAGACGACCAACCCAATAGTTCAAGCCTTCCGTGTCCGGTGCCCGCCCAAATAGGGCGACATACAGTTGGCTAACCTGCAGTTGGGCGACGGCGCTACCTGTTGATGCACCCAGGGCTCTGTGCGTCTGGGCATCTTGCGCCAACCGGGTGCCCGTCGTGTAGGGCGTGTCGCGACCGCCACAGCCAACCAGTGCACAGATGCTTAGGATGCCTGCCAGCGCACGCGGGCTCAGGATGAAGGCAGCACCGTTTGACTTGAGGGAGGCAAATCGCATAAGGATCCTCTGTTGCTTCAATCAGTCATGGACCATTGCGGTTGACGAAATAGTAATCGGATCGGGTGAAGGGCGACAGGCCACAGTCCCCAAGGCGGAGCCGCTGATCCTCCGGTGGGCAGGCAACGAAGCTGGCGACCGTCGCACGTGATCTGCAACGATCCCCCATTCGATGTGTTCTTGCAGTCTTGGCTGAACCTCTTCGGGTTCCGCGGCTACAGCGGACGGACACCTTGCTGACGCTCAGGTTCTACGTCCCCCATACGCTGCGGCTTGGGGCCCCGTGTCCAGGGGGCCACACCAAGTGGGCACACCCGTCAGAAGCCCCTGCTCTTCGGGTCGATGGCGATTTGACGCGCGGCGTGTGATCGTGGTCGCCGAAAGCGGCCGGTCAAGACTGCAGCACCAGACGCGCGGCAGCCAGATCTTCCAGGGCCGTCCCCACCGACTTGAACAGGGTGATGTCCTCGGGCTCCCGTCGACCCTGGCATTGCCCCCGCAACAGCTGCGCGAGCTCACCGACGATGGCCGCTTCAGTGATGATGCCCTTGCGCATGGGCTGCACCACATCACCCGCCTCGGAGCCCGCCCCGGCGTGCGTGTCGAGCACGATGCGCGAGCGCGCAACGGCCTGATCATCGGCCTCACGCATGTCCGGCCGGAATCCGCCCACCAGATCCAAATGGGTGCCCGGTGCCAACCACTCGCCCCGCACCAGAGGTTCGGTGGCGGTGGTGGCGCAGGTGATGAGCCTCGACGCCCGCACCGCGGTGGCCAATTCGCTGGCCGGCTCGGCAGGCAAGCCTTCGCGGGCCAGCTCGGCCGCCAAGGCTTGCGCGGCCTGCAGACGCCTGCCCCAGATGAGCACCCGCGTCAGCTCGGGGCGCAAGGCGACATGCGCGCGCGCCATCCAGGCCGCCAGTCGGCCTGTACCCACCACCAGCAGGGTCTGCACCCGGTCTGCACACAGGTGTTGGGCCGCGAGCGCCGAGGTGGCCGCCGTTCGGCGCAGGGTCAGCGCCTCGCCATCCATCACGGCCAGCGGACGCCCCGTGGCACGGTCCATCACCATCACGGTCGCCTCCACGGTGGACGGCGCGCCGGGAATCACCGTCACCACTTTGGTGATCAACAGTTGGTCGTCCCAGGCCGGCATCAGCAGCAGCGTGTCCTGGGCCGACACGGAATGCGCGTGGCGCACCGGCACCTCTGCACCCCGCACGAAGCCTTCGGCCAGCGCCTTCACCAACGCCGGCCAAGCCAAGGCGCGGTGCACATCGGCCGATGAGTAGACTCGGATCATGGTTCGGAGTGTAGGCAGGGGCAAGCCCAGCGGCGGCTCTGATGTGGTCATCATCGGTGGCGGGGTGATGGGGGCGGCCAGTGCCTGCTTCCTGGCACGGGATCACGGTTGCTCGGTCACCGTGCTCGAGCGGGACCCGCTGTACACCCGCGCCTCGAGCGCACTGTCGGCCAGCTCCAACGGCCCTTGATGGAACGAAACGTGATCTGGGTCGAGCCGCCAAGCCACCAGGCTAGCGGCCCACGCCCAACCAACGAAGCGCTCCTTGCCCCGCCCAGCGCCCCGTCGCGCAGCAGGCGGTCAAGAGATAGCCGCCGGTGGGCGCCTCCCAATCCAGCATCTCGCCTGCGCAGAACACCCCCGGCAAGGCGCGCAGCATCAGGGCCTCGTCCAGGGCCTCCCAGGCCACGCCGCCGGCACTGCTGATGGCTTCATCAATCGGTCGCGGCGCGGCCAGTTCCAGGGGGTAGGCCTTGAGCGCGGTGGTCGCTTCCATCGCCTTGCCCAAGCCCTGTGCACCCAGGTGCTCGTGCAGCAGCGCCAGCTTCAAGCCCGAAATGCCCAAGCGACTCTTCAGGTGGGTGGCCAGGCTGCGCGGCCCGCGGGGGCGTTGCAGTTCGTCCAACACCCGCTGCGTCGAGTGGTCGGGCAGGAGGTCCAGCGTGAGCGTGGCGCGGCCCTCCTGTTCAATGGCATCGCGAAGCGCCGCGGCAAAGGCGTAGATGAGGCTGCCTTCCACACCGGTGTCGGTCAGCACGAATTCGCCTTGCTGACGTCGGCCTTGGAACGTCGCCACCACCGGCTTGACCGGCTGCCCAGCATGGCGGCTGCGAAGGAAGTCGCTCCAGGGCTGCGGCCGGTCGAAGCCGCAGTTGGCCGGCCGCAAGGCCGAGACCCTCACGCCCCGGTCGCGCAGCGTGGGCACCCAGGCACCGTCCGAGCCCAAGTGCGCCCAGCTGGCACCCCCAAGGGCCAGCACGGTGACATCCGGCTGCGCGGTCTGTGTGCCGAAGCGCAACACGCCCTCATCGCCCCAACCGAGCCAGCGCTGGCGCATGTGGGTACGCAAACCCATGGCGCGCAAGCGGTGCAGCCAGGCTCGAAGCAGGGGCGCGGCCTTCAAGTCGGTCGGAAACACACGGCCGCTGCTGCCCACGAAGGTCTCGATGCCCAGGCCTGCGGCCCAGGTGCGCAGGGCCGGCCCACCGAAGGACGCCAGCATCGGGATCAAGGGCCCTGCACCTGGCGCGTAACGCTGCACAAAAGTCGCTGCGGGCTCTGAATGGGTGAGGTTCAGCCCCCCTTTGCCCGCCAACAGGAGCTTGCGCCCCACCGAGGGCATGGCGTCGTAGAGGTCCACCTGCACGCCTCCTTGGAGCAACACCTCGGCGGCCATCAGCCCCGCTGGGCCACCGCCGATGACCGCAGCGCGTGGCGCGCTCAACTCATCGGGTGTGGGCTTAGGGGACATGGTGGGGTTGTAACCGATCCGCCGACCGGGTCTCCTCGAAGTCTGATACCTTCAGGTCCAGAAAGCACCACGCAGGCTCCAGGCTGCGCCCATATGAACACGATTCCCCCTTTTCACCTCGCATTCCCCGTGCACGACTTGTCCGAAGCCCGCCGCTTTTATGGCGGGCTGCTGGGCTGCAGCGAAGGCCGCAGCTCACCGGAGTGGATCGACTTCAACTTCTACGGCCACCAGATCGTGGCGCACCTGTCGCCGCAGTCCTGCGGCGATGCCGCGCTGAACGCGGTGGACGGTCATGGCGTGCCGGTGCGCCACTTTGGCGCGGTGCTGCCCATGGCCGATTGGCAAGCCTTGGCGCAGCGGCTGCGTGCAGCGGGGACCCGCTTCGTCATCGAGCCCTACATTCGCTTCAAAGGCGAAGTGGGCGAGCAGGCCACCATGTTCTTCCTGGACCCCTCCGGTAATGCCATCGAGTTCAAGGCCTTCGCGGATATCGGGCAGTTGTTCGCTGCATGATCCCCATGGCAGGACCCTTCGCCCGATGCCGCCGCAACAGCCCTCGCCGCCGCTGAACATCCAACTGCGCTACGAGCTGGACGCCGACGGCACGCGCCAGTCCGGCGCCGAACTGCGCAATCCGCTGTTCGACCTGCTGCACGCGCTGGAAAGCCATGGCTCCATCAAGGCAGCGGCCACCGCACTGGGGCAGTCGTACCGACATGTGTGGGGGAGCCTTCGCCAGTGGGAAGCCGTGCTGGGGCAGGAACTCATCCTGTGGCACAAGGGCCGGCGCGCCACGCTGACGGACTACTCGCAGCGGTTGATCTTCGCCGAACGGCAGGCCCGAGTGCGCATGACGCCCCACCTGGAAGCCCTGCGAGCCGAACTGGGCCAGGTGCTGCGCGAAGCGGCCGACAGCCGCCTGCAATTTCTCAATGTGGCGGCCAGCCACGACCTCGGTGTGGGCCGCCTGCAGGAGCTGGCCACCGAGCGTGGCCTGCTGCACATGAAGCTGCGGTTCACCGGCAGCGAGCAGGCGCTGCGCGACCTCAACGAAGGCGTGTGCGACATGGCGGGGTTCCATGTTCCGCGCCTGAGCCACGCCTCGGCGGTGTTCAAGGCGGCGCTGGGTCCGCACCTGCGCCCGGGCGAACACAAGCTCATCAGTTCGCACCGTCGCGTTCAAGGTTGGATGATGCGGCGCGAGCCGGCGCACAGCCCACGCGCGCAGCTCAGCGGTTGGGCCCAGCTGCGCACGACGGGCACGAGGCTGGTGAATCGCCAACCGGGCTCTGGCACCCGACTCCTGCTGGACCATCTGCTGCAGGAGCAAGGCCTTGCAGCCGATGCCATCGATGGCTACCACAGCCGTATCGAGCACACGCATGTGGCCGTTGCCGCCATGATCGCCGGTGGAACGGCCGACATCGGCCTGGGTATGCAGGCGGTGGCCCAACGCTTCGGTCTGCACTTCGAGCCACTGGTGGAAGAGGACTACTACCTGGTGTGCCTGAAGGAAGGGCTGGACAGCGATTCGGTGCGGCGCTTGCGCGAGTTGCTGGCCCATTCCTCCTGGGCGGCGGAACTGGCAAATCTGCCGGGCTGCACAGCCGAGCGCCCAGGTGAGGTGTTGTCCCTCGTGCAGGCCTTGCCGTGGTGGCAGTTCAGGCGCCCGCGCGCGCGCGCGGGTTGACGAAGAACAGCGCCACTGCGAGGCCCACGAACAGGCCCGAGAGCACCGCCGACAAGGTGTGGGCATCCAGCATCACCCGCGCCCACATCGTGGCTGCGGTGATCGGCAAGACCAGCCACGCCCACCGCCAACCATAACGGCGGCACACGAACCAGGCAGCCGCGGAGGCCAGCGAACTGTGGCCCGAGGGCACGTTGTGCTGGCTGTCTTGGTTCTGTGGGCGCTGGCCCAGCCGCGTGCCGGCGATCACCCAGTCATTGAATAGGCGTTTGGGAATGTGCGTGGCGGCCGTGCCCACCACGGTCACCACGCTCAGCTGGGCCAGGCCCACCAGGTCGCGGTTGAGCAAGGGCAGCGCAATGGCCACTGCGGTGTTGATGTGTCGCAGCCCGTCCTCCACCAGGCGTACCGTCGAGTCCTGCTGCCCGCCAAAGGGCTGTTGGTAGTCGTGCTCGTGGTCGCTGGGGTACAGGGCACAGGCCAGGGCCAAGACCACCGAGCCCCAGGCCAACACACGCCAAGGAAGGGCCAGAGATCGGTGCAGGCGCAGCGACTGCACAGCCGCCGCGCGGAACCGGGCGGCGCGGCTGGTCGACACCATCGACGCAGGGCTGCCGGCCTCAGGGTGTTCGGGCTTCATCCTGCAGGACATCCTGGTCGGCGCGGTAGACGCCGCTGCGCAAGCCCAACGCCCCCATCACGGTGTGAAAGACATGGTCATGGCTGTAGGCGCCTTCGCGCGTTTGGGGCCGCGTCAGCGTCTGGGCTGGCACCCCGGGTAGAGCGGGGCCGGACGCTGCGGCCGCCTTCGAAGAGCGCCAGATCAGGAAGGGGATGTCCATCTGCACATCAGGCGCCAAGGCAGCCGGCGTGCCGTGCAGATACAGCCCTGCCTCGCCCAAGGATTCGCCGTGGTCGGACACATAGATCAGGGTACTGCTCCAACCCCTCAAACGGCCCAGTCGCTTGGTGATTTCGGCCAGCAAGGCGTCGGTGTGCACGATGGAGTTGTCGTAGGCATTGAGCAGCGTGCCCGACGGGCAGCTGCCCAGGTTGACCGACTTGCACACGGGCCTAAAGGTCTCGAGGGTGGCGGGATACTTTTCGAAATAGGCCGGTCCGTGGCTGCCGGCCTGGTGCAGGACGATCAGCACCCGGGGGCTGTTGGAGGCCTCGATCCGTTCTTCCAGCCCCAGCAGCAAGGCGCCATCAAAGGCGCCATCGCGCGGCAGGCTGCACAGGGCTTGGTCGAGGTCGGACAAGCGAGCGGCCGGGTCATCGCAGCGTTTGAGCAGATCGCCCTTTTGCAGCCGGCTGTTGATCGTCATGCGCGGCTCACCGAAGTTGTTGCTGCGCCACTCGACGTCCACGCCGTGACGATGCAGGTAGGCCGGAAGGGTCTCTTCAGGCGGATGGTCATCTGCCTTGGCGCCCCGGTGGGACAACATACAGGCCAGCGCAGCCGTGGTGTAGCTGGCACAGGCACGGGCGCGCAGCACCTCCACGGGCAGGCGGCTGAGCTGTGGATTGGTGGGCCTGGCATAGCCGTAGAGCGAGAAATTCGCCGCACGGGCCGACTCACCAATCACCAGCACGACCACGCGCCGGCCTGCCTCGGCATGGGCCGGGGCGGCCAGGTCCTGCAGCAAGGCCAGCGGCCGGCTCGCCGCCCTTTCACGCTGCATGAAACGCACGCCATTGACCACGTAGGACCACGGCGGGGTCATCGAGCCGATGCGGCTCATGTGGCGGTCCAGCCACAACCACGAGCTGGCGTTCAGGTACAGCCACGCTGCGGCCAGCGCGAAACCCAAGGCCCAATGGGCCACACGCACCCAGCGGCCGTGGGCGGTCCATTGCACACGCCACACCCACCAGGAGGGCAACAGCGCCCATACACCGACCCAGCCCAGCAAGGCGGGGTGGAACAAGGCGGACGCTTCATCCAACCGTGTGTTGAACACATTGCCCATCATGTCCACGCTCAGGACGACTTGGTAGGTGTGGGCGAAATAGCTGGCCACGCCGTTGCCCACCAGCAGGAACACCGCCACGAGCTTGACGATGCGGCGCGACAGCAGCAGCGGCACGCCCAGCAGCAGGATCATCAACAGCGTCAGGAGCACCCCAAGCGTGGCCAACGTGCGCCAACCTTCCACCGTGGCCAGGTTCAGCTGCGCGGCTGCATAGGCAAAGGTGGGCCACTGGAAAACGGCGGCGGTGTAGGCGGTGTAGAGCAGCAGGAACTGCCAGGGCTGCAGGGTGGGGCGGGTGATCCAGCGCGCCAGGCGCGATCGGGCACCCCCTTCGGCGCCTTCAGCGAGGGCGTCAGCCGGGTTCATGGGCGCGCGGGCTTGGGGCCATCGCAGCAGTTTACGGTCTCCCCCGGCGAGAGCGGCCGCCTGGCAGCTCAGGCTGCCGGTGTGGCCGGCAGCACCTGGCCCTCGCAGATCCCGAACCCAATGCGCGCCAAGCCCGGGCTTTCACACCAGGCCTGGAGCACCACGGCATCCCCATCTTCCAAGAAGGTGCGCTGCTCACCGCTGGGCAAGGTCAGCGGCTGTTGGCCGCCACGGGTCAGCTCGATCAGGGCGCCGGCCTCCTCGGGCTTCGGTCCGGACAGCGTACCGGTGCCCAGCAGATCACCCGCTTGCAGGTTGCACCCGCCCATGGCGTGGTGGGTCACCATCTGCGCCAAGGTCCAGTAGGCGTGGCGGTAGTTGGACTGCGCGATGCGCGCGGGGGCTTGACCCGCTTGGCGCATGGTCGGGGTTTGCAACAGGACCTCGAGTTGGATGTCCAGCGCACCGCGCAAGCGGTGCTGCGCGCTGTCGAGGTAGGGCAGGGGCTGTGGATCTTCGGCAGGCCGCGTGAAGGGCAGGCGAAAGGGCGCCAGCGCCTCCAGGGTCACCACCCAGGGCGACACGCTGGTCGCGAAGTTCTTGGATAGGAAGGGGCCCAGCGGCTGGTACTCCCAGCCTTGGATGTCGCGCGCACTCCAATCGTTGAGCACGCACAGGCCGAAGACATGGGCTTCGGCCTGGTCGATGCGGATGGGCTCGCCCAGCGCATTGCCAGGGCCGATGTAGACACCCAACTCCAACTCGAAGTCCAGGCGTTTGCTTGGCCCCACGGTGGGTTGTGCTGCGCCGGGCGGCATCAACTGCCCCCGGGGTCGCTTGAAGTTCGTGCCCGACACGACGAGGCTGGACGCCCGCCCGTGGTAGCCAATCGGTACCCACTTGTAGTTGGGCAGCAGCGGGTTGTCGGGTCGAAACAGCCGGCCGATGTGCGTGGCGTGGTGCACCGAGGTGTAGAAGTCGGTGTAGTCCCCCACGCGCGCAGGCACCCGGTACTCGGCCTGGGCTTGGGGGACCAGGCCGCGCTGCTGCAGCGCCGGCTGCTCCGCTGAACCCTCACGCAGCAGGCGCCAGAGCGCCCGGCGCAGGGCGCTCCAATGCGCCGGGCCCAGGGCCATGAAGTCGTTGAGCGTGTCTTGTGCAGCGGCCGCCAGCGCTTGTGCCGCCAAGGGGTCGGCCGTTTGGATCAGCTGGGCTTGGGCCAGCGCAGCCAGGTCCAGCACCTGGTCACCGATGGCCACGCCGCCCCGCCACGCCTGGCCACTGCCCCGGCGACGGAACACCGCAAAGGGCAGGTTCTGCAGAGGGAAATCGCAGCCCGGCGCTTGCGCCGATGGGACCCAACTGCGCACGTCGGGGTCATGGGTCTCGTTGAGGGCGTTCATGTGGGGTCAGGCGGGTGGGCCGAGATGGTCGAGCGTTCAGGCCGTTGTGGGCTTCTCGGCGGCTTGTCGGGCCAAGCGCAAGGCTTCCCGAAGAACCGCGAGATCACCAATGTGGTTGCTCAGCAGCAGGATCAACCGCGCATTGAGTTCCAGGCTTTGCTCATCGTCCAGGCCGTGGTGCGCTTGGACCAGCGCCTGATAGAACTCGTCGCCGGCGCTGTAGTCGCGCAGGTCGCGGCGACCCGGCTCGTGGAAGTTGGGGCTCAGGCACAAGCTCATGTCAGTTCCCTGTGGCGCGCGCCAGGGCCTGTTGGACGGCGGCCACTTTGAGGACCCTCCAACGCGCGCAGACGTGTTGATCCGGACGCAGCAGCAAGGCCGTACCCGGTCGGCCGTCACAGCGGCCAGCGGCCAGGCCCTTGTGGTCGTGCAGGATGATGGCGTCAAACTGCTGCCGCCAATGCGCAGCCACACCCGCGGCAATCGGTGTGGCGCTCAACACGACCGTCTGGACCTGAACCGCTGAATCGGCCAAGCCGACCAGGGCCTCGTGCAGGCCTGCCGCTGTGGAGGGGCTCGGCCGCGCACCCGCCGATGGCCGTTCCGGGGCAAGAGCGGCCGCATCGTCCACAAACAGCATCAACTGAAACCGCCCTCCCAGATGCTGGAGCAACCAAGCCGGCTGGCCCTCATGCACCACGGGCGCATCGTCCATGGGCGCACCCGGGCCCATCCAGCCTTCGTAGGGTGCGTCAACCGGCGTGCTCAGCGGCGAGTCTGCGTGGTGCGTCGGCACCGACAAGCGGCCTGAGTTCACGAGCTTGCGCGCGAAGGCGTGGTGCTGAGCCAGCTGCAAGGCCGCATCGCGAAAGGCGCGGCTGGTGCGGCTCTTGGGCGTGATGAAGTCGGTGGAGCGGGTGGAGTTCAGGATGTTGTCGTCGGCGGCCTCGCCGCGCTCGGTGCCGTAGCTGTGCAGCAGGGTGGCCGGCGCAAGCCCCTTGATCACGAAGGCCAGCTTCCACATGAGGTTGTCGGCGTCCTGAATTCCTGAATTGGCGCCTCGAGCCCCGAAGGGTGACACCTGATGCGCCGCGTCACCGGCATGCGGCGGCACTGGAAGGTGTAGACGCTGACCCATTCCAACTCAAAGGGCACATCGGGTCCGAGCATGGCCTGGATGCGCGGAATCACCTTCTCGGGCTTCTTCTCTTCCTCGGGGTCGGCGTCCCAGCCCAACTGGAAGTCGATGCGCCACACATCATCCGCCTCTCGGTGCAGCAGCACACTTTGGTGGCGGTGAAAAGGCGGGTCGAACCAGAACCAGCGCTCGGCGGGGAAGGAGGCCTTCATCACCACGTCGGCGATGAGGAAGCGGTCCTGGAAGACCTGGCCTTGCATGTCCAGTCCCAACAGGCGGCGGATGGGGCTGCGGGCGCCATCGCACACCACCAGCCAGTCGGTGCGCAGGGTGTAGGCACCTTCGGGTGTTTCGATGTCCAGCGTGGCCCCCGCATCATCGGGCCGCACCGCCACCACCCGGTGCTGCCAGCGGATGTCCACGCCGGCGCGCTCGCAGGCTTGCACCTGAAAGTGTTCCAGGTAGTACTGCTGCAGGTTCACCATGCCGGGGCGGCGGTGATCGGGTTCGGCCAGCAGCTTGAAGTTGAAGACCTCGCGCTCGCCGAAGAAGGTGCGGCCCACATTCCAGGTCACCCCCTTGTGCACCACGGCGTCGCCCACACCCAGACGATCCAGGATATCCAGGGTGCGCTTGGCGTAACACAGGCCGCGCGAGCCCACTGATACGGTGTGGTCGTCATCCAGGATGAGGGCTGGCAGGCCATGGCGACGCGCGTCCAGTGCGGCGGCCATGCCCACCGGGCCGGCGCCGACGATGATCAGCGGGTAGGGCTTCGCCGCCGCGCCGTTGTGGTCGGCGTCCATCTCAGGTGGGCGCTTGAACGCGTACGTCGGGTACTCAAAGGTGCTGTGCATCCCAACTCCTGACCCCGGGGGCCTCAGCCCTCCAGCGTCTCCCACATCTGGCGGTCGCGCTCAGCCGTCCAGATGCGCGGGTGAGGGTGCGCAGTGGCCTCATCGTAGGCGCGCGTCACATCGAAGGGCATGCAGTGGTCGAAGATGACCCAGCCACCATACTTGGGCTTGAGGCGTTCGTAGGTGGTGCGGTACACCGCCTTGAGGTCGTGGCCCGCAGCCGCCCCTTCTTTCACAGACTCATACAGGTCGCTCACGAATTCGCGCGTGACCTTCAGCCCCTGCTCGACCTGGTCGTGTCCGACCAAGGCCGGGCCACGGCCGGGCACCAGGGCCTTGGGCTGCAGGGCCGCGATGTTGCGCAGGGTTTGCGGCCAGTCCTGGAAATAGGCATCGCCGGCATAGGGCGTGGCATCGAATTCCACCAGATCACCTGAGAGCATCGCGCGCTCGCCAGGCAGCCACACCACGGTGTCACCCTTGGTGTGACCGCGTCCCAGTTGCAGCAGCTGCACTTCCAGCTTGCCCAACCACAGCGTCATCTTGCCGCTGAAGGTCATCGTGGGCCACGTCAGCCCCGCCGGAACGGTGTGCACATTGCGGAACAAGCGTGGAAAGCGGCCGATCTCGCTGGCCTTGTCCTGCTCGCCACGCTCCACGATCAGGTCGCGGGTGTCCTGGCTGGCGATCACCTGCTGACAACCTTCGGCCTTGTAGGCGCTGGCACCCAAGACCCGCACGGCGTGGTAGTGGGTGAGCACGACATACCGAATGGGCTTGTCCGTGACCTGGCGGATGCGCCGGATCACGTCGGCGGCCATGGCGGGGGTGGCCTGGGTGTCGGCCACCAGCACCGCATCGTCGCCGATGATGATGCCGGTGTTGGGGTCACCTTCGGCGGTGTATGCCCAGGCATGTTCGGAGATCTGGGTGAAGCTGACCTTCTTCTCTTCGAGGTCGGCCTGGGAGGCGAAATGCTTGGTACTCATGCAGCTCTCCGTCGTTTGCAAGGAGCGAACGAATTTGTCTTCAAGCCATCATACGGCGATGGTTTGAGGTTGGCAAATCCGTTTGCCTGGTGCAAACTTGTGCCGCCATGCCCAACCGCCCCTCGCGCCCCTCGCGGCCACCCCCCGCCGATGACGATGGCGTCGACCACGGTCAACGGGCCGTTCAGTCGGTTGAGGTGGGTGGGCGCCTGCTGCTGGCGCTGGCCGCGCACCGCGGCCCCATGAACCTCAAGGACCTGGCCCAGGAAGCCGGCATGACGGCCGCACGAGCGCACCCCTACCTCGTGAGCTTTGGACGCTTGCGCCTGGTGGAGCAGGACCGGCCCAGCGGGCGCTACGCGCTGGGGCCGGCCGCACTGCAGATGGGCCTGACCGCGCTGCACCAGCAGGACGCGGTCCGCACGGCCGAAACCATGGCCGAGGCACTGGCACAGCGCACCGGTCACGCGGTCGCGGTGGCGGTGTGGGGGAATTTTGGGCCGACCGTCGTGCGCATGATCGAGGCCCGTCAGCCCCTGTTGATCTCCATGCGCGCCGGCACCGTGATGAGCCTGCTGCACACGGCCACGGGACGCGCCTTTGCCGCTGCGCTGCCCCACGACCGCTTGCTGCAGGCCTTGAGCGGCCACACCCGCGCCGTGGGCGACCCGCCGGGGCGCAGCACGCGGCCGGGCCCGAACGACTGGGCCATCGTGGAGGCCGCGCGCAAGGACGTGCGCCTGCAGGGAGTGGTGCGAGCCAAGGGGCGACCCATCCCGGGGGTGAACGCTTTCAGCTCGCCTTGCTTCAACCATCTCGGCGAGCCGGCCGTGGTGATCACGATGCTGGACCGGCAGGAGCAGCTGACCGTGGATTGGGCGAGCGCCAGTGCCCGCGCCCTGCGGGATGCGGCGCGGGACCTCTCGACACGATTGGGATGGGCCGGTGCTCCCGCTGACGCTTGAGTCGCCGTTCTGCAGTCTGAGCGACTTGGTGCGCGCGCACGCCCTGCATCGCCCGCAAGCCCCCGCCCTGGCCGATGAAGCCCACCGTTGGACCTATGCCCAGTTGAACGAGGCGGCCGACCACCTGGCGGCCGACCTGCAGCAACGGGGGGTGCAGCCCGGGCAGGCCGTGGCGCTGTGTGCAGCCAACGGCGTGGGCGCTGCGGCGGTGTTGGTGGGCGCCTTGCGCGCCGGCGCGGTGGTGGTGCCGCTGCCCTCCTCATGGGACGCAGCAGCCTGGGGTGCCATGCTGCGAGACAGCGGCGCCGTGATGCTGTGGGCCGATGAGGCTGGGCGCGGGCTGGCTGCGGATGCGGGCTACCAGGGGCCGATCGCCGACACCGACCACGTGCAGGTACCCGACGCGGCGCCGCAAGCCCGCACCGCGCCCACCGGCTGGGCCGCCAAGCCGGAAGACCCTTTCAACATCATCTACTCCTCCGGCACCACGGGCGTTCCCAAGGGCATCGTGCAGTCCCACGGCATGCGATGGACTCACATCCGCCGCGGCCTGGCCTACGGCTATGGGCCCCACACGCGGACGCTGCTGTCGACGCCGCTTTACTCCAACACCACGCTGGTGGCCTTCGCGCCCACGCTGGGCATGGGCGGTTGCGTGCACCTGATGAAGCGTTTTGATGCGGCGCACTGGTTGGCGGTCGCACAACGTGAGCGCATCACCCACACCATGCTGGTGCCGGTGCAGTACTCGCGGTTGCTGTCCCACGGTGACTTCGACCGCACCGACCTGTCGTCATTTGAGATGAAGTTCTGCACCAGCGCACCGTTCAGCGCCGCGCTCAAGGCCGAGGTGCTGCAACGCTGGCCGGGTGGCCTGGTGGAGGTGTACGGCATGACCGAGGGCGGCGGCGCCTGCATCCTGGAGGCGCACCGGCACCCCCACAAGCTGCACACGGTGGGTCAACCGGGTGCGGGACATGACATTCGGCTCATCGATGAAGACGGCCGCGAGTTGCCGGGGCCTTGGAACGGATTTCAAGGCCAGACATCACCGAGCGCTAACGGGGGTGACGCTTGCGGCACCGGGGTGGGGGAAGTGGTGGGCCGATCACCGGGCATGATGAGCGGCTACCACGGCCGTCCCGAACTCACCGCCCAGGCCATGTGGCACGATGCGCAAGGCCGCGGCTACATCCGCACCGGCGACGTGGGCCGATTCGATGAAGACGGCTTCCTCATCCTGATGGACCGCCGCAAGGACCTGATCATCAGCGGCGGCTTCAACCTGTATCCCAGCGATCTGGAGGCCTTGCTTCGGTCCCATCCGGCCGTCGCCGATGCCGCCGTGGTGGGTGTGCCGTCTGACCGTTGGGGCGAAACGCCGGTGGCGTGGGTGGTGCGACGCAAGGGCTTCGAGCCCACGGAGTCTGAGCTGATGAGCTGGTTCAATGCCCGCTGCGGCAAGCTTCAGCGTCTGGCAGCCATGGCCTTCATCGAGGACCTGCCGCGCAGCGCCATCGGCAAGGTGCTCAAGCGGGAGCTGCGTGAC
>RFTU01000057.1 GCA_009923315.1 Betaproteobacteria bacterium
AGCCTTGGCGCAGTGGTGTCGCACCAAGGCGGTGGTCGAGGCCACCACCGACAGGAACACGCTACCGAACAGGGCGCCCGACGCCAACACCGCCAGCGGGTGTGCAGACAGAACCGGCAGCACCGTGGCCACGGCCAACAGCGCATTGAGCGTGGCCATCGGCCGCCCGCCCGTGTGCCGCTGCAGCAAGCCCGCCCACAGCCAGGATGAAGCCACCACGCCCAAGCCCAAGAGCACATAGAAGGCCGTGACCATCGACCCGCTCAGGCCCTGTTCACGCAGCAGCGTGATGATGAAGGTCATGTAGCCGATGTAGCCCAGGCCAAAGCACAGATAGCCCAACAAGCCGAACAGCAGGGGTTGCAAGGGCGCCGGCTCACGCTGCGCCGCCGGGACGGGCGGGCAGGTCATCCCGCGCGTCATCACCAGCATGCCCCCATGGCCCAGCACCGCCAAGCCCGCCAGCAGGATCCACGCGCGCTGCCAATCGGCAGGGCCACCCACCCCCCAGCCGGGCCAAGCCGCCAGGCCGCCCAACACCGCAGCGGATTCAGGCGCCATCGCCCACGGCACTCCAAGCGAACAGGCCACGATGCCCAGGCCGGTGCCGCCGTAGTAGATGCCCAGAATCAAGCCTGAACGCGAGGCCCCGCCGGGCTGCTGTGCCAGCGACGCGGCCAACAGTCCGCCGCCGGCGAAGCTGGCCGCACTGGCCACGCCGCTGGCAAAGCGCAGGCCCAGCAACGCCTCCTCAGACCGCACCAGACCGTGCAGAAGCAGCGTCACGCAAGCGCCCAGGCCACCGGCCAACACCACCGTCCGGCCGTCAACACGCGCCTGCCAACGCGGCAGCATCAGGGCACCGGCCAAGTACCCTGCCGCATTCACCGTGTTCATGGCCCCGGCGGTGGCATAGCTCCAGTCCAGGTCGGCCCTCATGGCCGGCAGCAGCAGCGCGTAGGCAAAACGCGCCAGGCCCAGCGAGACCGCCGAGGCCAAGGCCAAGCCCGCTGCGGTGTACAGCAGGCCAGCGCCTTCCCTCGAATCCGACTTCATCCCATCCCCTGCAAACCCCAGCGCTCACCCATCGGCTGAGCCATTCGGGGATCGTTGCCCGGCAAATTTGAGTGTCGCATGGCACCCCTTGCACTCGGAAATGGGTGGTCGGTTAAACTGCGCGGACCTTCCGAGGAGCGCTGCGAGACTCCCGCTTGAATCAGCGGCTGATGTCCCAGGCTCGGAACCGTGTCCAACCGCGCTCACCCTGCTTCGGCCCGTTCCCGGGCGTGCATGGCGAGCGAATGATCCCCTCGACTCCGCCCGCGCGCCCGTGACCGTTGGCACGCGGCAGGCTCCACCTTTTTTTCTTTGGAGCAAAGAGTCATGAACGCCGTCGTCAAGCCCCTCAAGGACCAGGATTACGTGGTCGCCGATCTGTCCCTGGCCGAATGGGGCCGCAAGGAAATCAAGATCGCCGAGACCGAGATGCCCGGACTGATGGCCATCCGCGAGGAATTCGCCAAGGCTCAGCCGCTGCGGGGCGCCCGCATCACCGGGTCGCTGCACATGACCATCCAGACGGCCGTGCTGATCGAAACCCTGCAGGCGCTGGGCGCCGATGTGCGCTGGGCCTCGTGCAACATCTTCTCCACGCAAGACCACGCTGCCGCGGCCCTGGTGGTGCGCGGCACGCCGGTCTTCGCCTACAAGGGCGAAACCCTGGCGGATTACTGGGACTACACCCACCGCATCTTCGAATTCGGCCCGAAGGGCTCGGCCCATGAAGGCCCGAACATGATCCTGGACGATGGTGGCGACGCCACGCTGCTGATGCACCTGGGCCAGCGTGCCGAGAAGGATCTCTCCGTGATCGCCAATCCGACGAGCGAAGAAGAAACCTGTCTGTTCAACAGCATCAAGGCCAAGCTCGCCGAAGACCCGACCTGGTACACCCGCAAGTCCGCGCAGATCATCGGTGTGACGGAGGAAACCACCACCGGCGTGCACCGCCTCAATGAAATGAGCGCCAAAGGCACGCTGCTGTTCCGCGCCATCAATGTGAACGACTCGGTCACCAAGAGCAAGTTCGACAACCTCTACGGCTGCCGTGAATCGCTGGTGGACGCCATCAAGCGCGCCACCGATGTGATGATCGCCGGCAAGGTGGCGGTGGTGGCCGGCTACGGCGATGTGGGCAAGGGCAGCGCCCAAGCCCTGCGCGCGCTGTCCGCTCAGGTGTGGGTCACGGAAATTGACCCCATCAACGCCCTGCAGGCCGCCATGGAAGGCTACAAGGTCGTCACCATGGAGTACGCCGCCGACAAGGCCGACATCTTCGTCACCGCCACCGGCAACAAGAACGTGATCCGTTACGAGCACATGGCCGCCATGAAGGATGAGGCCATCGTCTGCAACATCGGCCACTTCGACAACGAGATCGATGTCGTCTCGCTCGAGAAGCTCCAGTGGGACGAGATCAAGCCGCAGGTGGACCATGTGGTGTTCCCCGACGGCAAGAAGATCACCCTGCTGGCCAAGGGCCGCCTGGTGAACCTGGGCTGCGCCACCGGCCACCCCTCGTTCGTGATGTCCTCATCGTTTGCCAACCAGACCATCGCCCAGATCGAGCTCTTCACCAAGAAGGCGAACTACGAGCCCGGCAAGGTCTATGTGCTGCCCAAGCACCTCGATGAAAAGGTCGCCCGCCTGCACCTGAAGAAGGTCGGCGCGATGCTGACCGAACTCAGCGATGAGCAGGCCGCCTACATCGGCGTGAAGAAGGAAGGTCCATACAAGGCCGACACCTACCGCTATTGAGGGGGGTCCAGGCCGCGGCCACGATGGCGGCGGCCCGCTTCGCCACCACGGCCCACCCGCCGCCGTGGCCCTGAGAGCCTTCGAATCCACACCATGCGCGCCGACCTGCTGCTGCTCGAAAAGGGCTTGGCTCCCAGCCGATCGGCTGCGGCGCGCCTGATCGAACGGGGCGCCGTCCGTTGGCGCCATGCGCAGTTGCCTTGGCAGTCGCCCAGCAAGGCGGGCGACGACCTGCCCGCGGCTTGCGAACTGCAGATCACGGATGACGCCGAGCTGCGTTGGGCTTCGCGAGCCGGGCTGAAATTGGAGGGCGCGCTGCGCGAGTTGGGCATATCCCCGTCGGACATGACGGTCCTGGATGTAGGCCAAAGCACCGGGGGGTTCACCGACGTGCTGCTCGCGCAGGGGGCCACCCGCGTGGTCGGCGTGGATGTGGGACATGGCCAACTGCTGCCTCGCTTGCGTCAGGACCCACGCGTGGCCACTTACGAAGGCTTGAACGCCCGTGAGCTCAAGCGCGCGATGCTGGGGCCGGACTGTCCCGTGCAGGGCTTCGACCTGATCGTGGGTGACCTGTCCTTCATCTCCCAAACGCTGGTGTGGCCGGCCTTGGTTCCGTTGTTGGGGGCACAAGGCCACCTCCTCATGCTCGTGAAGCCGCCCTTCGAGTTGCAGCCCCAGCACATCGGCAAAGGTGGCCTGGTGAAGGCTGACGCCCCCGTGCACGAGATCGAACCTCGTTTGCGCCGCATGGCTCATTCGCTGAGCCTGCAAGTCATCGCCTGGCTACCGAGCTGCATCACCGGTGGCGATGGCAACACCGAAGCCTTCATCCTGATGCGGCACGCCCGTGTCAGCTGACGCGTTGCCGCCCACCGCCTCAACCCTGCCCATGAACACCACCCCCGCCGTTGGCTTTCCTCTGAGCCTGGAGTTCTTTCCTCCCAAGACCGAGGAAGGCGCCACCAAGCTCGCCACCGTCCGCCAGCAGCTGTACGCGCTCAAGCCTGAGTTCTGCTCGGTGACCTACGGCGCCGGCGGCTCCACGCAAGACGGCACGCTGCAGACCGTGCAAGCCATCCTCACCGAAGGGCATGAGGCGGCGCCACACTTCAGCTGCATCGGCGCCACCCGCGCCTCGATCCGAGACAAGCTCGCGCAGTTCAAGTCCAGCGGCATCCGGCGCATCGTGGCCCTGCGCGGCGATTTGCCCAGCGGCTACGGTGGCTTCGGCGAATTCCGCTACGCCAGCGACCTGGTGGCCTTCATTCGGGAAGAAACCGGTCACCATTTCCACATCGAAGTGGGCGCCTATCCCGAAATGCACCCTCAGGCCCGCTCACCCCAGGAAGACTTGAAGGCTTTCGCCACCAAGGTGAAGGCCGGAGCGAACTCTGCGATCACGCAGATGTTCTTCAACACCGACGCCTATTACCGTTTTGTCGACGATGCCTATGCACTGGGTGTGGACATTCCGATCGTGCCGGGGATCATGCCGATCACCAACAGCAGCGGCATCATCCGCTTTGCCGAGAACTGCGGTGCTGAGATTCCGCGCTGGATGCGCCTGCGCCTGCAGGCCTTCGGTGACGACACGGCCAGCATCAAGGCCTTCGGCCTGGAGGTCATCACCGACCTGTGCGACCAGTTGCGCACCGCCGGTGTGCCGGCCCTGCACTTCTACACGATGAACCAGAGCGCAGCGGTGCTGGAAATCTGCAAACGCCTGGCCACGGGCTGAGTCTCAGGGCCTGTGCCAGGCCACGCCCTCTTCCGTGAGGATCACATCCAGCGGCACGTCGTGGGGCTCGGGCTGCAGCCAGGGCACATGCCCGTGGGCATAGGCCAGGCCGACCGTGACCGGCCTGGGGCGCAATTCGGCCAGCGTGCGGTCGTAGAACCCCCCGCCGTAACCCAATCGAAACCCCCTGGGACCGTAGCCCACGCAGGGCACCAGCAGCAACTGGGGCTCGAACTGCGGCGTGTCCTTGGGCTTGGGAATCCCATAGGCATCTTCTTCCATGGGACAGCCCGGCCACCAGGCATGAAAACGCAATTGCTTGTTCTCACGCAGGATCACCGGAAGCCCGATGATGCGCTGCCCATCGGCCTCGGACCAACGGTACAGCGCCGGCAGGGCATCAAACTCGCCCTTGATCGGCCAGTAGGCCCCAATGGCGACCTCGCTGCGGCCCAAGAGCCAGACCTGCAGAACCTCCTGCAATTGCTCCGCGCGCAGCGGCCGGTCCACCATCGTCTGCCGCTGCACCTGCAACTGCCGGCGCAGCAACGTCTTGTCACGGCTAGGGTTGAGTTTGAAATCCATTGGCCTATCGCCCGTTTCCTCGTGCAAACTTGTGCACCATGTCGGACCGAACCCACCAGCACCAGGGCTTGACGCTCCTCCAGATCATCTGCCGGCGCTGCAAGCCCGCCGGCGCAGCCACGGCGCTGATCGTCGGATTGTCCGCGATGTGGTCCTGTGCGGCGGTCGCCCAGACCGCGCCTGCAGGGGACACCTTGGTGACCTTCCCCACGCAGGATGCCTTGATCGGAGAAGCCCGCGAGGCCCTGAAGCGCCGCGACAAGTCCCGATTGGAGGCCCTTCGCGACACCGCACAACGCCAGGCGCACCCACTGGCGCCCTGGGTCGACTACTGGCACCTCGGCCTGCGCCTGGGCGAAGTGGGCACGGCCGAGGTGGAACGCTTCTACCAACGCTGGCCGGGCAGCTATGTGGAAGACCGGCTGCGCAACGATTGGCTGCTCGAACTGGGCCACCGCCGCGCCTGGGCGGACTTTGCGCACGACATGCCGCGCTTCAAGATGAACGATGACCGGGAGGTCACCTGCTACGCGCTGGTGGCCGAACATGAACTCGGCCGGGCGCAGGCCGACCTGCGCGAACGAGCCCTGGCCGCCTGGTTGGCCCAGCGCGAAGCCGACAACGGGTGCAAGCTCATGGGGCGCACGCTCGTGCAGGCCAAGGTGCTGAGTACCGAAGCCGCTTGGCGCAAGCTGCAACTGGCCATCGAAACCAACCGCCCCAAGGTGGCCCGTCAAAGCGCTGAAAGCCTGGGCACCGCGGTGGAAAGGGCCATCGCTGAGATCACGGACAACGCCACCAAGGCGCTGGACGCCAAGCGTGCGTGGCCGGCTGCGCATGCGGGCGCTCTGGCTGCGCTGGCCTTGGCACGCCGTGCCCAGGACGCGCCCGATGACGCAGCCAAGCGACTCGAAACCCGTTGGGCCCGCCAATTGAGCCCGGAGTGGCTGGCCTGGACCTGGGCCCAGATTGGCCGCCAGGCAGGCTTCAAAGGCATGCCGGAGGCCTCGCAGCACTATCGCCGGGCCTGGGAAGCGGCCGACCGCGCCGACAAACCCGTCACCTGGTCCGACGACACCCTGGCCTGGGGCGTGCGCACCTCGTTGCGGGCAGCCGATGCGCTGTCCACGCGCCTGATTCTGCGGTCGGTGGACGCCATGAGCGACCGCGAACAGAAAGACCCGGCCTGGCAATTCTGGCGCGCCCGCGCCCTGCTGCAGACCGCGCGCAGCGGCGCTGACGGCCAGCTGCAGCGTGAGCAAGCGCATCAAAGCCTTCAGCGCATCGCCTCTCCCTTGCACTTCTACGGGAAGCTGGCCTTGGAAGAGCTGGGCCAACCCCTGACCCTGCCGCCCAAGCCGACCCGCCCGAACGCCGCGGAACGCGAGGCCGCCCTGCAGCACCCCGGACTGACGCGCGCGCTGCGCCTGTTGGCCCTGGGCCTGCGCCATGAAGGCGTTCGCGAGTGGAACTTCAGTCTGCGTGGCATGAACGACCGCGATCTCCTGGCCGCGGCCGACCGCGCCTGCGAACGCGAGATATGGGACCGCTGCATCAACACGAGCGACCGCACCCGACAGGAGATCGACCTGGACCAGCGTTTTCCCACGCCCTTCCGTCGTGATGTGTTGGCCAAGACCGGCGAAATCGGATTGGACCCGGCCTATGTCTACGGCCTCATCCGCCAGGAATCCCGCTTCGTCACCGATGCGCGCTCTCATGTGGGCGCCTCGGGTCTGATGCAGGTGATGCCGGCCACTGCGAAGTGGACGGCCAAACGCATCGGGCTGCCCTTCAAGCCCGAAATGATCACCGATCGCGATGCGAACTTGCGCATCGGCACGGCCTACCTGAAGATCGTGCTGGATGACTTCGGTGGCTCCCAGGCCATGGCCGCAGCCGCCTACAACGCCGGGCCGAGCCGCCCGCGCCGCTGGCGTGAGGGGCAAGCCATCGAAGCCGCGGCCTGGGCCGAATCGATACCCTTCAACGAAACCCGCGACTATGTGAAGAAGGTGCTGTCCAATGCCACGCTGTACGCCGCGATGATGGGGCAGGCCAATGTCTCGCTGAAGGCGCGCCTGGGCAGCAGCATCGGCCCGCGTGAGGCCGCGGCTCCGACCCCTGACCGCGACATTCCCTGATCCCCGGACCCCGGCCCATCGGCGCGCCCCAAGATGACATTCGATTCCTTCCATCCGTCCGCATCGACTGGCCCTGGCTCAACGGGTTCGCCGCGGCGCGTGCTCGTGCTGGGAGGCACGGGCTTCGTCGGGCAATCCTTCTGCGAACAGTGGACCCGCGCCATGCCCAGCGGCAGCACCCTGCTGGTGCCCACGCGCCGCCCAGCGCGGGCCAATGCGATCCGTCACTTGCCCGGGGTGGTGGTGGAGCAGGCCGACATCCATGATGAAACAGTCCTGCGACGCCTGGTGACCGGATGCGATGCCATCGTGAACCTGGTGGCCATCCTGCAGGGCACACCGCAAGCCTTCGAACACGCGCACGTGGCTTTGCCCGCCCGCCTGGTGCAGGCATGCGCCGCTGCCGGCGTGAACCGCCTTGTGCAGGTGAGCGCGCTGGGGGTGAGCCCCCATGCCCCCTCGAACTACCTGCGCAGCAAGGCCGCTGGCGAATCCGCCCTGCAAGCGTTGGGCGGAGCCCTCACCATCCTGCGCCCCTCGGTCATCTTCGGCGCGCGCGACCGCTTCCTCAACACCTTCGCCAAACTGCAAGCCTTGGCCCCGTTCGTCCCCCTGGGGGGCGCCCACGCCACCTTCCAACCCGTGTGGGTGGAGGATGTGGCCAAAGCGCTCGTCCACAGCCTGCTGCACCCACAGCGTATGCCCCGCCTGCTCGAGTGCGTCGGCCCCGAGGTCTACACCCTGGCCGACCTTGTACGGCTGGCCGGTCAATGGAGCGGCCACCCCCGACCCGTCCTGGCCCTGCCCGGTCCCCTGGCCACCCTGCAGGCCTTGGCCATGGAGGCCCTGCCTGGCGAGCCGCTGATGTCGCGCGACAACCTGGCCTCGATGGAGGTGCCCAATGTGGCCAGCGGCCAACTGCCGGGCTTGGACGCCATCGGCATCTCCCCAGCCTCGCTGCGCGCCATCGGGCCCACCTACCTGTCGCCTGGTCAGGGTTGTGCTCGGCTGGACGCCTTGCGTGCACGCGCGGGCCGGCGCTAGCATGGCGCCTTGAAGGTCCCGCCGCCCCATGGCTTCGGCTGAAACCACCCCCTCCAGCTGGCGTGTGTACCTGGTGGGCGGCGCCGTGCGCGACCGCCTCATGGGGCTCGCCCCCGGCGATCGCGATTGGGTGGTGGTCGGCGCGCGCGCCGATGACTTGGCGCGCGCAGGCTATGTCCCGGTGGGCCGCGATTTCCCGGTCTTTCTGCACCCCCAGACCCGCGAAGAGGTGGCCCTGGCGCGCACCGAACGCAAGACCGCCCGCGGCTATCACGGCTTTGAATTTCATGCCGACCCCAGCGTCACGCTCGAAGAAGACCTGCGGCGCCGCGATCTCACCATCAATGCCATCGCGCAGGACGAAAGCGGTTCGCTGATCGACCCCTGTGGCGGACAGGCCGATCTGCAGTCCAAGACCCTGCGCCACGTGAGCGCGGCCTTCGCCGAAGACCCGGTGCGCATCCTGCGCTTGGCACGCTTTGCGGCGCGTTGGCCTGACTTCACGGTGGCCGATGAAACCCTGGCGCTGTGCCAGCGCATGGCCGAAGAGGGCGAAGTGGACGCCCTGGTGGCCGAGCGGGTCTGGCAGGAACTCTCGCGCGGCCTGATGGAGGTGCGCCCGAGCCGAATGTTCGAGGTGCTTCGCGCCTGCGGAGCCTTGCAGCGCCTGATGCCGGAAGTCGACCGTCTGTGGGGCGTACCGCAGCGGGCTGAACACCACCCCGAAGTCGATACCGGCGTCCATCTGATGATGGTGTTGGATGCCACGGCAGCCGAGCAGGCCTCGCTGGCCGTGAGGTTTGCGGCGCTTTGTCACGATCTGGGCAAGGGCACCACGCCGCAAGGCGAATGGCCGCGTCACATCGGACACGAGCATCGCAGTGTGAAGCTGCTGGAGCAACTCAGCCAGCGGCTGCGGGTGCCGCAGGACTGTCGCGAGTTGGCTGAAGTGGTGGCGCGCGAGCACGGCCACCTCCACGGCAGCCTGGACTTCACGCCCGCAGCCACCATTCGTCTGCTCGACCGCCTGGACGCTTGGCGCCGTCCGGAACGCCTGCCCCTGATCGTTCAGGCGTGCCGTTGCGATGCCCGTGGCCGCCTGGGACGCCACGCCTGGCCCTACCCACAGGGTGAGCGCCTCCTCGAAGCGTACCGCTTGGCGTCGTCGGTCGACACCGCTGCCGTTGCGCGTCAAGCCACCGAATCCGGCGCCCGGGGGCCGGACATCGGGCGGCACATCCACGAAGCACGAGTCCGCGCGCTGTCGGCTACAGGGCCCGTCTGGAATTGATGTCCACGTTGCACGGTGGCGAGCCTGTGCTCAGTGCGCCGTGTACGGCAATTCGTGTCGCACGGGACTGGCGGTCGGTGCGGCGCTGCGGTGGGGCGCGGTATGGCGGATCGCAGCGTCACCTGGCCGCCTCAGAACACCTTCATCAAAAGCGACACCACGAAGCTCAACACCAGGGTGGAGGCCACCGGTAGGTACCACTCTCGACCAAAGAGCTTGAACCGGAAATCGCCCGGCAGCCGACCCAGCCCCAAGCGTTGCAGCAGGGGCTGCGCCCAGCTGATCAGCACCAGGGCCAGCAGGATCACCAGGGCCCAGCGCAGCATCGTCGAGCCCTCGGTTCAGTTGGTGGGCAGGCGCGCACGGCTCGGCTGGAGCGCATCTGTGGTACCGGTGCCATGGCGTCTACAGCGTGTGAGAACGATCACCCGCGGAAAAACCCAGTGCATCAAAACCCACACCGGCGGCCAGCCCCAGCACCTTGAACAATTCGCCCATCTCGTGTTCCGTGATCAGCTTGGCTGCATTGGCACGCTGCACCACATCGGCTTGCGCCATCAGGTCAACCAGGCCGCAGTTCATCAGGAAGCGCGCCTGCGAGGTGTAGCCCAACACCGTCAGGCCGGCTTCCTGCGCCGCCAGCGCGGCCCCCGTGAAGTTCACATGCGCGGTGATGTCTTTGAGACCCGGCTCAATCAACGGCTGAGCATCAGACTGGTGCGCGCGGTGGCACATCACGGTACCGCCCGTGCGCTGGGGGTGGTAGTACTCGTGCTCGGGAAATCCGTAGTCGATGAAGAAGGCCGCGCCACGCACCAGGCGCTGCCCAAGGCTGAGCATGAAGGCCTCGGCCTGCGGGTGGATCTCCACTACCGTGCCGGGCACGAAGCGTTGCGACCAACTCAACAGGGCGTCCTCGTCGGCACGCGGTGTACGCCCCTGAACGGGCGGGCGAGCCTGAGTGGGCCGGTCATCCCAGACCAGGTCGACACCGCAAGGGTCCAAGCCCACCCCGCGCTCCCACCATTGCCGTCCATCCCAATGCAGCAGCGTCACCGGCAGTGCGTCCAGCATCTCGTTGGCCACCACCACCGCCTCCAGCCTGTCGGGCCACGCATCAAGCCACTGCACGCGATCGCCGAATCGAGCCAACCGCTGCGCCTGGCGCTGACGCAAGGCACCACTGACGTCCACGATGACATATTGCACCAACTCGTCACCCAGGGCCTGCAGCAACTGCTCGGCCAAAGCCCCCGAGCCCGCACCGAACTCGCACACGCGGTTCGTCCCGGTGGCCGACAAGGCCTGCCTCACCTGGACCGCCAGGGCTTGGCCAAACAGCGCCGACAACTCCGGCGCGGTCACGAAGTCGCTGCCGCTTTGGGGCATCTGACCAAAAGGCAGGCGGCCGCCGCTGTAGTAACCCATCCCAGGTGTGTACAGGGCGGCTGACATGAACCGCTCGAACGACCACCATCCACCGTCTTCGGCGATGGCCTTTCGGATGTGCTCTGCCAGGGGATGGGCGTCAACCGCCGATAATTCGCCCAGAGCGCCCTGTGCGCGCGGTGTGTGCATGGGCTTGATTGTAGGAAGGTGCCGTCCATCAACGCCGCGTCCGTGCCTCACCCTGGCCGCCAACCCCGCGGTCTTCCACCGGATTCCTCCTCCCAGCAGGCTTACCCATCACCCATGAGCTCGACAACTGCCTCAGCGCCCCACCGCCCCGTGGCCCTGGTCACGGGGGCAGCTCGTCGCATCGGCCGCGCCATCGCCTTGGAGCTCGGGGCGCAGGGCTGGGCCCTGGCACTGCACCATCGCCGCTCCGACGAGCAGGCGCAATCGCTGGCCACTGAGCTCCGAGAACGCGGGACGCCGGTGAGCGTCCTGCAGGCCGACCTCGCCGACGAATCGCAAACCCGATCGCTGGCCGAGAGCGTGGTCGCCGCCTTCGGCCGCTGGGACGCCGTGGTGAACAACGCCTCGCTGTTCGAGTACGACGATATCGCGGCCTTCAGCTATGAAGCGCTGGAACAACACCTGCGCACCAATACCGCCGCACCGGTGCTGCTGGCGCAGCGCCTGCACACCCACCTCAAGACACGTCCGGGTGAACAGGGCTGTGTGGTCAACCTGCTCGACCAAAAGCTCTGGAACCCCAACCCCGACTACCTGTCCTATACGCTGTCCAAGGCCGCGCTCGAGTCGGCCAACACGCTGCTGGCGCAAGCCTTGGCACCCGTGGTTCGGGTGTGTGGCGTGGCCCCAGGCGTGACCCTGCTGTCCGGCCCCATGAGTGAATCGGGTTTCGCCCAGGCCCACACCATGACCCCGCTGGGACGCTCCTCCACCCCGCAGGACATCGCCCAGGCGGTGGCCTTTCTGCTGAAGGCGCCGGCCGTGACCGGCACCACCTTGGTCGTCGATGGCGGTCAGCACCTGGCTGCGCAGTCGCGCGATGTGCTGTTTCTTACCCCCCACCCCTAGTTCTCACAAGGCACACCCATGCAGACCCTGCTGTCCCATCCCGCGCTCATGGATTGCCGGCGTTTGTTCCTGCGCGACTACGAGGTGTGGATCAACATCGGCGTACATGATTTCGAAAAGCGCGGCGAACAGCGCGTGCTCATCAATGTGGAGTTGTATGTACCGCTGTCCTTGTCCACTCCTCAGGCGGACAAGCTCGATGAAGTGGTGGACTATGACTTCATCCGCCGCACGATTGCCCAGCGTGTCTCCAAGGGCCACATCCATCTTCAGGAAACCCTGGTCGACGAAGTGCTTCAATTGATGTTGGCTCATCCCCATGTGCGAGCCGCCCGGGTGAGCACCGAAAAGCCCGATGTCTACCCCGATTGCGACGCCGTTGGCGTCGAAGTCTTCGGCATGAAGGACAGCCAGTGAACATGCACACGCAAGCCATGGCCGCGGCAGAAGATCGTCAAGCCCCACACACCGGCCTGGATTCGCGCCAAACCAACGCTGCGGCTCGCGGCAAGGCCGAGGCCAAAGCCGAATTCGAAGCCAACAAGCTCAGCAAGCGCCTGCACCGGCAGGTGGGCCAGGCCGTTGCCGACTTCAACATGATCGAGCCCGGCGACAAGGTGATGGTGTGCCTGTCCGGCGGCAAAGACAGCTATGCGCTGCTCGACATCCTCATGAACCTGCGCCAGCGCGCGCCCATTGAGTTCGATCTGATCGCCGTCAATCTCGACCAGAAACAGCCCGGTTTCCCCGAACATGTGCTGCCCGAGTACCTCACGAAAGTGGGCGTGCCCTTTCACATCGAGAACCAGGACACCTACTCCATCGTCAAGCGTCTGGTGCCCGAGGGCAAGACCCTGTGCAGCCTGTGCTCGCGCCTGCGTCGGGGCATCCTCTACCGCGTCGCAGGCGAGTTGGGCTGTACCAAGATCGCCTTGGGCCACCACCGTGACGATATGGTGGTCACGCTGCTGATGAACATGTTCTTCGGCAGCAAGATGAAGGGCATGCCGCCCAAGCTCGTCAGCGACAACGGTCACCACATCATCATCCGCCCCTTGGCCTACGTGGCTGAAACCGATCTCGAACGCTGGGCGCAGGTGCGCCAGTACCCCATCATCCCCTGCAGCTTGTGTGGCAGCCAGGAAAACCTGCAGCGGGTGCAGATCAAGGCCATGATCCGCGAATGGGACCGTCAGCATCCCGGCCGTATCGACAACATGTTCACCGCGATGGGCCAAATCGTGCCTTCGCACATGATGGACCGGAACCTCTACCCCTTCACCACGCTCCAAGCGCATGGGAAACCTGACGCATTGGGTGACAAAGCCTTTGATGCGGACGATGATTGCGGCAGCACAAAGCCGATGGGAGGTTCCCAAGCCACCATACGGTTGCAGCCGCTCGAATCAGGAGAACATCGATGAATCGACGTCAACTCAGTGGCCTTGCTCTGGTAGCCGCCATGGCAGCCCTCACGGGCTGCGCATCCCTGAACCAGCTGAGCAGCGAAGTCAGCAGCTACGGCCAATGGCCCCCGGGGCGAGCTGCCGGCAGCTACTTCATCGAACGACTGCCCTCGCAGGCCGCGCAGGCCGCGGCAGGCGGCCCGATGGCGCCTCTGGAACTGGCGGCCCATGGCGCTCTGCAGGCGGCGGGCTTCAAGCAGGCCGCGTCGCTGGAGGCGGCTGACGTGGTGGTGCAGATCGGTGCGCGCGTGACCCGATATGACATCTCGCCTTGGGCAGACCCGCTTTGGTGGCGCTGGGGCCCGCGGTACTGGCGCGGCCCGGCCTGGACCGGTCAGCGCTTCTACAGCACCCCTCCGGGCTGGCGCACCGCACCCCCTCCCGATCGCGAAGTCGCCGTGCTGCTGCGCGACCGTGCCACCAGCGTACCGCTGTGGGAAGCGCGGGCCGTCTCCAGTGGCATCAGCACCGATGTGGCCATCTTCCAAGCCATGTTCTCGGCGGCGCTGTCGGATTTTCCGAACGCCAAACCCCAGGCCCATAACGTCACCGTGACCTTGCCCGCAGGCCGCTGAGCCCACCCTCGGCGCCTGCCCACAGCGCCTGCCCACAGCGCCTGCCCACAGCGCC
>RFTU01000058.1 GCA_009923315.1 Betaproteobacteria bacterium
TGAACGAACTGCCCGACGAACCCAGCACCCCACCGGGTGTCGATCACGCCGACGCGCCGCAGGCGAGCCCTGGTGAGGATGGCCGTGTCCGCGAAGGCGGGGGTGAAGGCAGCGAAGGCGCGGGCAAGCATCGCCGCCGCCGTCGAAGCCGCCACAAGCGCGGCGCCGCCGCGGACCGCCGTGGGCCTGCAGCGGACGAGCAGGCCGGTGTCGAGGGCGGCGCCCAGATGCCACAGGCGACGGCCCGGGCTGCCGTATCGCTGGACCCGGCGATCCGCGAAGGCGTGACCGCTTTGTTTGGCGAAGTCGTCTCCGGGGCCTATGACGCGGTGGGCCTTGCGGAAGACCCCCCGGCCGCCTTCGGCGAAGAGCCGGGCTTCGATGGCCCAATGGAGGTGACCGAGCCCTCAGGGCCCGGACCTGAATCACAGGCCGATCCCGGGGCCTTGCCGCCCGCAGCCGACCCCGAGCAGACCGAAACGGCGCATGATGAACGCCTGTCGGTGGACGGCACCGACGCGGGATACCGTCGGGTTCTGGCGCCCGACCCCGATGCGCCGAAGCTGCACAAGGTGCTGGCCCAGTCGGGTCTGGGTTCGCGTCGTGACCTGGAAGCGATGATCGAATCGGGCCGCGTCACCGTCAACGGCGAAGTGGCCCACACCGGGCAACGCATCAGCCACGGCGACCGGGTGCAGATCGATGGCAAGCCGGTGCGCGTTCGGCTGCGCCAAGGGCGCCCGCGCGTGTTGGCCTATCACAAGCCCGTGGGCGAGGTGGTCACGCACGATGACCCCCAGCAGCGTCCCACGGTGTTCCGCCGGTTGCCGCGCCTGCCCCAGGGCAAGTGGCAGTCGGTCGGGCGTTTGGACCTGAACACCGAAGGTCTGCTGCTGTTCACCAACTCGGGTGAATTGGCCAATCAGCTGATGCATCCGCGCTTCGGCGTGGAGCGCGAGTACGCGGTCAGGGTGCTGGGCCGGGTGGACGATGAAGCCCGCGAGCGCCTGCTGCAGGGGATCGAGATCGAAGGCCAAAGCGCGGCCTTTCTCAGCATCGAAGACGGGGGTGGAGAAGGGGTCAACCACTGGTACCGGGTCGTTCTCAATGAAGGGCGCAACCGCGAAGTCCGGCGCCTGTTCGACGCCGTGGGGCTCACCGTCAGCCGCCTGATCCGCATCCGCTATGGGTGTGTGGTGTTGCCTCGTGGTCTCAAGCGTGGTGCGTGGGTCGACCTCGACGAGCGTGACGTGCAGCAACTGCAGCAACTCACGGGCACCCGCGCTCGGCAGCCCGACGGTGGGCGCGGGTCATCGCGCAACCGCAAGGGCCGCGATGGGGGCCAGACCGCTGCCCCGCGTGACCGCGGAGTCGATCGGCGGCAGGACCCAGCTCCCCAGCGCGATCGTCGTGAGCGAGGGGAGGACGGCCCGATCCCCAATCCGCTGCAGCAGACCTTCGACAAGCGCGCCTTCAAGGAGCAGCAGCGCCGACCCAAGCGCGAGTACGGTGACGATGGTCCGATCCCCAACCCCTTGCAGCAGACCTTTGACCAGCGCGCGCTCAAGGAAGCGCAGCGCAAGCCGCGTCGCGAGTACGGCGAGGATGGTCCGATCCCCAACCCCTTGCAACAGACCTACGACAAGCGGGCCTTGCAGGAGTCGCGGCGATTGCCCGACCACCGCGACTTCGCCGATGACGCGCCGGACGATTTCCGTGACGATGAGGGCCCGATTCCCAGTCCGCTGCAGCAGACCTTCGACAAGCGATTCGCCGGAAAGGGCGCCACAGGGTCCGGCGGTGCTGGCCGCTCGGGGCGTGGACGTTCAGGCGGGGGTGCGCGGGGCGCGGGCCCTTCATCGGCCGAAGGCCAAGGCCCGGCCAAAACCTCTGGGCGCGGCAAGGGCAAATCCGGCGGTGGCACGGGCAGTGGCCGCTCAGGCCGCTCGGGTGGCAAGGGTGGTGCCGGCAAGTCTGGTGGTGGCAAAGCCCCGGCCCAGCCCGATCCGATGCGCACCGCCGTGGGCTACATCGGCGCCGATGCCAACCTGGGCCGAGGCAAAGGCGGACGCGGTCGCCGCGGACGCTGATGAACTAAACTTCAAAGCTTTGCTCAATTCCTACCCGGAGAAGAAAAATGGCGATCGAACGCACCCTGTCCATCATCAAGCCCGACGCGGTGGCCAAGAACGTGATTGGACAGATCTACGCCCGATTTGAAGGCGCGGGACTCAAGGTCGTGGCCGCCAAGATGGCCCACCTGTCACGCGGTGAGGCCGAGCAGTTCTACGCGGTCCACAAAGCCCGGCCCTTCTTCAAGGACTTGGTCGACTTCATGGTGTCGGGCCCGGTGATGATCCAGGTCCTTGAAGGCGAGGGCGCCATTGCCAAGAACCGCGAACTCATGGGTGCCACCGACCCCAAGAAGGCCGACAAGGGCACCATTCGCGCCGACTTTGCCGACAGCATCGATGCCAATGCCGTGCACGGCTCGGACGCCCCAGAGACGGCCGCCGCCGAGGTCGCGTTTTTCTTCCCCGGCATGAACGTCTACAGCCGCTGAGGTCACGCGCTGGCCAGACCGGCGCGGCCGCTTCCGGCTCGCACCCCATGATCAACCTGCTCGACTTCGACCGTGATGGGCTGACCCGCTGGTGTGTCGAGCAGGGAGAGAAGCCCTTTCGTGCCACGCAGCTGTTCCGCTGGATCCATCAGCGGGGTGTCGCCGATTTTGAGCGGATGACCGACCTGGCGAAGTCGCTGCGCCACAAGCTCGAAGGACGCGCCTGGGTGGCGCCGCTGTCGGTCATCAGCGAGCAGGTCTCGCGGGACGGCACGGTCAAGTGGCTCTTCGATGTCGGGGCTGGGAACGCGGTGGAAACCGTGTTCATTCCCGAAGACGACCGGGGCACCTTGTGTGTGTCCTCGCAGGCCGGCTGCGCTGTGGCCTGTCGCTTCTGTTCGACCGGCCACCAGGGCTTCAGCCGTAACCTCAGCACTGGAGAAATCCTGGCCCAGCTGTGGCATGCCGAGCACCAACTGCGCAGCCGTCTGGGCTTGCCCGAAGGCGAGCGCGCCATCACCAACGTGGTGATGATGGGGATGGGCGAGCCCTTGCAGAACTACGCCGCCCTGGTGCCGGCTCTCAGGGCGATGCTGGATGACCATGGCTATGGGCTGTCTCGGCGCCGGGTGACGGTCAGCACGTCGGGCGTGGTGCCGATGATCGAGCGGCTGATGGCCGACTGCCCCGTGGCTCTGGCGGTCAGCCTGCACGCTCCGGACGATGTGCTGCGCGACGAACTCGTCCCCATCAACCGCAAGTACCCCCTGCATGACCTCCTGGCCGCTTGCAAGGCTTATCTGGTGGCCGCGCCGCGTGACTTCATCACGTTCGAGTACTGCATGCTGGACGGGGTGAATGACCGGCCTGAACAGGCTCAGGCCCTGTTGAACCTGGTGCGCGGCAAGGTGGCCTGCAAGTTCAACCTGATCCCCTTCAATCCCTTCCCGGCTTCGGGCCTGAAGCGATCCCCCCGGGAGCGGGTGGTGGCGTTTGCCGACGTGCTCCAGAATGGGGGCATCGTGACGACCATTCGAAAAACCCGCGGCGACGACATCGACGCGGCCTGTGGCCAGTTGGCCGGCGAAGTGCAGGACCGCACCCGCGTGCAGGTGCGTCTGGCCGACCGTCGGCCGTTCCCCCTGCAGGTGCAGACCGAGACGCCATGATGGCCCTGCGTGGAGATCGCCGCTGGTTCAGGGCATCTGGCGCCGTGCTGTGCGTGGTGGCCTGCTGGTGGGCGGGGGGCTGTGCCGGTTCGAGCTACGGTGTCGCCCCGGCTGGTGACATCCGAACCGTGTCCGACCAGAGCGACGCTGAACGCCGGGCGCGGGTGCGCTTGGAACTGGCCTCGGCCTACTTTTCGCAGGGCCAGCTGACCACCGCGCTGGATGAGCTCAAGCAGTCGCTGGCCATCTTTCCCCAACTGCCTGACGGGCTGAACCTGCGTGGGCTCATCTACGCCGGTCTGCTGCAGTTTGCCTTGGCCGAAGACAGCTTTGAGCGCGCCTTGGCCTTGGCGCCCGACGACGGTCACATCCTGCACAACCAGGGCTGGTTCCTGTGCCAGCGCGGACGCCACGCCGAGGCGCAACAGGCCTTCGACAAGGCCCTGGCGCAGCCTTTGTACCGCGAGGTGTCCAAGACCCGCCTGGCCCAGGGCGTGTGCCTTGGGCAGGCCGGTCAGGAAGACCAAGCCATCCGGGTGCTGAGTGCCGCCTACGATCGCGACCCCGGTCACCCGGCGCTGGCGGTCAACCTGGCCAACCTTTTGGCTCGCCGTGGTCAGTACGAACGGGCGGCGTTCTACATCCGCCGAGTCAACCAGCAAGCGGCCTGGCTCAGCGCCCAAACGCTCTGGCTGGGGGCCCGCATTGAACGGGGCCTGGGTCACGCCGATGCCTCGGCGGAGTTGCTGCAACGGTTGCGGCGGCAATTCCCCCACACCACGGAATCGCTGGCCGCCGAGCGAGGAGCATTCGATGAGTGAGCCCTCCTCCATGGACCTTCGGGCCGGGGGCGCGTCAGCCGCTGCCGAGGCCCATCCAGGTGCGGTGGTGCGCGCCGCGCGCCAGGCACGGGGACAAACCCTGCAGCATCTTTCGATCCTGTTGAAGATTTCCGAGCGGCGGCTGCAGGCTTTTGAAGACGAGCGCTGGGACGATGTGGGAGACCGCACCTTCGTGCGGGCCTTGGCGCAAAGCCTGTGCCGACATTTGGGCCTGGACCCGCAGCCCGTGTTGCAGTCCCTGCCCGTGCCCGTTGCCGAGTGGCACCGGCCCGCGGATCAAGGCCGCTTATCCGCCGCCGCCATGGCCTCGACCCCATCGATCCGCCGTCCGGTCCGAATGCGCGATGGCACGGGCATCTCGGCGTGGTTCACGCCGGTTCGAGCAGGCGTGGGCGTGATTCTGGCGGGGGCCTTGGTCCTGGCGCTGATGCCTCCCGATGCGTGGCCCCCATCCTTCGATGCGGCGCCGAACGCCGGGGTGGCCGAGCCGGCGGCAGCGCCGGCGTTGATGGCATCCGAGCCCGTTGCCGCCCCTGTCGAGCCAACCGTGGTCGCGCCCGAGGGCGCGGGGCCAGCTCCCGCGGCGGCAGCGCCCGCGGCCGTGACGGTGGGCGCGGCGTCCTTGGCCGGCGCCACGCCCGCGCCTGCGCCCGCGCCTGCGCCAGGGGCAGAGGCCTCTGCATCGCCTTTGCAGGTGATCGCCCGGCAGGACACCTGGGTGCAGGTCACCGATGCCAAGGGGTCGGTGATCCTGTCGCGTCTGCTTCGCAGCGGCGAGCGCCTGGGCTTGGAGGGTGCTCGTCCATTGCGCTTGCGCGTGGGCAACGCCGCCGGGACCGAAGCCACTTGGCTGGGACGCCGTGTGGCGCTTGATGAATTGCAACGAAACAATGTGGCCGATGTCGAGCTGCCTTAGCGGCGCCGCCACCGTGCGCCGGATCACGCGGGAGTCCATCCAATGAACACCATCCCACCATCGGCGGCCTCGCCGGCCGACAGGCTCAATGCCGAAGCGCCCATCGACATGGCCCAGGCCCACCGGCGCCTGCGCCGTCAGGCACAGGTGCGCACCGGCGATCAGGTGCTGACCATCGGCGGGGATGCCCCGGTGCGCGTGCAATCCATGACCAACACCGACACGGTGGACGTGATCGAGACCGCCATTCAGGTCAAGGAACTGGCGCAGGCAGGCTCGGAATTGGTGCGCATCACCGTGAACACCCCCGAGGCGGCTGCCGCTGTGCCGGCCATCCGTGAGCAACTCGACAAGATGGGCCTAGCCGTTCCGCTGGTGGGCGATTTTCACTACAACGGGCACCGGCTGCTCACCGACTATCCCGAGTGCGCGCAGGCCTTGAGCAAGTACCGCATCAACCCGGGCAATGTGGGCAAGGGCGACAAGAAGGACAAGCAATTCGCCATGATGGTGGAAGCCGCCATTCGCCACGGACACAAGCCGGTGCGTATCGGCGTGAACTGGGGCAGCCTGGACCAGGAACTGTTGGCCGAGTTGATGGACGACAACGCCCGCCGCGCGCTGCCGTGGGATGCGCGACAGGTGATGTACGACGCCCTGGTGCGCTCGGCGCTGCAGTCGGCCCAATTGGCGCGCGACATCGGTTTGGACCCCAACCAGATCATCATCAGCTGCAAGGTCAGCGGCGTGCAGGACTTGATCAGCGTCTACCGCGCGCTGGCCGACCGTTGCGACTACGCGTTGCACCTGGGCCTGACGGAAGCCGGGATGGGCACGCGCGGCACGGTGGCTTCCGCGGCGGCCTTGAGCGTGCTGCTGCAGGAAGGCATCGGCGACACCATTCGCGTGAGCCTGACGCCGCAGCCCGGCGAGTCGCGCACGCAGGAGGTGATCGTCGCGTTGGAGATTCTGCAAGCGCTGGGTCTTCGACAGTTCAATCCCAGCGTCACGGCCTGTCCAGGCTGTGGCCGCACCACCAGCACCACCTTCCAGGAACTGGCCAAGCAGATCGATGATTACTTGCGCGCACAGATGCCGGTGTGGCGCAAGCGCTTCCCGGGCGTGGAGGGCCTCAAGGTGGCGGTGATGGGCTGTATCGTCAACGGCCCGGGAGAGAGCAAGCACGCCGACATCGGCATCAGCCTGCCGGGTACCGGCGAGGCGCCAGCGGCGCCCGTTTTCATCGATGGCCAGAAGGCGATGACCCTGCGCGGCGAGGGCATCGTGCAGGAATTCCAGCAGATCGTCGACAGCTACATCGAGCGCCGATATGGTTGACCGATTGGCCGGCGTCAAGGGGATGAACGATCTCCTGCCGCCCGACAGTGCGAAGTGGGAGTGGCTGGACGAGCGCGTGCGCTCGGTGATGCAGCGTTGGGGCTACCTCGGCGTTCGCACCCCCATCGTGGAGCCCACGGCTCTGTTCGTGCGCGGGTTGGGAGAGGTCACCGATATCGTCGAAAAGGAGATGTACTCCTTCGCGGACCGTCTCAACGGTGACCAGCTCACGCTGCGTCCCGAAGGCACAGCCGGAGTGGTGCGCGCCACGATCGAACACAATCTGCTGTATGAAGGCGGCAAGCGCCTGTATTACGTGGGCCCGATGTTCCGGCACGAGCGCCCGCAGAAGGGCCGATATCGGCAATTCCACCAGGTGGGCGTCGAAGTATTGGGCTGGCCAGGGCCGGATGTGGATGCCGAAGTCATCCTGCTGGTGCGTGCGCTGTGGCGCGAGTTGGGCCTGGTGGAAGGGCAGGACGTGCACCTGGAGCTCAACAGCCTGGGGCAACCATCCGAGCGGGCTGCGCACCGCCAGGCCCTGATTGCGCACTTTCAGGCGCAGGCCGGCGCACTGGATGAAGAGGCCCTCAAGCGTCTGCACACCAACCCACTGCGCGTGCTGGACAGCAAGCATCCCTCAGTGCAGGCCGTCGCTGAAACCGCGCCGCGTCTGCTGGATTTCCTCGGACCCGAGTCGCGCGCGCACTTCGATGGCGTGCGTTCAGTGCTTGAGGCCTGCGGCGTGCCCTACCGCCTCAACCCGCGCCTGGTGCGGGGGATGGACTACTACAACCTGACCGTGTTCGAGTGGGTCACCGATCACTTGGGCGCTCAGGGCACGGTGTGCGGCGGCGGACGATATGACGGCTTGATCGAGCAGCTCGGAGGCAAGTCGGCGCCGGCCGTGGGTTGGGGCCTGGGTATCGAGCGCCTTGTGCTGCTGTTGGAGTCCTTGGGCCGCCTGCCTGCACCGCCCACCCCCGATGCCTATGCCATCGTGCCGGATGCGGGGGCTTTGGCTGCGGCCATGGTCGCTCTGGACGCGCTGCGCCAAGCGGGCGTGCGCGTGGTGCTGCACGCGGCCTCCGAGCAGGGGCCTGGCAGCATGAAGTCGCAGTTCCGCAAGGCCGATGCCAGCGGTGCGCGTTTTGCGCTCATCTTCGGCCATGATGAGCTGGCCGCCGGCGAGGTCACGATCAAGTCCCTGCGGGTGGCCGATGCGCCTCAGGAACGCCGACCCTTGTCTCGGGTGTCGGACTGGTCGGCTGCACTCAAGGCCGGCGGCGATAATCCCGCATCGGTTTGACGTTGAGCGCCGGCCTGAGCGGCCGCCTCGACGGTACCTCCACGCCTCATTCCGGCAACCACGACCTCACACATCCTCCTCATGGCCTCATCACTTGACCTGCAAGAGCAGGAGCAACTGGATCAACTCAAGGCGTTTTGGAACCGCTGGGGAAACCTGCTGACCTGGGCGGTCACTCTGGTGCTGTTGGCATTTGCCGCCTACAACGGCTGGACCTGGTGGCAGCGCGACCAAGGCCGCAAGGCCAGTGCGCTGCATGCCGAGCTGGAACGGGCTGCGCAGGAGGGCGAGATGGACCGAGTGAAGGCCGCATGGTCCGACCTGAAGTCGCGTTATGCGGCCAGCGCCTATGCCGGACAAGGGGCGCTGGTGGCGGCCAAGGCCTTGGTCGACAAGGGTCAGGCCAACGACGCCCTCGAGCCCCTTCAGTGGGCCGCGGAGTCCGCCACCGATGAGGGTTTGCAGGTGGTGGCCCGCCTGCGTTGGGCCGGCGTGCTGCTGGATCAAGGCAAGGCGCAGGATGCCCTGACCGTGCTGGATAAAGCCCGCGGCTTGGGGTTTGACGCGCTCGTGGACGACCGTCGCGGCGATGCGTGGGTGACCTTGAACAAGGACGATGAGGCACGCGAGGCCTACAAAGCGGCCTACAAGGCCATGCCGGCCGATCTCGACTACCGACGCCTCCTGGAGGCCAAGCTGATGGCCTTGGGTGTCGACCCCGCCACGGTGGTACCGCCTCCGGCCAAGTCCGGTCAGGGCGCGGCCAAGCCGGCGGCTGACAAGGCTGCTGCTGTCACCCACACTGGGGAGTTCGCATGATCCAGCCGTTCAAGCGGTTCTCGTGGCCCAGGCCGGCGCTGACCGGTTTGCTGGTGGGTGCGGCCTTGTCGGGCTGTTCTCTGTGGTCCGACAAGCCCAAGCCGGCGCCGCTGGAAAGCCTGCAGCCCTCGGCTTCGGTATCGGCCCTGTGGTCGGCCTCCGATGCGCGCGTGGACTTCCCCATGCAGCCGGGCCTGGCAGCGAACCGGGTGGCCACCGCAGCGTCTGACGGCACGGTGACGGTGCGCGCGCTGGAGCGCGCTGCGCCGCTGTGGACCGCCAAGGCCGGTGCGCGCTTGAGTGCCGGTGTGGGTTTTGACGGCGAACGGGCAGCGGTGGTCACCGCCGACAACGAACTCGTGGTGCTGACCAAGGGCCAGGTGGCGTGGCGCAAGCGCTTGGCCTCACGCGTGAGCACCGCGCCACTGGTGGCCGGCGAGCGCGTCTTCGTGCTCGGGCTGGACCGTGCGGTGGAAGCCTATGACGCCTTGGACGGCCGCTACCTGTGGCGCCTGCAGCGCAGCAGCGACCCGCTGTCTGTCAATATCCACGGCGTGCTGATGCCCATGGGCGACACGCTGGTGGTGGGTCAGGGTGCCCGTCTGGTCGGGGTCGACCCCAGCCGCGGCTCGGTGCGCTGGGACCTGCCGATGGCCACGCCGCGCGGATCCAATGAGGTGGAGCGCCTGGCCGATCTGGTCGGCCCCGCACTGCGCCTGGACGACACGGTTTGTGCCAGGGCCTTCCAGTTGGCGGTGGCCTGCATGGATGTGACCCGTGGCGCACTGCGCTGGACCCGCAACGCCGGCGGGGTGCACGCCGTTGGCGGCAACGCCACGGCCATCGTGGGGGCTGACGGCAGCGACCGGATGAGCGGCTGGCGCGCGGAATCCGGCGAGCTCCTGTGGAGCCATGAGCGACTGCTCAACCGCCAACTCGGGGGAATCGCCACGTGGGGATCCTGGGTGGCCGTCGGCGACGCCCAAGGGCAGGTGCATGTGCTGGACCCCAGCAGTGGCAAGACCCTGATTCGCTTGAGCACCGATGGTGGCGTGATCCAAGCCGCGCCGCGCGTGTCGGGCAAGGTGATGGTGGTGGTCACCCGCAAAGGCGGTGTGTACGCCTGGCAGGCGCCGTGAAGCCCGTCATCGCCCTGGTGGGGCGGCCCAATGTGGGCAAATCCACCCTCTTCAATCGAATCACCAAGAGCCGTGATGCGATCGTGGCGGATTACGCTGGTCTCACGCGCGACCGACACTACGGCGATGCCCGTCACGGTGGACGCGAGTTCATCGTCATCGACACCGGTGGCTTCGAGCCGCAAAAGCCCACGGGTGTGGTGGCGGAGATGGCCAAACAGACCAAGCAGGCGGTGGCTGAGGCTGATGCGGTGGTGTTCGTGGTGGACGTCCGTTCGGGCCTGTCCGCTCAGGATGCCGACATCGCGCGGTACCTGCGCTCGGTCAACAAGCGCACCCACCTGGCGGTCAACAAGGCCGAGGGCATGAGCGATTCGCCCCTTCTGGCCGAGTTTCATGAACTGGGTATGGGGCAGCCGCATCCGGTCTCGGCGGCGCACGGACAGGGCATTCGAAGCCTCTTGGATGCGGTGCTCGAACCCTTCGAACTCGAGGATCCGCCAGCCGATCCGGCGGCTGAGGATGACGCTCAGGGCATGCTGCGCCTGGCCGTGGCCGGCCGTCCCAATGTGGGCAAGTCCACGCTGATCAACACCTGGCTGGGGGAAGAGCGCCTGGTGGCCTTCGACCTGCCGGGCACCACGCGGGATGCCATCAAGGTGCCCTTGGAGCGGGGTGGGCGGCGCTACGAGATCATCGATACGGCCGGCCTTCGCCGAAAGGGCCGGGTGTTTGAGGCCATCGAGAAGTTTTCGGTGGTCAAGACCCTGCAGGCCATCGCGGACGCGAATGTGGCCGTGTTGCTGCTGGATGCCACCCAGGGGGTGGGGGACCAGGATGCGCACATCGCAGGCTACATCCTGGAGTCGGGCCGGGCGGTGGTGATCGCGGTCAACAAGTGGGATGCCATCGACAGCTACCAGCGGCAGATGCTGGAGCGATCGATCGAGCAGCGACTGGCCTTCCTGAAGTTCGCTCCCATCGTGCGCATCTCGGCACTCAAGCGCCAGGGATTGGGGCCTTTGTGGAAGGCCATCGACGAGGTGCACGCCAGCGCGACGGCCAAGTTGTCCACACCGGTGCTCACCCGTTTGCTGCACGACGCGGTGGACCACCAGCAGCCCAAGCGGGCTGGTGCCTTCCGCCCCAAACTGCGCTACGCCCACCAGGGTGGACGCAACCCCCCGGTGGTGGTGATCCATGGAACGAACCTGGAGCACGTGACCGACTCCTACAAGCGCTACCTCGAAGGCCGGTTCAGGGAACATTTCAAGCTCGTGGGGACTCCAATGCGGATCGAGTTCAAGAGCGGGCGCAACCCCTTTACCGACGGACCCCCCTGACCCACCCGTGTGCTGCGGCCCCCGCTCGGGGGCGGGTTCCGGTTGGCGAGCAGGGTCAAGGCCGCCTCCTTCCCCATGCCCATGAGCCGGCCGACCCGTTCGGCTTGTGTTAATGTGCAGCAACAAAAACCTCAACACGGAACATATCGTGAGCAACAAAGGCCAGCTACTGCAGGATCCGTTCCTCAATCTTTTGCGTAAGGAACATGTGCCGGTGTCCATTTACCTGGTCAACGGCATCAAGCTCCAGGGGCACATCGAATCCTTCGACCAGTACGTGGTGCTGCTGCGCAACACCGTCACGCAGATGGTCTACAAGCACGCCATCTCCACTGTGGTCCCCGGCCGCGCCGTGAACTTCCACGCACAGGACTCCCAGGACTCCCAGGACGGCCAGTAAGGCCATGGGGGGGCATCGCGTCGACCATACGGCCGAACCCGCCAACCGCGTGGTGTTGGTGGGCGTCGACCTCGGCCCGGATTCGCCGTTTGAAGCCAGTCTCGACGAGCTGGCCCAACTGGCTGAATCGGCTGGTGACCGGCCCGTGGCCAGGCTCACGGCTCGGCGCCGTTCGCCCGACCCCGCCTTGTTCGTGGGCAGCGGCAAGGCTGAGGAAATCAAAGGCGTGGTGACCGAGCAGGGCGCCCATGGGGTGCTGTTCGACCAGTCCCTGTCCCCGGCGCAACAGCGCAATCTCGAGCGTTTCCTGGGTGTGCCGGTGGCCGACCGCACCGCGCTCATTCTGGAAATCTTCGCCCAGCGCGCCCAAAGCCACGAGGGCAAACTGCAGGTGGAACTGGCCCGTCTGCAGTACGTGTCCACGCGCCTGGTGCGCCGCTGGAGCCACCTGGAGCGTCAGCAAGGCGGTATCGGCACCCGCGGCGGCCCTGGCGAAACCCAGATCGAATTGGACCGTCGCATGATCGGCGAACGCATCAAGACGGTCACCGCACGCCTGGAAAAGGTCAAACGCCAACGCGGCACGCAGCGCCGGTCGCGTGAACGCTCGGGTGCTTTTCGCATCTCCCTGGTGGGCTACACCAATGCCGGCAAAAGCACCTTGTTCAACGCGCTGGTCAAGGCCCGCACCTATGCGGCTGACCAGCTGTTCGCCACGCTGGACACCACCACGCGGGCCTTGTGGCTGGAGCGCGCCGGGCGCTCGGTGTCCTTGTCCGATACCGTGGGCTTCATCCGTGACCTGCCGCACAAACTGGTCGAGGCCTTCGAGGCCACGCTCCTGGAAGCTGCCGATGCCGACCTGCTCTTGCATGTGGTGGATGCCGCCAACCCCCAGGCCACCGAGCAGATCCATGAGGTGCAGCGCGTGCTGCTGGAAATCGGTGCCGAGCAGGTTCCCCAGATCCTGGTGTTCAACAAGGTCGACGCCCTGGAGCCTTCTCGGCAGCCGCGGCGGCTGGTCGATGAAATCGATCGCGAAGGCGGTATGCGCAGCACACGCGTGTTCGTCAGCGCGGTTTCAGGTCAAGGCTTGGATGCCCTCCGAGATCTGATCGCCGATGCAGCAGCAGCCGCAGCCCGAGTGGCACCAGCCAGACTCCCAGACCCCCGATTCGAATCCGCACGATCGACCGAATGGTCGACCCCTTAGCCATGAACCTGATAGCTCGACTTCGAGACCGGCTGCGCCGCGGCCAGCTCATCTTCAACGAGGGCGGACGCCCCCAAGGCCCGCCCGACCTCGACGAGTTGTGGCGCGACTTCAACCGCAAGCTGTCCGGCTTTCTGTCGGGCAAGGGCGGACGCGGCGGCAGAGGTTCAGATGGCCCAGGGGGCGACGGCGGCACGCCGCCGGAACTCAAGGGCGCCGGCCTGGGTGCCGGTCTCATCGTCGGCTTGGTCGGTCTTGTCTGGTTGGGCAGCGGGTTCTTCATCGTGCAGGAAGGGCAGCAGGCGGTGGTGACCTCCTTCGGGAAGTACAGCTACACGGCCGACGCGGGCTTCCAGTGGCGATTCCCCTATCCCTTCCAGGCGCACGAGACCGTACCCGTCACCCAGCTGCGCTCTCTGGAAGTGGGCCGCAGCGGCGTGGTGCAGGCCACCGGTCTGCGAGATTCCTCCATGCTGACGCAGGACGAGAACATCGTGGACATCCGCTTCACCGTGCAGTACCGGCTCAAGGATGCGCGTGCCTATCTGTTCGAGAACCGCGGACCCGATGAAGCGGTGATTCAGGCCTCCGAGTCTGCGGTCCGCGAGATCGTGGGCCGCAGCAAGGTCGACCAGGTCCTGTACGAACAGCGTGATGCGATCGCCGCCGATCTGGTGAAGTCGGTCCAGGCCCAGTTGGATCGGCTGAACTCGGGCATCGTGGTGGCCAACATCAATGTGCAAAACGTTCAGGTGCCTGAGCAGGTGCAGGCCGCCTTCAACGACGCGGTGAAGGCCGGCGCAGACCGCGATCGCTTGAAGAATGAAGGCCAGGCCTATGCAAGCGACGTGATCCCCAAGGCGCGCGGCACCGCTGCGCGCCTGTTGGAAGAGGCCGAGGGCTACCGCTCGCGGGTGGTCGCGCAGGCCGAAGGTGATTCGCAGCGCTTCAAGTCGGTGCTGTCCGAGTACAAGAAGGCCCCTGCGGTCACACGCGACCGGATGTACATCGAAACCATGCAGCAGGTCTATCAGAATGTGAGCAAGGTGATGATCGACAGCAAGGCCAATTCGAGCCTGTTGTACCTCCCGCTGGACCGCATCCTGCAG
>RFTU01000059.1 GCA_009923315.1 Betaproteobacteria bacterium
GTGCGCGGCGCCGACCAGGCGGCAAACCGCGGATCGTCGCGAACCGTTCTCAGCAACTGCGACTCGCCCACCGGCACGATCATGGGGGCCCGGTCACCGCGTGGGAACAGCTTGCCCGCGCTGTGCATCAACGTCAGAACCGGCGTACGCGGTGCAAAGGTGAAGATCACCGATGTCCGCGTGCGTTCGATCAGCGAGGCCAGCACGCGTTGCACGTCGGCGTGTCCGTAATGGATGATCGAGTCCATGCACACCACGTGATCGAAGTCGCCATGCGCAGGGTCCAGCATGTCGCCTGCGTGGAAGTCGATCCGCCCGCCGCAGGATGCGAACACGGCATCGCGCTCGGCCTGTGTCCGCTCGCGTGCCAGATCCACCAGAGTGGGCGACAGGTCAATGGCCACCACCTCGGCCCCACGCCGGGCCGCCTCCATGGCCAACGCGCCCGTGCCGCATCCGGCGTCCAGTACGCGACGCCCCCGCAGGTCGTCGGGCAGCCACGACAGCAACGTGTGGCGCATGCGGTCTCGGCCGGCGCGCACCGTTGCCCGGATGCGACTCACCGGGGCGTCTGAGGTGAGCCTGGCCCAAGCAGCGGCGGCGGTTCGATCGAAGTAGTGTTCGATCTCGCCGCGGCGTTGAACGTAGGTCTGTCCGAGCATCAGTCAAACCCCAGCAGGTCGAAGATCTCACGGTCCTTGAGGGCCGTGGCGGTGATGGGGTCGGTGCCCGCCCACAAGCGCGCCGCCAGGCGCAGGTACTCCTGCTGCACCGCTTCGAGCTCCGGAGACGACTCCATCTCGAACAGGGTGGCCTTCTTCAGTCGGCTGCGCCGGATGACGTCCAGGTCCCGAAAGTGGGCCATGGTCTGCAAGCCCACCCGGTCGTTGAACTTCTGGATCTGATCGGTGTCCGTGCTGCGGTTGGCAATCACGCCGCCCAAGCGAACGTTGTAGTTCTTGGCCTTGGCACCGATGGCCTGGACGATGCGGTTCATGGCGAAGATCGAATCGAAGTCATTGGCGGTGACGATCAGCGCCCGATCGGCGTGCTGCAGCGGTGCGGCAAAGCCCCCGCAGACCACGTCACCCAGCACATCGAAGATCACCACATCGGTGTCTTCCAGCAGGTGGTGTTCCTTCAACAGCTTGACGGTCTGGCCCACGACATAGCCACCGCAGCCGGTGCCCGCGGGCGGGCCGCCCGCTTCCACGCACAGCACGCCGTTGAAGCCCTCATAGACGAAATCCTCGGGTCTGAGCTCTTCCGGGTGGAAGTCCACACTTTCCAGCACATCGATGACCGTTGGCACCATGCGCTTGGTCAGCGTGAAGGTGGAGTCGTGTTTGGGGTCGCAGCCGATCTGCAGCACGCGCTTGCCCAGCTTGGAAAACGCCGCACTCAGGTTGCTGGAGGTGGTGCTCTTGCCGATGCCACCCTTGCCATACACGGCGAACACCTTGGCGGTGCCGATCTTCAGCGCAGGGTCCATCGCCACCTGCACGGAGCCCTCTCCGTCTGGTGGAGAACCCGTTGGACGGGGGCCGCGGCCGATCTGGGCAACGGGGATTTGGGTCGTGGTGGTCAAGTTCCTGCTCCTTCAAATACACCCTCGAGCCGGTCCTCGAGTTCCTCCCCTGCACGGCGCAGGGCATTCAGCGTGGCCTCATCGGGCTGCCAGTAATTGCGTTCATAGGCTTCCAACAAGCGGTTGGCGACCCGTGCCGATGCGGTCGGGTTCAAGCGCGCCAGGCGATCCCGCATCTCGGGGTCGAGCATGAAGGTCTCGCTCAGTTGCTGATAGACCCAGGGCTGGACCTGGCCGGTGGTGGCCGACCAGCCCAGGGTGTTGGTCACATGCACCTCGATCTGGCGAACGCCCTCGTAGCCGTGCTTGAGCATGCCTTCGTACCACTTGGGGTTGAGCATGCGGGTTCGGGTTTCCAGCGCCACCTGCTCGGTGAGCGTGCGCACGGTCCCGCCGCCATGGGTATCGCGGGTTTGGTCGCCGATGTACACCGGCGCCACAGGGGCATCGCCGCCCTTGGCCCTCTGAATCGCCTTGCTCACGCCACCCAGGGTGTCGAAATAGGTGTCGATGGTGGTCACACCCAGCTCCACCGATTCCAGGTTCTGATAGGCCAGGCTCACATCGGCCAGCACGCTCTTGAGCAATTCGCCCTGTTGCATGGGTTTGCCCGATCGGCCGTAGGCAAATCCCTTGCGCCGGCTGTAGGTTTCAGCCAGTTCATCGCCGTGGTCCCACTTGGCGTTGTCCACCAGGCTGCCCACATTGGACCCATAGGCGCCATCGGCGTTGCCGAACACGCGCAGCGAGGCGGTCTCCAGGTCACAGCGGTGCTGCTGCTGGTAGGCCAGGGCGTGGCGGCGAACAGGGTTCATCTCCAGCGGCTCATCGGCCGCAGCGGCCAGATAGGCCGCTTCGGCCAGCAACTTGATCTGCAGCGGCAGCAGGTCGCGGAAGATGCCGGAGATCGTGATCACGACATCGATGCGCGGGCGGCCCAAGGTCTGCAAATCGATCAACTCGGCACCGGCCAAGCGGCCATAGCTGTCGAAGCGGGGTTTGGTGCCCATGAGCGCCAGGGCCTGGGCGATCGGGCCGCCCTCACTCTTGAGGTTGTCGGTGCCCCACAGCACCAGGGCCACGCTCTCGGGCATGGCATTGCCGTCGCTCATGTGGCGCGCCAGAAGGCGCTGCGCCTGGCGGGCACCATCGCGCACGGCGTAGGCGCTGGGGATGCGGAAGGGATCGAACCCGTGCAAGTTGCGGCCGGTGGGCAGGATGTCCGGCGAGCGCATCAGGTCACCACCGGGAGCGGGGCGAATGAAGCGGCCTTCCAATCCCTTGAAGATGCCCTGCAGCTCAAAGTCCTGCGCCAACAGACGGTCGGCGTCTGCCAAGTGCTGCAGCAAGTCCTGGGCTTGGGCATCCGGCGGCTCACCCAAGCGGCGCAGCACCTCTTGTGCCGGGGTGCCCTCCACCAGGGTCTGCACCCAGGCGCGCGGGGGGTGCGCCTCATGGCTGGATTCGGCCAAGGCCATCAGCATGTCAACGCGTTCCGTGGTGGAAGGTGGCTGCCCCACCACATGCAAGCCGTGCGGAATCAACGTGTATTCCAGTTCCAACAGCTTTTCATTGAGCCAACCCACGGCATCGCCGTTGAGCGCGCGCCAAGCCTCCTCGGACTCCACCAACTGCAAGTCCAAGGTCTGCTGACGGATCAGGTTGAGGATGTCGGCGCCTTCCTCGCTGGCCAAGGCCTCGGGCTCTAGGCCCCTGTAGCGCTCGACCAAGGCTTTCAAATCGGCCAGCCCCTTGTACAGATCGGCCTGTGCCACCGGAGGGGTGAGGTAGCTGATCAGCGTGGCCGCTGCACGCCGCTTGGCGATCGTGCCTTCGGAGGGGTTGTTCGAAGCGTAGAGGTAGAGGTTGGGCAGGTCCCCGATGAGGCGATCGGGCCAGCAGTTGCCCGTCATGCCCGTCTGCTTGCCGGGCATGAACTCCAAGGCGCCGTGGGTGCCGAAGTGCAGCACGGCGTGGGCGTTGAAGTCTTCCTTGAGCCAGCGGTAGAAGGCACTGAAGGCATGCGTCGGTGCGAATCCCTTTTCGAACAGCAGCCGCATCGGGTCGCCTTCGTAGCCGAAGGCCGGCTGGATGCCCACGAAGACGTTGCCGAACTGTTTGCCCAAGATCCAAATGTGGCGGCCATCCGATTGCTGGCGACCCGGCGCTGGGCCCCACTGCGCTTCGATCTCGGCCAGGTGCGGTTCTCGCCGCACGTGTTCGTCTGCGCCGATCAGGGCGTGCACATTGGCCATGGCCCCATGGGTGGCCGCATTGCCTTCGATGATTTGGCGGCGCAGCTCATCCACCGTGGCCGGGACCTCCAGCGTGTAGCCTTGCTGCTTCAACATCGTCATCGTGTTGTGCAGCGACTCGAAGACGGAAAGGTAAGCCGCCGTTCCGGTGTTGCCTGCATTCGGTGGGAAGTTGAAGATCACCAGGCCCACCCGCTTGTCGGCTCGGCGCGCACGGCGCAGGTCGACGATGCGGCCCATGCGCGCAGCCAGCATGTCGGCGCGCTCGATGCAGCTGTGCATGTCGTGGCTGTCGGGTGTGTTCTCGAAGGTGCAGCGATGCGAGCAACCGGTGCAGGCCACCTTGCCCGAACTGCCGCGACCGCCAAACACCATGGCACCGCTGGAGCCGTCGAGCTCGGGAATGGCCACCATCATCGTGGCCTCCACCGGCAGCAGTCCTCGGTCTGAGGCGCCCCACTGGTGCAGCGTTTGGAACTCCACCGGATAGGACGCGAAATAGGGCACATCCAAGCGGGCCAGGATGGCCTCTGCGGCCTTGGTGTCGTTGTAGGCCGGGCCCCCGACCAGCGAGAAGCCCGTCAGCGACAACAGCGCATCGATCGTGCTGCGTCCGTCCTGCATGTGAAAGGCCTCGATGGCCGGCCGGGCGTCCAGCCCCGAGGCAAAGGCGGGAATCACCCGCAGGCCACGGGCTTCGAGCGCGGTGATCACGCCGTCGTAGTGCGCGGTGTTGCCTGCCAACAGATACGAACGCATGAGCAGCAGGCCCACGGTGCCTCGCCTACCGGTGGTGGCCGTGCTGGGCAGCGCGTCCAGGCTGGTCGACATGCGGCCCACGGTGCCGGGTTGCTGCATGCGGGGGTGGTACAGCCCGACGTCGGGGTACTCCATCGGCTCAGCCGGCTTGGCCAGGCCCCTGAGGTGTGCCCGCGGTCCACCGGCATAGCGGTCCACCAGAAAATGGACCATGCCCCCGATGTTGGTGTCCGAGCCGGACAGCCAGTACTGCAGGCACAAGAAATAGGCGCGCACATCCTGCGCGGTGCCCGGGATGTACCGCAGGATCTTGGGCAGTCGGCGCAGCATCTTCATCTGCCGCTCGCCTGCCGTGGCCTTTTGGCCACCGGCCTCACCGTCCTTGTGTTTGCCGCGCAGGTTCTTCAGGAAGGCCATGGCGCCGGTTTGCGGCGCCTGCATATCGAATTTGCCCAGCCGGGTGAGTTTGGTGACCTCGGTAGCCGAAAGGATGCACACCAAGGCGTCGCATTGATCGCGTCGTGCGCGCAAGGCCGGCAGGACGGGGTTGTAATGGTCTTCGAGGAACAGCATCGCTGCGATCACGATGTCGGCGCCGGCGATGTCGTCCAGGCAGACCTGCAGCTTGGCCGGGCTATCGTTCCATTCGGAGGCGGCATGCACGGTGAGTTGAACCCCTGGCAACTGTTGCGACAAGGCCCGATGGGCACGCTCGGCAGCCGCGCACAGGTGACTGTCCATCGTCACGATGGTCACCTTCATCGCCGCGCTGCCGCGCGCGTCAACGACTGAAATGGGCCTTGGCGTCATAGAGGGTTTCAACGGTGATCAAGGCGATGCCGTGATCCAGGGCGTAGCGTTCGGTGTTGCGCTTGGCCTTGCCGCGCACGAAGAAGGGAATCTTCTTGAGTTCCATCTCCCCGTCTGCGGTCCAACTCAGCGCGCTTGCCGGGGCTGCGGCTGACGACGTTTGAGCGGCGTGAGGCTGAACCGTCGGGTGGCCACCGTTGAGGGCCTGGGCCTGCGCATCGGATCCTTGATTTCGCATCACGCTGCCCAGGTGCGAAGGCGAAGCTTCCTGATGGAATTCGAAGTCGTCCTTGAACATGTGCAGGAGGTGTTCTTCCAGGCCCATCATCAAGGGATGTACCCAGGTGTCGAAGAGCACATTGGCGCCTTCAAAGCCCATTTGGGGCGCATAGCGCGCAGGAAAGTCCTGCACGTGCACCGGCGCTGAGATGACGGCGCACGGGACGCCCAGGCGCTTGGCGATGTGGCGCTCCATCTGCGTTCCCAGCACCAGTTCGGGCTGGAGCGCGGCCACGGTTTCTTCCACCAACAGGTAGTCGTCGGTGATCAATGCTTCCAGTCCCAACTCGGCGGCGGCCTCGCGCACCTCGCGAGCCTGTTCACGGCTGTAGGTGCCCAGCCCCACCACGTTGAATCCCATTTCGCGCGCGGCCACCCGGGCAGCGGCCACCGCATGCGTGGCATCTCCAAAGATGAACACCCGCTTGCCGGTCAGGTAGGTGGAGTCCACCGACCGCGAGTACCAGGGAGCACGCAGCGGTGCCTCGTCCACCGCGCAGACCTGCCCGCCCAGCGAATTCACGATCGACGCCACTTCCTGCATGAAGGCCCTCGTACCCTGCACACCGATCGGCGTGGTGCGGACCACGGGTTGCTTGAACTGCCGCTGCAACCACTGCGCGGCCGTGGCGCCGGTTTCGGCATACAAGACGACGTTGAAGTCGGCTTCGGGCAGCCGCATGAGGTCGGCTGTGGAGGCGCCCATCGGGGCGACCACCGAAACATCCACGCCCATGTGTGAAAGCAAGCGGGTGACCTCGGTGATGTCATCCCGGTGTCGGAAGCCCAGGGCGGTGGGCCCCAACAGGTTGCAGCGGGCGCGGCGTCCTGCCAAAGCCGGTCGATCAGCCGCGTCGGGGGCGCGGGAGGCGGGCCCCAGGAGGGTGCGCACCAGGTGGTAGAAGGTCTCGGCCGCCCCCCAGTTTTCCTTGCGTTGGTAGGAGGGCAATTCGAGTGGGACCACCGGAATGGGCAGGTTCAGGGCTTGCGCCAGGCCGCCTGGATCGTCCTGGATGAGTTCAGCGGTGCAGGACGCCCCCACCAACAAGGCGCCAGGCTTGAAGCGCTCATGGGCTTCACGCACGGCCGACTTGAACAACTCGGCCGTGTCGCCACCCAGGTCTCGGGCCTGGAAGGTTGTGTAGGTGACCGGTGGGCGCTTGCCGCGACGCTCGATCATCGTGAACAGGAGGTCGGCGTAGGTGTCGCCCTGAGGAGCGTGCAGCACATAGTGCACATCCTGGAGCGCCGTGGCCACCCTCATGGCCCCCACGTGCGGCGGTCCTTCGTAAGTCCAGAGTGTCAACTGCATGGGGTTGCTTCTGACGGGCTCAGGCCGCCAAACGTTGTCGGCGGTCCAGTGGGCGTGCAAACAACTGGGCCAGGTCGGCCGCCTGGTCGTAGCCATGCACGGGAGAAAACACGAGTTCAATGGCCCACTTGGTGGTCATGCCCTCCATCTCCAGCGGATTGGCCAGCCCCAGGCCGCACACCACGATGTCCGGTCGCGCCGCGCGGCATCGATCCAACTGGCGCTCCACGTCCTGGCCTTCAGACAGCTGCACGCCCGGCGGCAGGAGGGCCAGTTCCTCCTCCAGATGCTGCCGATGCAGATAGGGCGTGCCCACCTCCACCAATGCCATGCCCAATTCCCGATGGAGAAAGCGCGCCAGGGGCACTTCCAGTTGCGAATCGGGAAAGAAGAACAGCGTGCGTCCCTGCAGCGCCGGTTTGATCTTGGCCAGGGCCGCCTGTGCACGCTGACGCGCCGATGCGGTGGCCTCGTCCACGACCGTGGCGTCCACGCCGACGGCAGCCGCACCAGCCTTCAGCCAAGCGGTGGTGCCTTCCACTCCAAACGGGAAGGGGGCAGCCACCCGGCGCGCGCCTCGGTCCTCCAGGGCCCGTGCGGTATCGGCCAGGAAGGGCTGCGCCATCAGGAACCGCGTGTGGGGCCCGATGGGGGGGAGTTCGGTGGAGCGCCGCGGCGGCAAGAACTGCACCCGGGGTAGGCCCATGGCCGCGAACAGGCGCGCGAACTGGTCTTCGACGATATCGGGCAGGGCACCCACCACCAGCAGGTCGGCGTTCGGTTGATCAGCCGACGCGGCCGCGGGCAGGCACGGCACGAGCGAGGCCAGGCAGGCGTCTTCACCCTGGGTGAAGGTCGTCTCAATGCCACTGCCCGAGTAGTTCAGGATGCGCACCGAGGGCGTGAACCGCTGCGACAGGCGCTGCGCAGCGCGTGACAAGTCCAGCTTGATCACTTCGCTGGGGCAGGAGCCCACCAGGAACAGCGTCTTGATGTCGGGCCGCCGCTCCAGCAGTCGGGTGACCACGCGGTCGAGTTCGTCGTTGGCATCGGCCAGGCCGGCCAAGTCCCGGTCATCGATGATGGCGGTCGCAAAGCGCGGTTCCGCAAAGATCATGACCCCGGCAGCGGATTGCACCAGGTGGGCACAGGTGCGTGAACCGACCACCAGGAAGAAGGCGTCCTGGATCTTGCGGTGCAGCCAGATGATGCCGGTCAGGCCGCAGAACACCTCGCGTTGACCACGTTCTCGAAGGACCGGCCGCGCCGCTGCCGGCGCCGTGCTGCAATGGCCGGCCGCGGCTGCCGGCGCCGTCAGCGGGCTGGATTGAATGGGGATGACCGGGCTCATGCAGCACCTCCAAGCACCGCCGCGGCTTCGCTTTGGGCTTGCAGTCGTGCCGCCCGCAACTTCCACAGGAATTGCCCCGCATTGACCACATAGGCCGCATACGCGGCCAGGGCCAAGCCCATCAACTCCGTCGGTGCCAGTAGGTCGTTGAGCGCCGCGGCCAGATAAGCGGTGTGCAGCGCCAGGACCAACATGCTGAACACGTCTTCCCAGTAGAAGGCCGGCGCGAAGAGGTAGACACCAAAGACCGCCTTTTCCCAAATGCAGCCGGTGATCATGATCAGGTAGAGCACCAGGGTCTTGAGCACCACCGAAGCACTGGCCCATTCCAGACCCTCGCCGGTGGCCAGGTATCGCAACACCAAGGCCAGAGACCCCAAAAACACCACGAACTGGATGGGCGCCAATACCCCCTGAACCAGGGTCCAGCGGGATTCGTCTCGCCGCCTTTTCTGCTCAGGCGTGTACAGAGGCGGCCGCCCACGGGCGGGGGAGCCGGCACCGTTGGGCGCCGTACACGGGGGTAAAACTGCGGTCATGCCTGCAATCTAGTCGGCCTGGCTGTGTCTGTCAATTCTAGTTGACGACAACTGGACATGACATTCCATTTATGGCCTACTGGCGTGGCCGGCTCGAATTTCGCTGCCGGTGCGCAGTGAATGTGCTTGTAAGTCCGACGGGAAGCAGCGATATTCGGGAACACCGACCAACCATGTTTCCGTGCTGTTTCAAGAGATGCGTGGCGTTGAATGCCTTCGAGCGGAATTCGCGGCAGCCCCCCGGGCCAGCCGCGCCCGTCGCTCGTCCGCCAGCGCCCCAATGCAGGAGACGCAGGATTGGATCGATCGCTCCACACCGCTGAAGACGGCCCGTTTGATGCCACCCGCCGCCCCGATGGCGCCCGTCAGACCGGCCAACACGACCGGAGTGGGTCGGCGAGCCCGGCAGACCACCGCGTTCGCGTGGTGCTCAAGTCGATGCTGGAAATCGACCTCATTTCCCGGCTGATGAACGCCCACCGCTCGCCCTTGGCCTCGACGTCCGGCACCGCTGGCGCGGCAGCGGTGTCGAACCCCATGGTCATCGACACGGCACAGGTTCAGGCCCTGGTGGACGTCAGTCTGAACGGCGAGGCACAAAGCGCGCGCGAATTGGTCTCTGGCTTGCGCGACCGAGGTGCGTCGCTCGAGTCGATTTATTTGGACCTGATCACGCCGGCGGCGCGTCACATCGGTGCGATGTGGGAAGCCGACACCTGTGATTTCGTGCAGGTCACCCTGGCGCTGCTGCGCATCCAGCAGGTGATGTACGACCTCAGCCCCGATTTCATCCGCGACGGTGCAGAGCCCAGCAGTCGCCGCGCCCTCATCGTGCCGGCACCCGGGTCGCACCACACCCTGGGCGCGGCCATGGTGGCCGACTTCTTCCGCCATGACGGTTGGGATGTCCTGAGCTCGCACGAATTCAGCCGCGCCGATGTGCTGCGTGCACTGCGCCAAGAATGGTTCGATGTCGTGGCCGTCTCGATCTCCGCGCCGAATCAGCTGGCCTCGACCGGTGCCTTGATATCGGATATCCGCAAGCTTTCGAGCAACAAGGGTATCCTCGTGATGGTGGGCGGCCCTCTGGCACAGTCGGTGCCAGATTTGGCCACGCGGGTGGGAGCGGACTGTGTGTCGCTCGACGCGAAGCAAGCAGTAGATGTAGCCGGGCGGGCCGTGCCTGCCCGTAGGACGTCTGTGGCGAACTGAGCGCCCCCCTTTTGCATTCCTGGCAGTATCGGCATTGCAACAGAACTGACGCTCAAGATGAACGACCGAGTTAACCCTTTGCTCGTACCGGCATACGGAGATCTTCTGTTGAACCAGCAGGAAGTGCCACTGAACGCGCTGGCCGGGCTTGATGCCCAGGCCACGGCGGCTCTGTTGGCGGCAGCCGCCGATATCGCCCTGGTCATCGACCGGCAGGGGCTGATTTCGAGCGTGTCGGTGGGCAACCCCGAACTCAGCGTGATCGGTCACCAGCGTTGGCAGGGCAAGGCCTGGGTGGACATCGTCACACCGGAAAGTCGCAGCAAGGTCACCGCGTTGCTGGAAGACGCCTCCGAGCACCGAACCCGGCGCTGGCGTCACATCAACTTCCCGGTGGCGCAGGGCAGTGATGTGCCCATGCTGTATTCGGCCGTGCAACTGGGCGAGATGGGCCAGATCGTCGCCTTCGGCCGCGACATGCGGCAGCTGGCTTCGCTGCAGCAGCGCCTGGTGGGCGCTCAGCTCTCGTTGGAGCGCGACTACCTGCGGCTTCGCCACCTGGAAACCCGCTATCGCTTGTTGTTCGATTCGGTGGCCGAAGGGGTCATGGTGGTGGGCACGGCCAGTCAGAAGGTGACAGAGGCCAATGCGGCGGCGCGTCTGCTGTGTGGCGTCCAGGCCCACGAGACCCTGGACGGGCGCTTGATGCCCGACCTGGTGAATCCCTCTCAGGCCCTGGCCCTGGCCGACTACTTGGGCGGCGTGCGCAGCACCGGCCGCGGCGATGGCATCGCGCTCACCTTGGTGGGCTCCGGCGTGGAGGTTTTGGTCCGCGCCACCCTGATCCGCCACGAAGGGGGCTCGTCCTATCTGATTCAGATGTGTCCGGTGCAAGGGGCGTCTTTGGCTCTGCCGGTCGACGACGAGGCCCGGTCGCGCCTGGCACAGGTGGTCGAGGCCATTCCCGACGCCTTCGTCGTCACGGACACCTCGGGCAAGGTGCTGTCGGCCAACCACGCCTTCCTCGAACTCACGCAGGAGGCATCGGCGGAGCAGGTGCACAACGAACCCTTGGAGCGCTGGTTGGGCCGTACCGTGGTCGACCAGAGTGTGCTGCTGTCCCATTTGCGCCAAAGCGGCAGCATTCGCCTGTTCTCCACCACGCTGCGCGGCCGCCTGGGGCTGTCGGCTCAGGTGGAGATTTCGGCGGCTTCTGTACCGGGCACCGAGCCGCCGGCCTTGGGTTTTGCGATTCGAGATGTGGGACGGCGCATCTCGGCGGAAACCACAGGTGCGCCGGCGCTGCCGCGTTCGGTGGAGCAGATGGCCGAGCTGGTGGGGCGCGTGCCGCTCAAGGAAATCGTCGGGGAGACGACCGACCTGATCGAGCAGTGCTGCATCGAAGCCGCACTGGAGCTCACCCGCGGCAACCGAGCCTCAGCGGCTGAGATGCTCGGGCTGTCCCGTCAATCGCTGTATGTGAAGCTGCGCCGCTTCGGGCTGGTGGGCGAGCAGGACAGCGAGAACTGAGGGCCCATGCCCTGGTTGGGGTGGTGTACCGTGAAGCGTACATCGCCTAGCGTCAATGTGAATTGACATCCAGGAGCGCTCCGCGTAAGGTGGGCATCCATGGCCCGCCCTCAGCTGTCTGCCGTCGCCGAGCTGCTGAAACCGATCACCTGGTTTCCGCCCATGTGGGCCTTCGCGTGCGGGGTGGTGGCCTCGGGTGTGGCGTTCGGGGACCGTTGGTGGCTGATTGCACTGGGCGTCTTGCTGGCAGGCCCCCTGGTGTGTGCCACCAGCCAGGCGGTCAACGACTGGTTCGACCGGCATGTGGACGCCATCAACGAACCCCACCGACCCATACCCTCGGGCCGGATGCCCGGTCGCTGGGGCCTGTACATTGCTTTGGTCTGGACGGTGTTGTCCCTCGTGGTGGCCTCCGCCTTGGGGCCTTGGGGGTTCGGCGCGGCCGTATTGGGCCTGGCCCTGGCTTGGGCCTATAGCGCGCCGCCGCTGCGGCTCAAGCTCAACGGCTGGTGGGGCAATGCGGCTTGTGGACTGTGCTACGAGGGTCTGGCCTGGGTGACCGGCGCGGCCGTGATGGTCGGCGGCGCGATGCCTGATGCGCGGTCCCTCTTGCTGGCCGCGCTGTACAGCATCGGCGCGCACGGGATCATGACGCTCAACGACTTCAAGTCGGTCGAAGGCGACCGGCAGATGGGGGTGGGGTCGCTGCCCGTGCGCCTGGGTGTGAACCGGGCGGCCCGGGTGGCCTGCTGGGCGATGGCCCTGCCGCAGGCCGTGGTGGTGCTGGTGCTCCTCGATTGGGGCCAGACCCCGCACGCGGCCATCGTGGCGCTGATGCTGGGCGCTCAGGTGCTGTTGATGCGCCGCTTCTTGGAGCGGCCCGCCGAGCGGGCGGTTTGGTACAGCGGCTTTGGCGTTTTGCTGTATGTGTTGGGCATGTTGGCCAGTGCCTTCGCGCTGAGGGCCAGCGGTTTCGATGGGGCGGGGTTGTGAGCGGTTCGCTTCAAGGCGCGCACGTGAGCCCCTACCTGGGCTGGGGTGGGGTGGTCCGCCTGGGGCTGGTGCAGACCGCGCTGGGCGCGGTGGTCGTGCTGACCACCTCCACGCTCAATCGGGTCATGGTGGTGGAACTGGCCTTGCCTGCGCTCTTGCCAGGCCTTTTGGTGGCCCTGCATTACGCGGTGCAGATCACCCGGCCCCGCATGGGCCACGGGTCCGATGCGGGGGGGCGTCGCACGCCCTGGATCATGGGCGGCATGGCGCTGCTCAGCCTGGGTGGGGTCCTGGCGGCTGTGGCCACCACCTGGATGCAGGACCGGTTTGCGCTCGGTGCGGCGCTGGCCACCGTGGCCTTCGTGCTGATCGGCCTGGGCGTGAGCGCCAGTGGCACCTCACTGCTCGCGCTGTTGGCCAAGCGGGTGGTCCCTCAGCGGCGCGGGCCTGCGGCCACGGTCGTCTGGCTCATGATGATTTTCGGCTTTGCGATGACCGCTGGTATCGCAGGCAAGCTGCTGGACCCTTACACACCCGAGCGGCTGGTGTGGGTCAGCTCCTGCGTGTCCGCGTTGGCGCTTGCGGTGACGGCATTGGCGCTGTGGCGCGTCGAGCCCCCTGCGCCGGCATCGACGCCCGTCACCCCTGCCGCGCCGTCCGCGGTGGCAGCGCAGGCGTCGCCGACCGGCCGCGATGGCTTTCGCGCTGCGCTGGCCGACGTGTGGGCCGAGCCCGCCGCGCGTCGCTTCACCTTCTTCGTGTTCCTGTCCATGCTGGCCTACAGCTCGCAGGACCTGATCCTGGAGCCCTTTGCCGGGTTGGTTTTCGGATGGACCCCAGGCGAGTCCACCGCCTTGTCGGGTGTCCAGCATGCCGGCGTGCTGGTCGGCATGCTCATCGTGGCGGCCTGTACCGGCTGGGGGCGCGGCTGGCTTCGGAGCCTGGCCTTCTGGTCGGTGGGGGGGTGCTTGCTGTCTGCAGCGGCTCTGGCCTTGCTGGCGGTGGCGGGCCTGTTCGGGCCGCCCTGGCCCCTGCGGGAGACCGTGGCGCT
>RFTU01000060.1 GCA_009923315.1 Betaproteobacteria bacterium
GCAGCGTGCGGGCGATGGTCATGCCGTGGATCGTTCGGTGCGTGCGCGGTGTGTGATCGGTGCGGATGGCGCTCGCTCGGAAGTCGCCCGCCAAGCGGTGGAGGGTGCTGAGAAGACCAAGTATGTGTTTGCCTACCACGAGATCATCAGGGCGCCCCAGCCCGGGCATCCCGACTACGATCCAGCCCGCTGTGATGTCTATTACCGGGGCCTCTTGTCGCCCGACTTCTACGGTTGGGTGTTCCCGCACGGGGCCACGATGAGCGTGGGTACCGGCAGTGCCGACAAGGGCTTTTCCCTGCGTGGCGCGGTGGCCGACCTGCGACAGGCCGCGGGGCTGACCGGTACCGAAACCCTGCGCCGAGAAGGCGCGCCCATCCCGCTCAAGCCTTTGCCCCGGTGGGACGACGGGCGGCATGTGGTGCTGGCCGGTGACGCGGCCGGTGTGGTGGCCCCAGCCTCTGGAGAGGGCATCTACTACGCCATGTACGGTGGACGCCTGGCCGCCGATGCCGCACAGGCCTTTCTGACGTCCGGCCATGCCCGTGACCTCGCCTTGGCGCGCCGTCGGTTCATGAAGGACCATGGCAAGGTGTTCTGGGTGCTCGGCATGATGCAGCACTTCTGGTACCGCAACGACAAGCGACGTGAACGATTCGTCAGCATTTGCCGCGACAAGGATGTGCAACAACTGACCTTCGATGCCTACATGAACAAGGCGCTGGTGAAGGCCAAACCCATGGCCCATGTGCGGATCTTCTTCAAGGACATGGCGCATCTGTTGGGCCTGGCACGCGTTTAACCCAAGCCCTCGACCCGCCGTGGGGCGCTTGGCCGTGGCACGATGAGCCGATGTCCGAACACCTGCCCCGTTCCTCCGAAGCGTCGAGCCAATCCTCAGGCGCAGGCTGGCGCCCGGCGACATGGCCCAGAGATGTTCGCTGGGCCATTGCGCTGATGGTGGTGGTGGCCGCCGTGGGTGGTCTGGCCACCGATGTCGGCCCCTGGTATCGATCACTCCAGCAGCCCTCGTGGAAACCGCCGGACGAGCTGTTCGGGCCGGTCTGGCTGTTGCTCTACGTCACCACCGCATGGGCCGGGGTTCGCACCTGGCGGCGATTGGCGCCCGGTACCGCGCGCAGCGGGTTTCTTCTGGCCTGTGTGCTCAATGCGCTACTGAACATCTTGTGGAGCGTGCTGTACTTCACGGTGCGCAGGCCGGACTGGGCACTTTGGGAAGGGATGGCGCTGTGGCTGTCCGCGGCCTGGGTGGTCTGGCTCATGCATCGGGTGGACCGCGTCTCGGTGCTCTTGATGCTGCCGCATCTGCTGTGGCTCGCACTGGCCTTGGCCCTGAACGGGGCCACGGTCCGGCTCAATCCGCCGTTTTCTGGCTGACCAATGGGCACGATCAATGGCGCAAAGGCCAGTGGCGTGCTCGGAATTCCACTTGTGTCACCATCTCGCTGCTGTTCCTCGGGCGATCAGGCCCTCAATTGGAGAAAACATGAACTCAAGCAACCGCCGCATCTTCATCATGCAATTGGCCGCCGGGTCGACGCTGCTGGCAGCAGGTGTCGCGCAGGCACAAGCCAAGGTCGATGAGAACGACGCTCAGGCCACTGGCCTGGGCTACAAGCACGACACCGCCAAGGTCGACGCCAAGAAGTACCCCAAGCACGACAAGGCTCAGAAGTGCAGCAATTGCCAGCTTTACCAGGGCAAGGCTGCGGACGCCTGGGGCGGGTGCCCGCTGTTTGCCGGCAAACAGGTGGCCGGCAACGGTTGGTGCAGCGCCTACGCCAAGAAGGCCGGCTGAAGCCGGCGCGGTGAACCTAGCGGAAGCACTGGCTCCGGTGCAGGTTCACCGCCCGATCGTAGTTCAGCCCTCGCCCGGTGGCCGTGTCGACCACGGCCCCTGGCGCCCCCCCGATCAGGACATTGCCCAACATGCCCAAGTTGGGCTTGGGCATGATCACCGTGGAGGCGCTGCCCAGCATTTCGCCGCGGCACTCCAAGTTGAGCAGGCTCCACGAATTGGGCACCCTGACCTCTGCGGGGGTGTCAAAGCTGGTGCTGCTGCCCGCGCCGACCATGGTGCAGCGGGCGCCCACATTCTGTACCGGGCCACATGAGGTGGTCACGGTGATGGTCGAGTGCTGGTTGTCGGGCATGAGCACACTGGCACACCCACTCAACACCAGAGTGCACAGGATCAGGAGGGTGGGGCGGCGCATCGTCATCGATCGTCGTTTCGGCGTGGGAGGATCGGCCTGAACAGCCCGATCTTGAGGGCTGAGGGGCTGAGGCTCGCCTCAAGGATTGGCGTTTCGGGTCGATCCTCAAGCACTGAGGCTCACGACGATGAACACGAACGCTCGCTGGAATGTACTGCTGCTGGTGACCTTGCTCCTGGCCTTGGGCGGCTGCGGTGGCGGTGGCTCGGGTGCGTGTAGCGGGGCCTCCCTGGGATCTGTGGGTTCCTTGGTGTGCGGCTCCAGCTCGTCCAACCAGGCTCCCGTGGCGCTCGTGTCGGGCCCGGTGACGGTGGCCGTGCGAACCGCAGCGACCCTGGATGGCTCCGGCAGCAAGGACCCTGACGGGCAGGCGCTCACCTACCGCTGGGAAATCAGCGCCAAACCGGCCGGCAGTGCCGCAGCGCTGAGTGACGCGGTGGCTGCTAAGCCGGTCATCACGCCCGATGTGGTGGGCACCTACACCGTTCGCCTGATCGTCAACGATGGCAAGGCCGACAGCAGCGCAGCGGTCTTCAGCTTCACCGCCACGCGGATCAACAACCCCCCGTTGGCCAAGGCCGGTGACGACCTCACGGCGGTCAACGGGACCGAGGTGGTCCTCAACGGCACGGGCAGCAGCGACCCGGATGGCGACCTGATCTCCTACCGTTGGGTCCTGGCCACCAAGCCGGTGGGCAGTGCCGCCCAACTCAGCGGTGCCGACACGCCGCGCCCCTTCTTCACCCCGGATGTGAGTGGCCCCTATGTGGTGTCCTTGGTGACCAGTGATGGTGCATTGCTCAGTGCACCGGCCTTCGTCACGGTGACCTCCGGTGCGGCCAACGTCCCGCCGACTGCCGTGGTGACGGGGCCGTCCTCGGTGGTGCTGGTGGGGACACGGGTGACGCTCGACGCGTCTGGCAGCGTGGACCCCAACGGGGACCTGTTGCGCTACACCTGGAGTTGGATCTCCAGGCCTACGGGGAGCGCCGCGGTCCTGGGCTTCACCACCACGGCGCGGCCAGAGTTCGTGCCGGACCAGGCCGGAGACTATGTGGTGCGCTTGGTGGTCAGCGATGGCCGCGCGAGCAGCCCTGAGCGCAGCGTGACGGTCCGTGCGGCCCGCACGGCAGCCCCTTTGGTCAACGCCGGCAGCAGCCAGTCCGTACTGGTGGGCTCGACCATCGACCTGGACGGCTCGGGCACGCCCGCCGGAGCCGGCGGCCTGAGCAATGCCACCCTGTTGTCGTACCAGTGGACCCTGGTGTCCAGGCCCGAGGGCAGCAGCACGGCGCGCACCATCCTCAACGCGAGTGCGGCCAAGGCGCAGTTCATTCCAGATGCGGCGGGCACGACGGTCACCGACTCCCTGGGCAATGCCTCGAGTGACGTCGTGACGGTTCTGGTGTCGCAGCGCAACGCTCCGCCTGTGGCCAATGCGGGCGGCAATCGTTCGGCAATGGTTGGCGACACGGTGTTGCTCGACGGTAGCGGTAGTTCAGATGCCAATCCCGGCGATGTGCTGACCTACGCGTGGCAGCTCATCTCCAGTCCCAGTACCCCACAGGCCAGCACGGCGAAACTTAGCCCCGCCTCGAATCAGGCCGGCACGGCCGCCACCAACAAGGTCATATCCATCACACCGGATTTGGCGGGGACCTATGTGGTGGGTCTGACTGTGAACGATGGCACCGTCTCGAGCGAGACATCCTTGGTGACGATTACCGTCAGGACCACCAATCAGGCACCGCGTGCTGTGATCACGGGGCAGAGCACGGGGGCCGTTCGTTCAGTCATGACTTTTGATGGTCGAACCAGCACGGACGATGGCCCAACGCAATTGCTGACCTTTCGTTGGCGCCTGGAGATCAAGCCGGCGGGTAGCGCCCTCACCGTGACCGACCCCACCCTCCCGGTTCAGGTACTCGTCCCAGATGTTGCAGGAGACTATGTCCTGCGCCTGCAAGTTGATGATGGCTCCCTCAAGAGTCAGGAAGTACCGTTCGTGTTCAAGGCGACCCCCTGATTCCCTCGTGAGCCACGCCTGCTCGCGCCGGTCCCTTTGTGTCGGGATAATCCGTGAATCACTGCATCTGCTGGTCTCTCCTGGATGGGCGGGAGGTATGGCAGCCGGCGTGGCGAAATCGGTAGACGCAAGGGACTTAAAATCCCTGCTCGCAAGGGGTGCGGGTTCGAGTCCCGCCGCCGGCACCACCATCAAGAATCAGCCGCTGAGTCCGATCCTCCAGTGTTGGAGTTCGGTCCGTCCGCATTGGGCGCATGCAATGATGATCAAGCTGATCTTGACGGTGTTGGGCTCGTGGGCCCTGCTGCTCACCGGATGTGGTGGAAGCAGCGGCGGCGTGCCCAGCTTTGCATTGGGTGGCACCGTTGTGGGGCTGAATGCCGGACAACAGATCCTGCTGCTCAGTGGAGCCGGAACCCAGGTCACGCTGACAACGAACGGAAATTTTCGGTTTCCCGACCGATTGCCACAGGGCTCGAAATACACCCTGGCCGTGCAACAACAACCGGCCAGCCAGACCTGCGTCGTCTCCAACGGGAGTGAAACGGTCGGCATCAAGGCCGATGTGTCGAATGTCACCGTGGTGTGCACCGACAACCCCGCGGTGTTGGGCGGAACGGTCAGCGGACTGCCTGCGGGCACCACCGTCACCCTGGGCCAAACCCTGGGAAGTGGCAACCCCACCAACGCCACCATCAGTGCCAACGGCCGCTACACCCTGGCGGTGAGGCCCGGTAATGGGGTCACCTATGCCGTGACGGTCACGACACAACCGCAAGGCGCGGCCTGCGTGGTCAGCAATGGGTCGGGCACAGCCGGGACCAGCCCGGTGTCGAACATCGATGTGGTGTGCAGCCCGGGACGGCTGAGCATTGGAGGCGAACTCTCAGGCTTGAGCCAAGGTCAGCAGGTCCAACTCAAGCTCGCCGGCAGTGGAATCGCGACGCCCCTGCCCACGGTGACCCTCAGCAGCAACGGCAGCTTCAGCTTTCTGACGGCGTCTCCAGGCGTGACCTATGGCGGGGAATACCTGGTCACCGTGGATGCCCAACCGGCCGGGCAGACCTGTACGCTGAGCAATGCCTCGGGTGCGGGTGTGACCACGGCCGTGACGCAGTTGCGGGTGTCCTGCGCCGTCAATCGGCACACCCTGGGTGGCAGTGCCACCGGGCTCATGAACGTGGTGGGTGGCCAGCCGCTGGTGCTGCGCAACGGCAACGACAGCCTCACCGTTTCAGGCAACGGCCCCTTCCAGTTTCCGACCCTGTTGGCCGATGGGGGCAGTTACTCGGTCACCGTCGGCACGCAACCGACTGGGCAGACCTGTACCCTCTCGAACGACTCGGGCACGGCCGTCAGCGGGCCGGTCGGAACGGTCGCAGCCCAGTGCCTGTCCTTCGTGTGGCGCACCCGTTTGGTGGCCGGCTCAGGCCAGGCCGGCACGATCGATGAGGTCGGTGCTGCGGCCCGCTTCTCCGGACCAGCCGGTATTGCGGTGGGGCCTGGCGGAGACCTCCTCGTGGTCGATTTCAGTTCCTCCCGAGTTCGGACGGTGATGATGCCCTTGGGCGCCGTCTCGACCTTGGCCGGCTCTGCGGTACCGGGCCTGGTCAACAGCCTGGCACCCTTGTCGGCCTCGTTTCGCGCGCCGGCCGGCGTGGCGGTTGACAGCGCGGGCAATGTCTTCGTGTCCGACTCTGGCAACCATGTCATCAGGCGCATCGCAGCGGCCACCGGAGAGGTCACGACCTGGGCGGGCTCAGGCGTGGCCGGCTACGCCAACGGGACGGGCGCGGCTGCCCAGTTCAACGGCCCTCGCGGCTTGGCCATTGATGCGGCGGGCAACTTGTATGTGGCCGACACCGGCAACCATGTGATCCGCAGGGTCAGCCCCGTGGGTGCGGTGACCCTGTTCGCGGGTACCCCCGGCACGCGCGGTCGTGCGGACGGAGCAGCCGGCACCTTCAATGGCCCGGCCGGTGTGGCCGTGGCCCCGCAGGGCACGGTCTATGTGGCCGATACCCAGAACCACCTCATCCGCGCCGTGGCTCCTTCGGGCACTGTGGCCACCATCGCCGGTTCGGCCAATGCCGGTGCGCAGGATGGCACGGGGGCGTTGGCCGGCTTCTCGCTTCCGATGGCCGTGGCGGTGGATGCGCAGGCCACGGTCTTTGTGGCCGATGCCGGCAACCATGCGCTGCGGCAGATCCAGGTGGTGGGCACCGTCGGCACGGTCCTCACGATTGCAGGATCGGGGCGCAGTGGCTACCGTGAGGCCGTGGGAACGGCCGCGGCGTTCGACCAACCCACGGCGCTGGCCATCGACGCCGCCGGTCAGCTTCTGGTGACCGAAGGCGGTGGCAACCGCATCCGCAGCGTGTACCGATCACCGAACTGACGGCGCGCGCGCGGCCTGATCCGCCGCCATCGTGCATGATGCGGGTTCCACACCGACCGCTGTCCGTCATGTTCAAGAACTGGTTCCCGCAGGAGGCCCTTCAGCCTGGCGTGCAGCCTCGCGAAGTCTGGGGCTGGGCCCTGTATGACTTTGCCAATTCCGGTTTCACCACGGTGGTGATCACGGCGGTGTTCAACGCCTATTTCGTGGGTGTGGTGGCCGCGGGTGCGGATTGGGCCACCTTGGCGTGGACCCTCACCTTAGGGGCTTCCAGTGCCTTGGTGATGTGGACCATGCCGGCTCTGGGCGCGAGGGCCGACGCCAGGCGCTCGAAGAAGGCCTGGTTGATGGTCGCCACGCTGGGCTGCATCCTCGGGACCTTGGCCCTGGCTTGGTGTGGGCCCGGCGATTTGGTGCTGGCGGTCTTGGCCGTCGTCTTGGCCAATCTCTTTTTTTCCTGGGGTGAGTCGCTCATTGCCGCCTTCCTCCCGGAGTTGGCTCGACCCGATGCCCTGGGTCGTGTCTCCGGGTGGGGTTGGAGCCTGGGCTACCTGGGGGGCATGCTGGCACTGGGCTTGAGCTTGGCCTATGTGCTGTGGGCGCAGGCCCAAGGTCAAACGGCCGAGCAGTTTGTGCCGGTGACCATGGTGATCACGGCGGTGGTGTATGCGCTGGCTGCCTGCTGCACCCTGGCGTGGCTCAAAGAGCGCGGCGCGGTCCATGGCGCCGACGGAGCCGCTGCCCAGCCTGCGCATGCGCCCCGACCGTCCTGGCTTCGAACGGCGCGCGAACTGCTCGAATCCAACGAGCACCGCAGTTTCTTGTGGCTGATGGGCTGCGCTTGTGCCTACCAAGCCGGCATCGCGGTGGTGATTGCCCTGGCTGCGGTGTACGCCGAACAGGCCATGGGTTTCGGTCAGACCCAGACCATGGCCCTGATATTCCTGGTCAACATCGCCGCGGCGCTGGGCGCGTTTGCTTTCGGCTATTTCCAGGACCATATCGGGCATGGCCGCGCCCTGTCGCTGACCCTGTGGGGGTGGATCGCCATGACCCTGTTGGCCGTGGCGGCGCAGGGCCCGGGCCTCTTCTGGATCGCGGCCGTGCTCGCAGGGCTGTGCATGGGTTCCAGCCAATCGGCCGGGCGCGCCATGGCCGGGCTGCTGGCACCGGCCGAACGCGTGGCCGAGTTCTATGGTTTGTGGACCTTCGCCACACGCCTGGCTGCGATCGTGGGGCCCATCACCTATGGCCTGGTGACCTGGGTCACCGCCGGCAACCACCGGCTGGCCATCCTCAGCACGGGTTTGTTTTTTGTGATCGGGTTGCTGCTGTTGCGGCGGGTCAAGCTGCCCTTGCCGCCTGTGGCCGCGGTGCCATAAGGCGCACGCTGACCACTTGGGTCTGGCAGCCTGTGCGAAAATAGCACGACCGTTCGTTTTTGAAGTGGGCCCCGGTTTTCCGTCAGGAAGGCGACAAGGGCCGCCACCTAGAATCGGTTCATGCTGTCCGTCATTTCTCTGCAGAGGAGCCCCTTATGAAGGTTCTGGTCCCGGTCAAACGGGTGGTCGACTACAACGTCAAGGTGCGCGTGAAAACCGACGGCACCGGGGTGGACATCGCCAATGTGAAGATGAGCATGAATCCCTTCGACGAGATTGCGGTCGAGGAAGCGGTGCGTCTGAAAGAGAAGGGCGTGGTCACGGAGGTGATCGCCGTCTCCTGTGGCGTCGCCCAGTGCCAGGAAACCCTGCGTACCGCCATGGCCATCGGTGCCGACCGAGGCATTCTGGTGGAGTCCGATGGGGAGCTGCAGCCTCTGGCCGTGGCCAAGCTGCTCAAGGCCCTGGTCGACAAGGAGCAGCCGCAGCTCGTGATCCTGGGCAAACAGGCCATCGACGACGATTGCAACCAGACGGGCCAAATGCTGGCTGCCTTGGCGGGCATGCCCCAGGCCACCTTTGCCTCCAAAGTGGACGTGGCCGATGGCAAGGCCACCGTCACGCGCGAGGTGGACGGCGGCTTGGAGACCCTTTGTGTGCAATTGCCCGCTGTGGTGACCACCGACTTGCGGCTCAACGAGCCGCGCTATGTCACGCTTCCCAACATCATGAAGGCCAAGAAGAAGCCGCTGGATGTGGTCAAGCCGATCGATTTGGGTGTTGATGTCACCCCGCGCATCACCACCTTGAAGGTGACTGAGCCGCCCAAGCGCAGCGCGGGCATCAAGGTGCCCGATGTCGCCACCCTCATTTCCAAGCTGAAGAACGACGCGAAGGTGATCGGCTGAGACCGCGGCTCCAGCCGCTCCAGCGACCCTGCAGGGGAATCCCAAGCAGTCGTGCAGACCGCTTGTCCCCCACTCCCCAACACCATGCGCCAGTGAGATCCTCATGACCGCCCTCGTAGTAGCCGAACACGACCACGCGTCCCTCAAGGGCGCCACCCTCAACACCATCACCGCCGCAGCCGCCTGTGGCGGCGACGTGCACGTACTGGTGGCCGGCAGTCACGCCGGCGCTGCCGCGCAGCAGGCGGCTCAGGTCGCGGGCGTGACCAAGGTGCTGCATGCGGACGACCTTTCCTTGGCCCATCAGCTGGCTGAAAACCTAGCCGCTTTGGTGGTGGCCATCGCCCCGGGTTACAGCCACATCCTGTTCCCCGCCACCGCCAACGGGAAGAATGCCGCCCCGCGGGTGGCTGCTTTGTTGGACGTGGCGCAGATCAGCGACATCACCAAGGTCTTGGCGGCCGACACGTTCGAGCGCCCCATCTACGCGGGCAATGCGATCGCCACGGTGCAATCCGCTGACGCGATCAAGGTGATCACCGTGCGCACCACCGGATTCGATGCGGCACCCGCTTCGGGTGGTGCGGGCTCGGTCGAACCCTTGTCCGGCGCGGCCGACAGCGGCAAGAGCGCCTATGTGGGCAGTGAGCTGGCCAAGAGTGATCGCCCCGAACTGACTGCCGCCAAGATCATCGTCTCCGGCGGCCGAGCCCTGGGTTCTGCCGAGAAGTTCAACGAGGTGCTCACGCCGCTGGCCGACAAGCTCGGTGCGGCCCTGGGTGCCAGCCGAGCCGCGGTGGATGCTGGCTATGCGCCCAACGACTGGCAGGTGGGCCAAACCGGCAAGATCGTGGCACCGCAGCTGTACGTGGCCTGTGGCATCAGCGGCGCCATCCAGCATCTGGCCGGCATGAAGGACTCCAAGGTCATCGTGGCCATCAACAAGGACCCCGAGGCCCCTATCTTCAGCGTGGCCGACTTTGGTCTGGAGGCCGATCTGTTTGCGGCTGTGCCCGAACTGGTGAAGTCGCTCTGAGCGGCTCCTGGCAGGGCGCCCTTCGGGGGCCCTTTGTTTTTGCAGAGCGGGAGTTGTGGTCTGCACAAACCCGTTCCTGATCGATTCATGCACTGACAAGGATCCACCATGACCTACCGCGCCCCAGTCAAGGACATGCTGTTTGCCATGACGGAGCTGGCCCACCTTGAAGGCGTGGCCCAGTTGCCGGGTTTTGAGGACGCGGGCCCCGACACGGCCGCGGCTGTGCTCGAGGAGTGCGCCAAGCTCAATGAAGGCGTGGTGTCCCCGCTGAACTGGGAAGGCGACAAGAACCCATCGTCGCTCAAGGACGGCCACGTGACGACCACGCCGGGTTTCAAGGAGGCTTTCCGCGAGTACGCCGAGGGCGGCTGGCAGGGGCTGCAGCACCCGGCGGACTTCGGTGGGCAGGGCCTGCCCAAAACCATCGGCACGGCCTGCTTGGAAGTGCTCAACAGCGCCAACCTCAGCTTCGCGCTGTGCCCGCTGCTCACGGATGGCGCCATCGAGGCCCTGCTGACGGCCGGCACGCCTGAGCAGCAGGCCACCTACATCCCCAAGATGGTGGACGGCACCTGGACGGGCACGATGAACCTGACCGAGCCGCAGGCGGGATCGGACCTGTCCTTGGTGCGCACACGCGCTGAACCGCAGCCCGACGGCACCTACAAGATTTTCGGCACCAAGATCTACATCACCTATGGCGAGCACGACATGGCCGAGAACATCGTCCACCTCGTGCTGGCGCGGGTGCAGGGCGCGCCCGAGGGCGTCAAGGGCATCTCGCTGTTCATCGTGCCCAAGTTCATGGTCAAGGCCGACGGTTCGCTGGGCGAGCGCAACGACGTGCACTGCGTGTCCATCGAGCACAAGATGGGCATCAAGGCCAGCCCCACGGCCGTGCTGCAGTACGGTGACCACGGTGGCGCGGTGGGCTATCTCGTGGGCCAGGAAAACCGCGGTCTCGAATACATGTTCATCATGATGAATGCCGCTCGTTTTGCCGTGGGCGTGCAGGGCATCGCCATCTCCGAGCGTGCCTATCAGAAGGCCGTTCAATACGCGCGTGACCGCGTGCAAAGCCGCCCGGTGGATGGTTCCCTCAACACGGCCGCGCCCATCATCCACCACCCGGATGTCAAGCGCATGCTGCTGACCATGCGCGCCATCACCGAGGGGTGCCGCGCCATGGCCACGGTGGCCGCAGCGGCCTATGACGCGGCCCATGCCCATCCTGACGCGGCGGTACGTGCCCAGAACCAGACCTTCTACGAATTCCTGGTGCCGCTGGTGAAGGGCTATTCCACCGAGATGAGCCTTGAGGTGACCTCGCTGGGCGTGCAGGTGCACGGTGGCATGGGCTTCATTGAGGAAACCGGTGCGGCCCAGTACTACCGGGACGCCAAGATCCTGACCATCTACGAGGGCACTACGGCCATCCAGGCCAACGACCTCGTGGGCCGCAAGACCGCGCGTGATGGCGGCGCCACGGCCAAGGGCATTGCCGCTCAGGTGGAGGCCACCGAGCGCGAGCTCGCTGCGCGCAACAGCGTGAACGCCCGTGCCATGCTCAGCCGTCTGAGTGCCGCCCGCAAGGCCTTCCTGGATGTGGTGGATTTTGTGGTGGCCCAGTCCAAGGGCAATCCCAACGCCGTGTTCGCCGGTTCCGTGCCCTACCTGATGCTGGCGGGCAACCTGATGGCCGGCTGGCAGATGGCGCGTGCGCTGCTGGTGGCGGAAACGAAGCTCGCCGATGGCGAGGATGCCGCCTTCATGCAGGCCAAGATCGCCACCTGCCGCGTGTACGCGGACCACGTGCTGTCCCGTGCACCGGGCCTTCGCGATGCGATCGTGGAAGGCAGCGAAGGCGTGACTTCGATGGCCCTAGAGGCGTTCTGATAGACCCTGATGTCTCTTCGCTCAACGCCCGCCACCGTCATCCCCATCCGGAGCCCCCATGTCATTGCCTCCCGTATTCAACAGGCTGCGCCTGCCGGTCATCGGCTCGCCCCTGTTCATCATCAGCAACCCCAAGCTGGTGATTGCACAGTGCAAGGCCGGGATCGTGGGCTCAATGCCCGCGCTCAACGCTCGGCCGGCTTCGCAACTGGATGAGTGGCTGCACGAGATCACCGAGGAACTGGCCGCTTGGGACCGCGCCCATCCGGACGCGCCCGCTGCCCCCTACGCCATCAATCAGATCGTGCACAAGAGCAATGACCGGCTGGAGCACGACATGGCGGTGTGCGCCAAGTACAAGGTCCCCATCGTCATCACCAGCCTGGGCGCCCGTGAGGATGTGAACCAGGGCGTCCATGCCTGGGGTGGCGTCGTGATGCACGACGTCATCAACAACGTGTTCGCCCGCAAGGCCATCGAGAAGGGCGCTGACGGCCTGATTCCGGTGGCTGCGGGGGCCGGTGGGCATGCCAGCGTCAAGAGCCCCTTTGCCATGGTCCAGGAAATCCGGCAATGGTTTGACGGTCCCCTGGCGTTGTCTGGCTCCATTGCGTCGGGCGGCGCCATCCTGGCCGCGCAGGCCATGGGCGCAGACCTGGCCTATATCGGCTCGCCTTTCATCGCCACGCATGAGGCGCGTGCGGTGGACGGCTACAAGCAGATGATCTGCGAGAGCAACTCGGACGACATTGTCTACAGCAACTTCTACACCGGCATCCACGGCAACTACCTGAAGGGCAGCATCCGCAACGCCGGCATGGACCCTGAGAACCTGCCCGAGAGTGACCCCAGCAAGATGAACTTCGCCACCGGCGAGGGGGCCAGTGCGGCCAAGGCCTGGCGCGACATCTGGGGCTGCGGCCAGGGTGTCGGGGTGATCCGCGAAGTGGTCGGGGCGGGCGACCTGGTGGCCCGTTTTGCCTCCGAGTACGCTCAGGCCCGTCAGCGCCTGCTCGGCTGACCCGCACGCCGACACATCGATTCAACGATTCGGTGCGTCAGCCGGCGCGTCGTCCATCGAACAGTCACAACCGTGGCCTGCGGCAATCCAGCGCCGCGCGGCGCGGTGCAGGCGTTGACGCCACCAGCGCTTGAAGCCGCCGGCATGGACCGGCAAGGCGTTGGGGTCCGTGGCCGCCAGGACTCCGCAGCGGTAGGTGTGGGTGGCGGCGTTCCAATCAAGCCACTGGCAGGGCCCTTGGGTCCGCAGGGTCAGCAAGGCCCCCATGGGGCAAGGTTCGGCCAGGCAGCACACGCCACAGCCATTGCAGGGCTCGCCCTCGCGCGGTTTGGGCGGCGCAGCCGGATGGATCTTCAACGTCACCAGTTTCTTTGTGACCATCGCCCTGCCGTTCGAGACTTACGACCGATCCCGCATTCTCACCCCGAAGTGAGCTGTCAGGATTTGTCACGGATCCGGTGATACAGTGAAGCCGTGTGACTGAGAAGGTCCTTCCCGTCCCCTTGCTGGTCTGTCAGATAGCAAGGCGGGTCGCAATCCGCCAACCGGTAGAGCCGGGTCGCGGAAGGTTGTGCAACCCATCGGAGTCCTGGAAACCGGGACGAAAGGTGA